>JAWBNK010000001.1:0-300000 GCA_038827615.1 Thermosphaera sp.
GGTTCTCCCTGATTGTTGCAGGGGTTTGAACACTGTTGTGATCCATGTTCAATTGCGATCACTTTTTATCGCGTCGTGGAAAAACGGTTTTCCCGGGGAAACGAGGGAAGTGGGGTTTCCTGGTTTATGGGAGAGTCTATGTGGTGTGGCAGTTGTCTCGGGTGCTGCCGCGCTCAATGGTGTTGGGCTTTAACGGGGTTGCTCGGCTCTAGGCCCCGTTCTTCTCGTCTATGTACTTCTTAGCCTTCAAATACTTCTTCTCGCTCTCGTAGATCTCGGTCAGCAAGTCCCCGCCGCTGCCGACTCTGCGGAGTATTCTAGCCGCCTCCTGGGTTCCAACCCCTCTCGCGGACAGGGCGAGGAGAGCCGTCCTCCCATACCTGTAGAGCATTATTGCTCTCTTAGCGAGGTCTTCCTGCAGGGCCTGCTCCTCACCGGTCAGCTTCTCTCCCTTCCTCACCTTGTTCACCAGCTTCTTCTCCTCTTCCCCGCTCGTCTTCACGAGGGCTAGCGTAGCCGTCCTGCACTTCGGGCAGACGTAGCTCTCCATTTTCGCGAGCTCGCGCACCGTTCCCCCTATCTCGAAGCCGCACCTGATGCACAAGAGCTTCACGCGCCTGTTGAGAAGCCTCTCCATGTACTGCTCGCGGTCAAGGGTTACCACCGACGGGGCCACAGGGATCTCGATGTAGCCGAGTAGCTCCAAGTGACCCTGGGCGAGCTTCTCGAAATACCTGCTCTCCACCTTCACCTCCCCCCTAGCGATCCCGTCGGCGAGAGCTTCCGCAGACTCCAAGTCGTAATCCCTGACGAGCACCTCCCTGAAGGCTTCATCGCCGATAACCGTGTCCGCGAAAGCCTCGAGAAAGCTCCTCGAAACCCTGGTCTCCCCGGGGCTTATCGCCCCGAACCTCTGCCCAACCTGGAATATCCTCCAGTAGAGGGCCTTACCGCTCCTGGCAACATCCCTTAAAACCCTCTTGTCGAGAACCCTCCTCAACCCTTTCAAGGCCTCCAAAACCGCGCCGACCACTTCCCTAGGGTGGTGATAGCCCTTGATCTTAACCACGACGAGGTAGGGGGAGGAGTAGGAGTCGACCTCGATGTGGGGAAGCCTTGTCTTCAAAACCCACGTCAAAACATCCCTTAAAAGATTGTTCACCTTGCTCCCAGCGTAAACGGTTATAAACAGGGAGTGGAGCTCCTCCACGTAGTCGACGCAAACCTGCCTCCCGCCGCAGAGCCCCTCAGCCACATCAGCCCTCACACCCCCCGAGGCGAGCTCCCCGTAGTCCCCGGGGATCCCTCCCCCCGCCCTCAGCGACGCCACCAACTCCCCTACCTCAGACGCTACTTCGAACTCAACAGGTATGTTCTCCCCCTCCCAATGAGGGATCAAAGCCTCTTCGAAGCCGGCCGCAGACCTCTCAACGTAGAGCTTCGCCTCCGAGTCATCGTATCCTACAACCCGCCACGCCTCCCCTCCCATTATGATCGTATCCCCCGGGTTTATGTTGAGGACGATGTACTCCTCGTTCAAGCTGCCAATCCTCCTGTTGCTCGAAGCCTCCACGACCACGACATCCCTGCTCGACGGGATCATGGAGGTCTTGTACAAGTATATCCTCGTCTTCCGGGTGGGCTTGAGAACCCCGTTCTCATCCCTCAGAATCCTCGTATAGATCAAGTACTCGACAAGCTTATCGTACTCCTCCCTCTCCAGCCCCCTGTAAAGGGGGTGATGCCTGATCTCCCTGTAGAACTCATCCCTGCTGAACCCCTCCCTGTGGAGGAGGATGTTGACAGCCATCGCGTAGGCGAGAACATCGAGGGGGCTGTAAACGACCTCCTCCCTCTCCAGCAGCCTGTTCAAAGCCCTCCTAGCTATGACCAGCGCCTCGAGGTAGTGTATCAGGTTGTCCATGCTCAAAACCACGCCCTTGGACTCACCCTTCAGCCGGTGGCCGCTCCTCCCAACCCTTTGAACAAGCCTAGCGGCCTGGCGCGGCGAGAGGTACTGTATCACCAGGTCCACGTGGCCGATGTCTATTCCAAGCTCCATGCTGGACGTGGCGACCAGCGCTCTAACCTCGCCCTTCTTGAACGATGCCTCAACGCTCTCCCTGTGGCTCCTGGAAAGGCTCCCGTGGTGAACCTCCACGTGGACGCCGCCGAGGCCGAGCCTCCCCGGGATCGTCTTCAACAGGGAGCCGAGGCGTTCCGCGAGCGACCGGGTGTTCACGAAGACCAGGACTCCGCGGTGCTCCATCATCAGCTCGATTATTCTCGCCATCCTAGCCGCCTGCCTTTCATCTCCGAGGAGCCCGCGCACCCCTCGGCACAGCTCGCTGTTGCACTCGGGGATTTCAACCTTCAAGCTCATCTTCTTAAGGGTTGAATCCTCCACGACGCTGGCCGTTTCCCCGAGCCCGACTATCTCCCTAGCCTTGTCGAGGCTTGACAGCGTTGCAGACAACGCTATCTTCACAAGCCTCCTCCCCAGCTTCCTCTCCAAGAGGTATGCCGTGGTGAAGGCGAGCAACCCCCTCTTGCTCTCCAAGAGCTCGTGGAACTCGTCGAAGACTATGAACCAGAGGTTTTCCAGCCTGGGAGCCAGCTTCTCGTTTATGAGGATGTAGTTGAAGTTCTCCGGCGTCGTCACGAGAACATGGGGCGGGTCCTCAAGTATCTCCCTCCGAACCCTCTCCGGGGTATCTCCGTGCTTCAGGGAGATCTTAAGCCCGAAGCACTCGGCGAGGCTCCTCAGCCTCCTCTCTATATCCCTGTTCAAAGCCCTCAAAGGAGTGATGTACACGCATGATATTGGCTTAAGCCCGTCCCTGAGTATCGAGAAGAGCACAGGTATCACGGCGGCCTCGGTCTTCCCGCTCCCCGTGGGGGCGATTATAAGGGTCGACTCCCTCCTCAAAGCAATGCTCTCGAAGCTCCTCCTCTGGAGCTCCGTCAGCCTCTCGTATCCCAGGTTTCTCAAACACTCGACCAGCTTGTTCGCCATCTCCTCATCCAGGCTAAAATATGTGGATAACCCTTTAATCATAGTTGCAGCCTCATGATAATAGTAGGGGCTGAGCCCGGCTCATCCCCGCCTGCAGGAGAAAGGGGTTCAGCGTTGGCCGGCAACGGGAGGACATGGGTTTACGCTCTCACCGCTCTCAACGTCGCCTTCCCCATTCTAATCGGCTGGCTCAGCCCCCCGCGCATACCCGGCTACTACGCTCCCCTAGCGAGGATACTTGCATTAGCCGCGTCCTTCTCCACAGTGCTCCTCGCTTCGAGAAGGCTGATCGCGAGCTCGTCTAACACAGCGGTCATCGCCGCCCTTGCATCCCCCGGGTTCTCATCCCCGGCCGAGTTCATCTACGCTGGAGCGCTGTCAGCGGCCGTAGCTTACGCGGCTTACACCAAGGGGCTCTCCCCGCTGAGCGCTCGGGCCGAGGCAGGCGAGTTGGCGAGCGCCGCCCGCCTGCTGGGGGAGTTGGCGAGGGATCCCGGCAGAGCGTTGAAGAACCGCTACACCCCCCTCCTCCTATCCGCCTCAGCCCTCTCGCTCTCGCTCGTAGCAGTATTATACTACGCCTCGTCCGCGCCGGTTTCAACGATCCTCCTGCTCACCCCGCTGTGGCTTTCGGTCGCAATGGGGATCGCGTCAGCGGGCTCGGGGGCCTCGGCGGCTGGAGCCGTGAAGGCTGGATTAATATCCGGCTTGAGCACGCTGTCGCTCATCCCCTCCCTGTACACTGCGTCAAGCGTAGACGCGGCGAGGATCCTGACGCCCTCCCCCGCCGGCTCCTCTGGAGCGATCATCAAGCTGGGGCGGGCCCTAGCCGTGCTCGAGCACGGGGAGCCCCGTGGAGAGTACAAGGGCTTCCCCCAGCACTGGGTCTCCCGGGGAAGGCCGTGCTGGTATTGGAGGAGGGCTGAGGGGGAGGTCGCCGTCCCCGTTGAATCAATGATGAACACTCACGCAGTCATCGCCGGAGCGTCGGGAGCGGGTAAGTCGACCCTTGCCAGGAGCTTGATCAAGCAGTTCTCAGCCGTGAAGAAGTCCATCCTGGTAATAGACCCGCACGGTGAATACTCGAACCTGGGCAGCCTCCTCGGCGACGTGAGGACGGTGGATGCGTCCGAGATATTCCTGAACCCGCTGGACCTCTCCGGGCTGAGCCCCCTGGACAAGGCCAAGGAGTTCTCTCAAACCCTCGCCCTCCTGTTCGGGCTCGGACCGCTTCAGAGGATCATGCTGGAGGAGCTCCTGGTTAAGACCTATGAGTCGAAGGGAATTATAGCCGGCGACCCCTCCACGTGGACCCGGCCGCCCCCGACTCCAACAGACCTCGAACACGCCTGTGCTGATTCAGCCGGGGGTGGCGAGGAGTACGCTAGGATATGCCCCTACGTTAAAGTCCTGGCGAGGCACTTTCCAAGGGAAGCCCCTGTCTCCCTGCCCTCCCTGCTCGAGAAGCCGGCGGTAGTCTCCCTCAACAAGCTGGCGAGCGATTTCTCCCGGACCCTGCTAGTTGAAACCCTTTTATACTCGATCCTCTCGGCGATGTACGGTGGGAGATTGAGCGATCTACTCATAGTGGTGGACGAGGTCAGGGCCGCCCTCCCAGGGGGAGTAGGGGATAGAATCCTCTCTAGACTCTTCTCGGAGAGCAGGAAGTTCGGCATAACCCTTATAGTAGTCTCCCAGGATGCTGGGAGCATACCGGGAGTAATCCTCAACAACGCGGGGTTGAGGATATTCTTCAACACCAGCGAGCCCGAGAGCCTTGAATACGCTGTTAAATCCGTGGCAGGGGTTTCGGATAGCGAGAGGGCTCTTGCCGTTTCAACAGCCCTCAAGGGGCTGGGTGCTTTCGAGTTCCTGGTCGACGTTGCAGGGTTGAACAAGGTATTTATTGCCAAAAACCCATATAGGAGTCTCTAGTTAAACCCCGGGTGGGATTGAATGTTTTCAGAGGAGGAAGAGGGTTTCGAGGAAGTAGTCAGGGAGGTCGAGGAGAAGGAGGTAGTCGAGATTAAAGTAGAGCTGCTGAAGCAGATGCTGGAGGTCAGCAAGATGTGGAGGAGAGTGCTCTCAGGGGAAGCCAGCATCGAGGAGCTGGCGGAGGCGGCGTCCTCGAGGGCTGATTTAAAGCCTGCTCCCCGCGCGAAGCGGGGGAAGGGGGGTAGATCCCCGCGCAGGTCGAGGAAAACCGGCGCTAAGGCTGGGTCTAGGAAGGCGAAGAGGAAGGCTAAGGCTAAAAGGACTGGTAAGTAACCTCGACTTTTTCGAAGCCAATGGTTTTCAACGCCTCCACGATGGCGTTTAAATCCATCCTCCTATCGAAGACTATTTCAACGCTCTCTCCACCGTTCCTCATCAACCTAAGCTTCTGGAGCACCGTCCGCCCCTCGAGGGACTCCCTGGGGTCTTTTGGGAGGAAGATGTAGTCTTCGAACTTCCTCCTGGAGTAGCTGTAGTACTCGTCGAAGCTTGCAACTATCCTAACCGCCTCGGTTAAATCCCTGGTCGAGCCTCTCGCCTCCTTGATGGCCGTTAGAAGCCTCAGGGCATCCTCCCTGCCGAGGACGACGTGCGCGCTCCGGGCAATATCTACGACTACGGTAATGCTCTTCATGAAGCCCACATTAAGGATTAAAGCATTGAAAACATTATAATAATGACTGCTCCAATAATACTAGAGGGAGAGGTGTCTGCTTGTTCAAAGCAGTCTACTCTAATGCTTCGAAAATGAAGTACGTCGCGCAGGCGATCGCTAAGATAATAGATGAAGCTCCCTTCTACGCGACCCCGGACTCGCTTGAGGTCAAAGTGCCCAGCCCGGATAAGACCATGATGACGATCATCAAGATACCCAGCGTCGCCTTCGACGAGTACAGCGTCGACGGCGAGGAGTTCTTCGTAGTGTCTTCCATGGACTTGAACAGGGTGGTTAGGAGGGGCACAAGGAACGATGCGATGGAGATGGAGCTCGACAGGGAGAACTCGGTCTTGAAGATCGTTTTCCGCGACAAGAAGAGCGGCGTTGAGAGAGCGTTCCTCCTGGAGACCAGGCCAAGGCCCCCGGAGCGGGTTCCAGAGATAAACATCGAGCTCGGGGTAACGGTTAAAATGACCTCCGACGACTACAGGGAGCTGCTGGGGGATTTGAAAGTAGCCGGCGAGACAGCCCTCTTCATGTTCCAGGATGGCAGGCTCGTGGTTAAGGCGGGGGAGCAGCAGAAGGAGTATGAGGGGGTCTTCAGCGAGGGAAGCCCGCTCATATACCTGTCCTCAGCGTCGATGAAGGCTCAGGCGAAGTACTCCGTTGACATGCTGCAGGTGACGCTGAAGCCTATTTCAGCGGCTAAGCAGGTGGCAATCTCCTTCGACACGGACAAGCCTATGAGGATAGAGTACGAGCTCGCGGGGGGCGGAACGATCATTTACTGGCTTATCCCGAGGACCGAGTAGGCTTAAGACTGGTTTTTCCCCGCTCCCTCGAGGAGGCTTGTCAACTCTTCGATAAGCTTCCTCCCCTCTTCAAGGCTCAGTCGAGACCTAGGTGCTGTCGCAAGCGGCTTCTCTGGCAGGGCGATCCTCCAAGCGGGGGCTGGGCAGACGCTTCTCTTAGCGCACAGTATGCAGCAGTGTATGTCGACTAGAACGTCCTTGAAGAGCGTGCACTGCCTAACGGTCTCGTACCTCCCGCAGACGCTGCACCTCTCCCAGTATATCGTCAACGACGACACCTCCTTCATGATTGATTAGCGCGCTCCAAGTATAAATTGGTTTCCGAAAACCCCTTGGGAAGGGCGGCAAACCCAATAGATTTAAAAAGTATATACTCATATATACAATCAAGCTTGGTGTTATCCATGCTTCTCGAAATAATATTCTACGGTAGGGGAGGTCAGGGAGCGGTGACGGCAGCCAACATCCTCGTTGAAGCATCAATGTACGAGGGGCTTAACGGGCAGGCGTTCCCCTTCTTCGGCGCGGAGAGGAGGGGCGCGCCCGTCACGGCGTTCGCAAGGGTCAGCGACAGGCAAATACTGAAGCACGGCATGTTCAACGCCGCAGACGTCCTAGTGGTTTTCGACCACGGGTTGATCGCGACGGGGGCCGCGGGGAGGGTTAAGCTGAAGAGGAACGGGGTCTTGGTGGTGAACTCGCCCGGGGAGGGGATCGACTACTCCAAGATCAACAGTGAAGGGGGCTTCAAGGCTTACGCAGTGGATGCGACCAGGATAGCTCAGGAGTCTAAGCTGGTCATAGCCGGGTGGCCGGTGGTGAACACGGCTATGCTGGGGGCCCTGATAGGAGCTGTCAAGATAGTGAGCATCGACAACGTCAAGAAAGCCATAGTCAACTACTTCGGGGATAAAGCCGGGGCTGTGAACGCCCAGGCCGCGGAGCGCGCGTACCGCGAGGTCAAGCTGGTTAGGGAGGTGTGAAGAGTGGACAGGGTTGAAGTAGTCAAGCCCGTTCACGGGAGGCTGCCTCTCACAACACCCTCTAAGGGCGTAGCAGGTAAAACCGGGCTGTGGAGGACCGAGAGGCCGGTGGTCGACAACGGCAAGTGCACGAGGTGCTTCCAGTGCGAGATATACTGTCCCGTCAACGTGATAAGGGTTGAGCCTGAAACCGGGGTTTCAATAGACTACGAGTACTGCAAGGGGTGCGGAGTCTGCGCCGACGTCTGCCCGATGAGGGCTATCTCAATGGTTCCGGAGGCGGGGTGAGCGCGGGATGGTTAGGAAGGCTTTAACAGGCAATCACGCGATATCCTACGCGGTCAAGCTGGTTAAGCCTGAAGTGATAGCGGCGTACCCGATAACCCCGCAGACGAGCATTGTAGAGAAGCTGTCGGAGATGGTTGAGTCGGGCGAGCTCGACTCGACGATGATCAGAGTTGAATCCGAGCACTCAGCGCTGGCAGCGTGCTACGGCGCCGCGCTCGCCGGGGCGAGGGCTTTCACGGCGACGAGCAGCCAGGGACTGCTGTATATGCACGAGGTGGTCCACTGGGTGTCTAGGGCGAGGATACCGATGGTGATGGCCGTCGTCTCCAGGACCATTAACGCTCCGTGGAACATCTGGCCGGACCACAGCGACTTCATGGATCAGAGGGATGCCGGCTGGATAATGGCCTACGCGATGGATAATCAGGAGGCGCTCGACCTGACCATTCAGGCCTTCAAGATAAGCGAGGACCCCGAGGTCTACCTGCCCGTCATGGTCGGCATAGAGGGCTTCATACTGGGACACACGACCATGCCCGTTGAAATCCCCGATGAGGAGCTAGTGAGGGAGTGGCTCGGGCCCCGCAGGCAACCCTACGTCGTAGATGGGAGCTCGCCGATAGGCGTTGGAGGCTTAACTATGCCGGAGGAGACCGAGGATATCTTCCACGGGATACAGGAGTCCATGGAGAGCGCTAAGAGGGTCATCGAGAGGGTTGACCGGGAGTACGGTAGGATGTTCGGGAGGAGCTACGGCGGGCTGACCCAGTGCTACAGGTGCGAGGACGCCGACTACTTAGCGGTCTCCATGGGGGCTTGGTCGGGGGATTTAATGGAGGCCGTCAACAAGCTCAGGGAGGAGGGCTACAGGGTGGGGGTGTTGAGGCTGAGGTTCTACAGGCCCTTCCCCCGCGAGGACTTGCTCGAGCACGCGGGGAGGTCTAAGGGCGTGGTAGTCTTCGATAGAGCGGTGAGCTTCGGGGCTTGGGGTCCAATATTCGCGGACCTCGTCGCCAGCCTAGCCGAGCGCCCCGAGAAGCTTCCCGCGCTCAGCAACATCGTCGCGGGAATAGCGGGCGTTAACATCACTAGCGAGGACTTCGAGAAGCTCGTGAAAAGGTTTATTGAAAGCGTCGAGAAGGGCGAGAAGCCCGTTTACTTCGAATGGTTTAGGAAGAGGTGATCGCATGGCTCAAGCCAGGCCGAAACCACCGATTCCATACGACATGAGGGATTCATTCCTACCCGGAGACGCTGCGTGCTCGGGATGCCCGATTCCAATGGGCTGGAAGGTCGTCCGCGCCGCGCTGGGCGAGAAGACAGTGTTCGTCATACCGGCGTGTTGTTCATCGGTCGTGGTGGGAGTCTACCCTGGTCAATCACTCAACTCGAGCATAGTGCACGTGCCCTTCGCGGCAGCCCCTTCTGTGGCATCGGGGATTGCAGAAGCCTATGAGAAGAGGGGGCTGAGGGATGTAAACGTCGTAGTCTGGGCGGGCGACGGGGGCACGGCCGACATCGGCATGGCTTCCCTGAGCGGTGCAGCCGAGAGGAATAACAACATAATATACATCATGTACGATAACGAGGCGTACATGAACACTGGAATACAGAGGAGTTCTTCAACCCCAAGGGGGGCTTGGACGACCACTACGCCCGTGTCGGGGAAGACCGAGCAGAAGAAGGATGTAGCGAAGATCATGATCGCCCACGACGTGCCCTACGTGGCGACGGCCAGCGTGGCCTACCCCCACGACTTCTACAGCAAGCTACAGAAGGCGAGAAGCATCAGGGGCTTCAAGTTCATACAGCTCCACGCGCCGTGCCCTGTGGGATGGAGGTTCGAGCCCCAGTACACTGTCAAGGTGGCTAGGCTCGCCGTTGAAACAGGGCTCTGGATACTCTACGAGTACCAGGGCAGGAGGCTGACGCTATCGGGTCCGAGCAGGCCCTACCTGGACCCGTCGAAGAGGAAGCCTGTTGAAGAATACATTAGGATGCAGGGCAGGTTCAGGAACATTCCTCCGGAAGCCCTCGAGGATATCAAGAGGAGCGTTGAGCTCAACTGGGAGTGGGTGAAGAAGCTCATCTAGTTTTTAACTGTTAACCACTTCTTTTAAAACCGCATGGTGTGAACGGGGCCTCCGATTAAGCCACAGGGTTCGAGGAGGGTTTAGGCTAGAGGTGCGAGCTTGGATAAAGCGATCACGGCGATTGTGAAGGCCACCATCACGCCTATGAGGACGTGGGGTTTAAGCTTGACTCCTACATCGCTCTCCTCGTAGAATCTCACGAGCCCTGCTGCCGAAAGGAGCCCGGGCCCCTCCCTCTTCTTCGCCTTCCTGCTCAAGGGTCTCAGCCTCCTTCTCCTATTTAATCCCAGAGGGGCTTAAATAATTGTGGTGTCTGGAGTGGAGATTAGGGAGGCTCAAAGCCTCATTAGGGAGAAGTTTTTCGAGAGGGATTCAGCCAGGGGTTTGTTCGCAACCTTCACATGGTTCACCGAGGAGGTGGGGGAGCTCGCCGAGGCTCTTCTCGAAATGAACAGGAGGATGCTCGAGGAGGAGCTCGCCGACGTGCTCGCGTGGCTGCTCAGCGTTGCCAACCTGGTCGGCGTGGACTTGGAGGATGCTTTCAGGAAGAAATATGTCAGCTCGGGCTTTTGACAGCTCTTATGATCTTGACGGCTGCTTCGGGGTCCTTCTCGACTATGGTTCCCGTGACCACGATGTCTGCGCCCGACTTAACCATCTCCCTGGCCTGCTCCGGCGACCTTATCCCTCCCCCCACGATGGTTATCAAGCTTGTGTGTTTTTTCACTATCGCGGGGAAGCTCGCTGGGACCGGCTGCTGCGACCCGCTCCCCGCCTCAAGGTAGATGTACTTGAAGCCCATCATCTCGCCCGCTAGAGCGTACGCTAGGACTATCTCCGGCTTCCCCACGGGTATGGGCTGCGCCCTGCCCATGTGCCCCACGGCCGTGTCCGGGTATACTACTATGTAGCCGGTTGGAAGGGGTTCGAGACCGTACTTCTTGACCAGCGGGGCTGCGACCACCTGGGCCTGCATCAAGTAGTAGGATTCGTTCGAGTTCATTAAAACCATGAATAATACCGCGTCTGCGTGAGGAGTCAAGCAGTTTACGTTGCCCGGGAAGACTATGACGGGGAGCCCCGTCTCCTTCAGCAGGCGGGCAGTTCTCCCCGCTTCCTCCGGGGTCACCCCTAGGCTTCCCCCGATGAGGAATGCGTCTGTCCCGGCTTCGCTCACGAGCTTGGCCGTCTTCTCCAAGCTCTCCTTGGTCGACGGCTTGTCGGGGTCTATTAGCGTGAAGTGTAGCTTCTCCCCTCTCGAGATCCTACTCGAGATCTGCTCGTGAATCCTCCCCAATCTCTCCACCCGTCTCCTCTGTTTCCTCGAAGCCTTCCTCCCCGGCTTCTCCACCCGGGGCTTGCTCGAAGCTGACTTGG
The DNA here is from genome assembly GCA_038827615.1 of Thermosphaera sp. Lineage (NCBI taxonomy): Archaea > Thermoproteati > Thermoproteota > Thermoprotei > Desulfurococcales > Desulfurococcaceae > Thermosphaera > Thermosphaera sp. Next base: position 11,223 of record JAWBNK010000001.1, read on the forward strand.
ATCTTCCCCTCTTCAAACAAGTCTATGAACTTGTTGTAGACATCTACTGCTTGGTAGAGGTCTGGCACTGGGCCCGGGTACTCGGCTCTCAGCCCGCACCTCCCGCAGCTGATCCTAGCGGTCTTGAAGCCCGGTTCCTCTGCCTTGGAAAACTCTACTGAGAGGGATACTGAGCCGCAGTTTGGGCACTGGAACACGCTCGGCATCCTAACTACTCTCTTCTGGATCTTCCTCCTCTTCTTCCTCCTCCCCATTTGAAACACCACTTGACGATCTCTTATCACTGTTGCGCAGTATATAATGCTTTCCTGAGCGTTGGCGAGAGGTTTTTCTCGAGGACTTCGAAGGCGATCTTAACGCACGTGTCAGCGTCCAAGGCCAAGTCCCTCTTCTTCCCAAGCCTCAGGGCCAGCTCCACTCCCACCAGGTGCTTGCAGGCAAGAGTCTTCCTGGTGGATGCAACCCTGATCATGAAGTCCTTGCAGCTGCAGAAGCTCCTCGGCACTATTAAGTAGTCGCTCCTCGGGCCCATGTAAACCCACACGTCCACCGTTCTCTCCCCGAGCGTGCAGGAGATTTTCACAAACCTTTTCTCGTAAACCTCGCTGATTATTTCGCGCGCTTCAGGAGAATCCGGAGCAATCGACTCCAAGTATCTCGCAGTATCCCTCACATCCAAAACCATCAACCAGCCTGGATAATTAAGGTGGGCCCGCGGGGATTTGAACCCCGGGTCACGGGGAGTTCCGCCTCCAGCGGCGCACAGCCCAGGTCCCGAACCCCGCATCCTAGTCCAAGCTAGACGACGGGCCCATCCACTAATCCATATTAAACAACAAGGGATTTTAATACTTAGCAAACACCTGAAACACCATCCCGGGAAACCCCGGGAAAAAGCCGCCGCCGCGTCGAGGAACGAAGTGATCACTTCTCGTCACGGAAACGAACACAGTTCAGAAAACACGCAGAGTGCCGCGGATAAACATTATGCAAAATCCCGGGGAGCCCCGGGAAAACCCCCGGGTCCGCGCCGCGGACCCGGGTGATCAACCCCTCATCAACCCCATGGACCCGGGCCCACAGAGGAGGCAGGGGAAAGACTTAAATAGAGGAAAACAAAATAAACAAATCAAAAACCAAAAACAGAAACAATAGAGAAAAATTGAAAGGATAGTGCGGAGACGGATCATGGATTTCGTTATGAATATTGAGAAACAATAGAGAAAAATTGAAAGAGGAATACAGCATGAGTGCTATTCGCGTACACCGGTACAAGAAACAATAGAGAAAAATTGAAAGCGACGACGCGGGGGTAACCTTGAACAAATGGCGGGCAATGGAAACAATAGAGAAAAATTGAAAGTATTTTTTGTCTAAGTTGGGGCTTATAAATAAGGCTTTTGGAAACAATAGAGAAAAATTGAAAGAGCGGCATGAAAGTGTTGCTGAGATCGGGCGTGATAATACAGAAACAATAGAGAAAAATTGAAAGTGAAAAACGAAATAGAGGCTCCAGGATTCTACCTTGTAGACGAAACAATAGAGAAAAATTGAAAGTTGCCCAATCAGCCGCGTCTTCCGACAATGTTAAAAAGTTGAAACAATAGAGAAAAATTGAAAGCTAATGCTCTCAAGCTGTTCGCACCTGCCCAGCTCGGCCGAAACAATAGAGAAAAATTGAAAGAATACGCTGCTGACCCCTGCCCCAATCCACGCCCGCCAGCGAAACAATAGAGAAAAATTGAAAGATACGTTTCAATCTTCCAGACTGCCCTGAGGCGAGACACCGAAACAATAGAGAAAAATTGAAAGCGACATAACAGACATCCAGGCCGCGTATCGCGATGGCTTCTGGGAAACAATAGAGAAAAATTGAAAGATACTCATGTTAATGGTAGATAACGATGACTACAGGTCTTAGAAACAATAGAGAAAAATTGAAAGCCTGTTTTCAAAAAGTACCCCCCTATATGGGTTCATTAAGAAACAATAGAGAAAAATTGAAAGATCTAATCGGAACTGTATTGGTATTAGGTGGCGTGGCATAGAAACAATAGAGAAAAATTGAAAGTCTTTTTCCCGCCGATGCTTCTAAACGTCCTGTCAACTGGGAAACAATAGAGAAAAATTGAAAGTGTTACGGCATACTATGATGAGCGTGAAGATATATTATGTGAAACAATAGAGAAAAATTGAAAGCATACTACTTATGTCGAAGTGTTCGGCGGATCTGCTAAGGAAACAATAGAGAAAAATTGAAAGCTTATCCATGGGGCTCGCCTACGCTAACGACCACGCCAGTCTGAAACAATAGAGAAAAATTGAAAGATCTTAAGCAGTTCGGACTCGGGAATATAGTTTTTACCGCGAAACAATAGAGAAAAATTGAAAGTGTTCACTGTCGACGGCCGTGAATATGTTGCTAACGCTTAGAAACAATAGAGAAAAATTGAAAGTGGGCGAGGAGCGAGCCCTGGAAATCATACGTAGTCTAAGCGAGAAACAATAGAGAAAAATTGAAAGTTACTTCTTCAGTTAGTTGTGGTGAATGCATGAAGTGCGGAAACAATAGAGAAAAATTGAAAGGACAAGTTCAAGGCATTCGATATGACAACGCGGGAGGAAATTGAGAAACAATAGAGAAAAATTGAAAGCTCTCACCTCCTCTATCCAAACCTCTCTGTTTCAATTTTCTCTAGTAGCTTGAAACAATAGAGAAAAATTGAAAGTTTTTTTACTATTCATCCTTCCTGTTTACGCTGACTCTGTCTCGAAACAATAGAGAAAAATTGAAAGTTCTTAGCTTTACACATATAAAATTTTTAAACTCTATGCCAGAAACAATAGAGAAAAATTGAAAGTATGTTCCAGCATCTGCGTAGAAGTCTATCCTGATCTTGTGAAACAATAGAGAAAAATTGAAAGGACTTTTGCCTTGTCTACCATGCTATCACCCGCAGTCGCAGAAACAATAGAGAAAAATTGAAAGGGGGTAGCTCGTTGGCTGCGAATATCATCTTCGCGTAGTGAAACAATAGAGAAAAATTGAAAGTGTTATCAGCGATCCTCACGTCTCTTACGATAAACTCAGCCTGGAAACAATAGAGAAAAATTGAAAGTGGCTATTCTAACGGGCTTGTACTCCCAGCCCATTATTTCAGCCAGAAACAATAGAGAAAAATTGAAAGGATTGGAATATGGAGACGGAGCCTGATAACCGTGGTGTTCAGAAACAATAGAGAAAAATTGAAAGTATCATTTGGTTGGAGTAGCTTGCTCCGAAGAGCCTTAGCGAAACAATAGAGAAAAATTGAAAGATGCTCAAGAAAAAAGTCATCTCAGACTTCCTCTGGTTTGCGAAACAATAGAGAAAAATTGAAAGACTGCTCTGGTTGGGTCTTCGCTGTCGAAGTCGAAAGCAAGGAAACAATAGAGAAAAATCGGAAGCTAATAAGTATGAACTCCACGCTTATAAACCTAACGCTTGCCGAAACAATAGAGAAAAATTGAAAGTGTGTCTAAGACCCCCCATTTTTTCAAGAAAAACACAAAAAGAAACAATAGAGAAAAATTGAAAGTTCATCGGGGGCAAGTCGAGCATTGGCTTCGGCAAGCTCATGAAACAATAGAGAAAAATTGAAAGGATAATTTTTTCAGCACTATTAAGGATAATCATAGCATAAGGAAACAATAGAGAAAAATTGAAAGAATATACAAATAACCTAGCATGCTTCATGCTTACCACAAATTGAAACAATAGAGAAAAATTGAAAGTCCAAGTGGTCTAAGTCCAGCGTTTCACCCACGTGTTTGAAACAATAGAGAAAAATTGAAAGTTCCACGAATTTCCCTTTTGCTTTACTTTCCTCACACAGAAGAATAAGAAACAATAGAGAAAAATTGAAAGCCTTGCTTTCTAAGTATGGACGCCCATAGTTACTTAAGCTTGAAACAATAGAGAAAAATTGAAAGCCCATCGCTGCTCTGAGCAACACTCTCATAGTGCCCTCCCTTGAAACAATAGAGAAAAATTGAAAGCTCGTTTCCTCGGGGTTTACGGTAATATTGTCCAACGTCCCGAAACAATAGAGAAAAATTGAAAGTGAAAACACGTTTTTCGTTGAGAGCCAGCTGATGGAGGGAAACAATAGAGAAAAATTGAAAGTAATAGGAGGTATTGCGGGATACGAGTACGGCAAAAATAAGGGAAACAATAGAGAAAAATTGAAAGATTGTAACGTTAATAACACAGTTATCAAGCACTGTAGTTAAGAAACAATAGAGAAAAATTGAAAGCTAACGCTTCGCTTTCATCATTCTTAAGCTTATCCCACAGCGAAACAATAGAGAAAAATTGAAAGCATTATGCCGTTGCTATATACTTGTTCAAATTTAAACCAGGGGAAACAATAGAGAAAAATTGAAAGATGTTATCGATAAGCGTGTTATTCGTGAAGGTGGATTCTTGGCTGAAGACTAGGAGAAGGTGGTGTTGAACCACACCTGTCCAGCATACACGCCGAGTCCTGAGCGAATTCTACCTCCTGGTTTTAACTCTTCTACGCGAGGGCCTCTTGAAGGCTTTCGGGCTGTCAAGTATTAAAGCTACTACTATTTTCTCGACGAGCTGGTCGCTTATGGGGCAAGCCTCCAGGTAGCGTTTCCTCTCGTCACCGCCCACGTTCTCGGCGAGCACCGGCCCCTGCTGGGTCAGCCTGCCAGCCCCCTTCGGGATCCACAGGATGCAGCTTCCACACTTAACGCAACCATACATCCTATATATTATCTTCAAGACGTCGACGAGGTCTTCGAGGTTTTCACCATCCCTGAAGGGCTTAACAGTCACTGCGCTCCCCTCTATCGCGATGCTCGTGCTCGCCGAGGAAACAACCACTCCGCCCGCACCCTCCTCGTACTTGTACCCTATCCCCTCAACATTCTGCTTGAACACTTCGGCGTAGGACGGCTCCAGCACTCTCTTATTGAACTCGACAGTCAGCTCCTCCCCAACCAGCCTCCTCGCCACAGGGGCCAGGCCTATCCTGCCAGCGAGAAGCCTCCTCCTATACTCCTCCCTCCAGTCGACAACGTATCCTTGAACATGCCTGGCAACCCTCTTCTTAGCCGTAGCCGGCGTGAGCCACCTCCACAAGCCGAGCTTAACCCACTCCTCAGGCTGGTTCAAACTCCTCCTCCACTGCTCGAGAATTCTCCTCCACTTCTCCCAGAGCTCTGGGTAGGTTTCTTCAACATCCTTGAACTCGGCTAGAGTGCTGGACGGGCAGAGGTAGCAGCCCAGCCTGTCGAAACCCTTCAAGTACAGCTTGTTGAAGGGTAGGTCGTGCTTGAAGATGTACAGCCATCCTGCAAGCTGGCTCCAGTACTGAATCGGCGAAGTAGTAACCAAGTGGGGTATCCACTTATTCCTCCAAACCCTCGGGCTCTTCGCCCTGTCAAGCGACTCGAAAGCCCTCTGACCCACAACGTTGAAGGCCCCGTTAGGCCACAAGCCCCTCGCAAGCTTGGCTATAGGAACCAGCTTGGCTATCTTGCAACACCACCTATAGTCCTTCCCAGGCGGGCCGAACACCTCAACCCCCCTCCAGAAGGCATCACCGGCTGATGCTACGTGAAGCCTCAGCCCATACTTCTCCGAAACCTCCTCAACGTTTCTAAGGGTCTCAGGGAGCTCCAGCCCGGTGTCATTGAAGATCATCTCCCCTCCACCCAGTGCTCTCACCGTTAAGTCCAGGGCTATCAAGCTGTCCTTGCCCCCCGAGTACGAGACGACAATGGGCAGGCGATACTTTCCATGCAGCTTCTCAAGAAACCTCGTCGAAGCCTCCTCGAGAGCCTTCAACCCTTCCTCATTAAAACGTATCACATCGCTCATCGACACAGCCCTCCCGCTCGTCTCAACAGGCCTGGGCTTCTCCAGGAAGGTTTTAACCACGATCAGCCTCCCATCATACTTCTCCGCAAGACCCCTCACCCTGCCCTTAGAGTCCACTATGACGGCTTGAACCCCTTGGAGCTCAGCACTCCCCACAGCCCTCCCAACGTACACGGGCCCGTCAACCCTGTACTGCTCGACAAGCCCCTCCTCCAGGGCCAGGAGGGCTCCCGAGTGAGTCAGCCTGAACCTCCACTTCTCCCTGAAAGGGTCGTAGTAGAGCTGGCCCAGCACGTTGCCCGAGGCAACAACCTCCCACATCTGATCCCAGTGGGGGACCTTGTTGAGGAGGAGGAACTGGTTCTCGAAGAACCTCGAGAACAAGCGTGAATCCCCGTACTCGTAGAGCACGGCGCTCCTCAGCTTCTCCACATCTCCCTGGAAAGCCGGGCGGGCATCCCCCGGCTCGGACAGCCTCACAACGTAGTAGAGGTCTATTTCCTCCTGCCTCGGCTTCACTATCGGCGTGTTCCGCCAGGGATCCCAGTATATCCTAGCCACCCTCGGCCAAGCCCACCGCATGAAGCCCCTCCCTTCATGAAACCTGGATCGTAAACACAGTTATATATCAGGCGTAAGTTTCGCCCGACCCGCCGGGATAACACGAGCCCACACCCTCAGGGTGGAGCCCATGGACATGCTCGAGTTCGTGAGAAGCCTAACCCTCACCATAGTCGGGCTGGCATGGATAGTCTTCATGCTCTCGTGGGCGGTTGGCTGGGTCCTGAAAGGGCTGCCCCTCCCCTTCATGCGCGTCAAGAAAACAGGGGCAAGAATGATAGAGGACACCGTCTGGGCCGCGTTCTGGCTGGCCATGGGGACAACGGTGTTCGCCGCGATATCCTACATCGTCTCAATAGTCTACCAGCCCATGCCCCCGCCGCCCCCGGTTTGAGGAAGGATCGTCAAAGCGTGTCCCCCATGGACTACTTGATCCTAGCTTTCTACCTCTCCACGCTCTCATACTACACGGGCGTCTTGATCAAAGCCCTCCCGCTACCGCTCTACGGCTTGAAGAAGCTGGGGAACACGCTGATGATCGACGGAGTCTACTCGGCAGTCCTCGCCTTCTCCTTTCGAGCCGTGCTCGGACTCCTCGACTACTTGGCCGCGATGCTGGGGGTGGACTGGCCCCTCTACACCAGCTGGGTCCTGGTGAGGCTCAACGAGCTCCTCGCGCTGATGGGGGTTTTGAAGATACTTGGAGCCATCCTGAGCAGGACGGGGCTCTCGTTCGTGTCGACAGGGCTTATCAGCCCCTTGACCAGCCAGCTCACCGCCGTCTCAACAACCATAATCATACTCTACGCCACCAGCACAGTGCTCAGCAGGCTCAGGGAGACCCTGATAGCCATGGGCATAATGCTGCACGCAGTCCCCTTCAGGCTGACGAGGAGCGTCGGCGCAGTCCTAATATCCCTCCCAATAGTATTCTCCATAGGAGCCCCCCTGATGCCCGCCTTCATCGAGACCATATCGGGCAACACGCCGCCCATGCCATACGACCAGAGCAGAACCCAGTCGGTAGCCCTAGTCTTCAAGGACAGGCTCGGAGGCGGCATCGGCTTCGGAGTAGTGGAGGGCTACGACGCCAGGGGAGAGCTCATATACAGGTACGCAGTGAGCGAGAAAGGGGTCGTTTTGAAAACGTTCTACAGCGGGGGCTTCCCCGCATTCCAGCACACAATGGTCTTCACCTTCGCCGACAGACAGTACATGCTGGAGTTCAACCCCTCAAAGCACTTTGCGAACGGCTGGGTCAACTCAACCCTCATAGTCCCCGACGCCATATCCCTGGGCGTGAACAGGATCCTGTTCTTCGACTGCGACTTCAACGTTTCAAGCACGGCTAGGGAGGGAAACGCCACGGTCGTCTTGATCACCACGCAGACCCCGTGCAGGGTTGAAGCATACTTTCAATCAAGCGATGCAGCAGAGGTATACTTAAACGGCTCGAGGATCGACTCGGGCTCCAGCCTAACCTGGAGCGGGCTGAGGCTGCAGAAGATGGTATTCGACAAGCCCCCGGGCACGGGCAACTTGACGATAATATCGTGGTTCAAAGGCTACGACAGGATCCAGGTCGAAGAGCAACCCTTCATCTCATCAATGATCGACTTCAACGCGATGGATCCCGAGTCCCTGGTCTACCCGGTCTCCCTCATCATGGTCGACCTATTGATCCTCCCACTGGTCTACACCGGAATACTGGTCACAGCATCCCTCGCGCTGGCCAGGCTGCTGGGGGGTGTCTCGCCACGGGTGGCAAGAACCCTGGCCGGCGTGTAGCGAGGCCCAGCCTCCTCCTCGCAGCGCTCTCCATAGCGGCAGCTCTAGCCAGCCTAGCCGAGGGGGATTGGGCCGGAGCCCTCTTCATCCTAGCCCCGGCGACCGCTTACCAGGCTATAGCGCGGTGGCTCGGCGTTGAAGAGGATCGTGGAGAAGGTTAGAAGCATCCTAGGGCTGGTTGACGGGGAGGTCGCGATCGACCCCCCGGACGTCATCACTATCCTCCGCGACGGCCGGGTAGCGGCTTCACGAGTCCTCGTCTGCAGGAGCGTGGACTACGCGGTGAGGGATTTCTCGGAGGCGTCGGCGAGGCGCTACATGGAGGCTTTCGCCACCATCATCAGCAAGCTCCCCGTGAACGCGGAGGTCAGAGTGGTCAAGGATGAAGTAGACGTTAAATGGTTTACGAGGAGGCTGGTCAACGAGATCCTCAACACAAGGGTTAGGCTCGAATCCTCGATGGATGAGCACTCAAGGGTGAAGCACAGGGTCAGGCTCGACACTCTCAGCAAGCTATACGAGGCGGTTTTGAAGGGGGAGGCCCTTTCTAAAACCGTGATCGTAGTCAAGATCAGGGCGAGGGCGAGGCGGCTCGAGGAAGCCCGCTCAATCCTCGACTACCACGAGTCAGCCGTTTCAAGCGTCTTCAAAAACTACTACGGGCTCGTCCTGGAGAGGGCGTCTAAGAAGGAGCTTGCAAGGCTCCTGGCGCTTGACCTGAACCTCGACGAGCCGAGCCGTATGCCCTCAGTGGTCGCCGAGTCGCTGAGGCTTGGCTTCCTCCACCCGTTCCCGCTCGAGAAGAAGTACGCGGGGCTGGAGGGAGTCTTCATAGGGGTCGACCTCAGGGACGGCGGGGCGGTGCTAATCCCCGTTGAACAGTTGTTCAAGCACATGGTAGTAATAGGTCCAACGGGCAGGGGGAAGACGACCCTGCTGGCGGCGATGATAGAGTCCGCGACCATTGCGGAGGAGTTAAGGATCACCTCCCTGGACTTCAAGGGAGACCTCGTCAAATACCTGCCCCCAAAGCTCCTCAGGGTCTACACCCCCGACGACATAGTGGTGAACCTGGCTCAGAGGCCCCCGTACACCACCGAGCCGGATTGGAGGATGATAGTCACCGACGCGCTGTCAAACGCTTTAAACGCCGACCCGGGCAAGATCGTTGAAGCCCTGGAGCCGGTTGAGAAGGCAGGGGTTTCAGCCCTCCTCCACAGAGGGGAGAGCAGCATACTGCTCCCCTTGTTCGAGCTCTTCAACAGGCCGGGCCGCTACGAGGCTTTAGAGGGCTTGCACGGAGAGAACTCCCTCATCGATCTAAGCAGCAAGAGCCTCCTCTACCAGAACGTTTACGCCGGAGTCATCATAGGGGTGTTGAGGCACGCGCTCTTAAAGAGGGGAGGTCTGGGAAACCTGATCGTAGTGGATGAAGCCTGGAGGGTCGGCAGGCTGAGGAGCCTCGCCGAGCTGGTGAAGGAGGGGCGGAGCAGGAGGGTTGGCGTCGTCCTAGCCACGCAGAACCCCGGGGACCTGCCCCGGGAGATACTGGAGAACGCCTCCAACATCGTTTTCTTCGGCTCCCTCGACGAGGAGTATGTTGCCAGGGCCTTGAAGACGACCGGGTTGAGCGAAGACTACGCGCAGCATGTGAGGAGGCTTGGAGTGGGGGAGGCGCTGTACGTTAACGCTGATTCAGCCGCCCCGGTGTTCCTGAGGGTTAAAACGCCGCTCTCGCTGAACCCTTCTTGATTTAAAACCCCTTTCCAACATCTATGATAGTGTCGGCTGCTCAGGAGGTGTTTATAGATGGGCGGGAGGCAGAGGACCACCATCTTCATGACCAAGGAGAAGGTGAGGCCCGGCGAGAAGCAAGCTAAGGAGAAGCAATAGGGTTTTGAATGACTGAGGTCTCGGTAGCAATCCCCACGAGCATCCTCCAGGTCGAGTCCACCCTCCTCCTGAAAACCCTCAGAGTCCACCAGGTTGCGAGGACGCTGAGCATATTCGGGGTTTCAACAGCTGTTTTCTACAGGGATTTCGAAACAGGGGAGCAGGAGCACGAGGAGTACGCTGAGCTGATACGGAGGCAGTGGAGCTTCTTCTTCACACCCCCCTACCTCAGGAGGAGGCTCGTGCCGATCCACCCGTTGCTCAGACACGTCGGCATGCTCCCCCCGATACGCCTCTCATGGTTCGACGCCCCCAGGGAGCTGGAGCCCGGGGATGAGAGAGTAGCTTTCATCGCGAAGTCGAAAAGAGGCTTCAAAGCCCACGTCGACTCCTCCCGGGTTTTCAAGGCGGTGGGAGACTGCCGCGAGGGCTTCAGCGTGGTCAGGGTTTCAAGCCCGGAGTCCGGGGTCGTCGAGTGCTTGGACAAGGAGTTCTACAGGGGTCCCCGCCTTGTCTTCAAGAACAGCTTGAAGCAAGTATACGAGGACAGCGCGGGCTTCAAGATCATAGCGACCAGCAGGTATGGGCGGGTGCCCGGGGTCGACGACCTCCTCGCGCTGGGGATGCATGAGAGGGTTCTAATAGTGTTCGGCTCCCCTAGGAGGGGGCTTCACGAAATGGCTAGGGCGGAGGGGATCGGGGAGCTCGGAGAGGTCTGGAACACTGTGCCGGGGCAGCTGGTCAAGACCGTGAGGACGGAGGAGGCTTTAATAATAACTCTGGGATTGGTGAATTATGCTTTAAGATTAAAAGGGCTTTGAGGAATTAGATTGAACAATATGCTTTAAAACCTGGTATAATAATCCATCCATGAAGGTGGAAGCTAATGGGCCATAGAAAGCTGCACGCGCCGAGACACGGAAGCCTTGGCGTGAGGCCGAGGAAGAGAGCGGAGGAGATGACTCCGCGCGTCAGGACCTGGCCCAGCAAGACATGGGCTGAGCTGGCGTTGGAGAAGCATGGGAAGGAGGCTGAGAAGCGCGGACTGTCTTCGAAGCCAACGCTCCTCGGCTTCGCCGCCTACAAGGCCGGAATGACTCACGCCTTAATAGTCGAGGATAAACCCCACACCCCCTTTACCGGGAAGGAGGTTTTCACACCCGTCACGATACTCGATGCCCCGCCCATCGTTATCCTTGGTTTACGTGCTTACGGTTTCGGGGAGCAAGGCGGCCTCGTCTCGCTGGGCGAGGCCTGGAGGAGCCCTGTTGAAGCCGTTAAGAAGGCTTACGAGCAATACTACAGCGGCAATCCACTGCTGACGGAGAGCGCTGACGGCGTCGTTAGAAAGTATCTACTGGGGCTGAGGAAGCTTAACCACGGGCTCGTCAAGCCGGACCCCAGCGGCGCATACGGGTTCAAGTTCGTAGAGACGAACTGGGAGGAGGCTTTCAAGAAGGTGTTCACCGGCGACGTCGTCGAAGTCAGGGCGATAGCCTCCACAATACCCGTGCTCTCGGGCTTCGGCAAGAAGAAACCGGAGATAATTGAAGTAAAGATAGGCGGCGGAGGAGTCGATGAGGTAGTTAAGTACGGCGAAGCAATCCTGGGAGGCTTGGTGACGGCGCGCGACGTGTTCACCGAGGGACAGTTCATCGACGTGATAGGCGTGACCAAGGGCAAGGGGTTCCAGGGCGTTGTGAAGAGGTTCGGCGTCAAGGAGCTGCCGAGGTGGCATAAGCACAGGAAGGGTAGCAGGAAGATAGGGTCGAGAAGCCCTGCGTTCGGGACGATGAGCGAGCCCCCGCAGGCTGGCCAAATGGGCTTCCACAGGAGGACAGACTACAACAAGCGGGTCTTGAAGATAGGCGAGAACGGGCTCGAGGCAACCCCGAGCGGAGGCTTCCTCGGCTACGGCCTCGTCTACGGCCCCTACTTAATGGTCAAGGGCACGGTCTTCGGCCCTTCGAAGAGGCTCTTGATACTGAGGCACCCGGTTAGGCCGCCCAGCTGGATACCTTTGGAGGCGCCCAAGATCACGTATTTGAGCTTAGAGAGCAAGCAGGGTGCTTAGGTGGGATCCATGACCTGGACTCTGATGGCTCCGAGAGAGGTTGAAGGATTAACCGTTAAGGTATTCAACATCGACGGCGAAGCAGTCGAGAGCATAGCCCTCCCCCCGGTGTTCCAGCTACCGGTTAGGAAGGACTTGATAAGAAGGGCGTTCCTCTCAGCCTTCACGGCGATGCTTCAGCCAAAGGGCAGGGACCCGATGGCCGGTAGGAGGACGACAGCCAAGTACTGGGGAGTAGGCTACGGAATAGCCAGGGTTCCAAGACTCCCGAACGGAACAGCGAGGTTCGTAGTGAGCGCTAGGAAGGGCCACGCGGCCTTCCCGCCGACTCCCGAGGAGAAGATCCACGAGGAGGTGAACAAGAAGGAGAGGGTTCAAGCGATAGCCTCCGCGCTCGCCGCTGCTTCGAGGCTCGAGCTGGTTAAAGCCCGCGGCCACGTCTTCAGCGCTGAGGCAGTACCGATCGTCGTCGACGACGAGGTCGAGGAGAGGATAGAGAACTCCAAGCAGGCTAGGGAGTGGCTCATCAAGCTCGGCCTATGGGATGATGTCGTGAGGAGCCAGCAGGGGATTCGCATAAGGGCTGGCAGGGGGAAGATGAGGGGTAGGAGGTACGTTGAGCCCAAGAGCATTCTATTCGTCCTCACAGGCTACGATAAACCGCTGGCAAGGGCGGTGAGAAACCTCCCGGGCGTAGACATCGCGACCCCTGGAAACCTCAGCGTGCTGCATCTAGCGCCCGGAGGCGTCCCCGGGAGACTGACTGTTTTCTCAAAGAAGGCTTTAGAGGAGGTAGCCGGGAAGTTCGAGGTGGTGTTCCTGTGAGCAGCGACGTGGAGAGGCTCTACAAGATCATTGTGAGGCCTGTTCAGAGCGAGAAGGCGCTCGGCATGATAGACAAGCAGAACACGCTGACGTTCATAGTGGATATAAACGCTACAAAGAGCGAGGTTAAAAAAGCCGTGGAGACGCTGTTCAACGTTAAAGTTGAAAAAGTCAGAACCATGATAACCACTAAGGGGGAGAAGAAGGCCTACGTGAAGCTAGCCCCGGAGTACAAGGCTAGCGACGTAGCCGCTCAGATAGGGTTGATCTAGGGGTGGTTTGAATGGGTAAGAGGCTTATAGTGCAGAGAAGGGGGCGCGGATCCCCTAACTTCAGGACGCCCGACCACATACATGTTGCGCCGGCTAAATACCCGCTGGTAGCGTTCGACAAGACGTTCAAGGGCGTGGTGTCAGACTTCGTCCACGACCCCGGGAGATGGGTGCCGTTGGCTGAGATAGAGCTCGAGAACGGGCTGGTCTTCTACACTCCAGCGGTCGAGGGGATGTACAAGGGGCAAGTCGTAGAGATGGGTCCGTCGGCTAAACCCGTCCACGGGAACATCCTCCCGATAGGAGCAATACCCGAGGGCACGCAGGTATGCAATATCGAGAAGAACCCGGGCGACGGGGGCAGGTTCGTCAGAGCCAGCGGAACATACGCTATCATAGTGGGCAGGGCGGGAGGCAAGACCCAGGTCCAGCTTCCAAGCGGCAAGATAATCGAGGTTCCGAACGAGGCGAGAGCCACGGTCGGAGTGGTTGCGGGAGGCGGAAGGCTCGAGAAGCCTTTGCTCAAGGCTGGAGCAGCCCACTACAAGTGGAGCGCTAAGTCTAGATGGTGGCCCAGGGTCAGGGGCGTAGCAATGAACGCGGCTTTCCACCCGCACGGCGGCGGAAGCCACCAGCACGTTGGGAGGCCTTCAACAGTATCGAAGATGACTCCTCCGGGCAGGAAGGTTGGCCACATAGCGGCTCGGAGGACCGGGAGGAGGAAGGGCTAGCCCCTCCTTCTCGCTTTTTAGTATATATTGGCGTTACACATCATCATTCATGTGATTAAGGTTTCTCCAAATGCCCGCTTCCAATCCCCGCGAAGACCCCGTGGTGAAGAAGGTTTTCGAAACATACGACCCTGTCGTCAAGAAGAGGGAGAGAGTGAGAGACCCTGAGGAAATGATCGACTCGCTGAGGAGGGAGTTCAAGCTCGTCGTCAAGCCCCACGTGGTCTACTTAACCATTGCCTCCTTCATGAACAACAGGCCGGTCTTATTCGAGGGTCCGCCGGGGACGGGGAAGACCGAGATAGGGGAAGCAGTCCTATTCCTGTGGTCGGGCAAATCACCCTTCATTCTTCCATGTAGCGAGAACTACGACGAGTACAGGGTGATAGGCGACTTCCACCCTGCAATGGCCATGGCGAAGGGGTTCAACGAGGAAAGCTTCGTCCCGAGACCCCTGCTCGCGGCTTTAATCATGGGTACTGGAGTATTGATCGACGAGATAAGGAGGAGTAGCGAGGAATTCCAGAACATGTTGCTCGACATAATAGATAAGAGGAGGATAGTGATCCCCGAGTTGAGGAAGGTCTACTCCCAGCCGAGCGATGACTTCCAGGTCATCTTGACCAGCAACCCCTTGGACATCGCGCAGGGGGAGTTGAGCGACGCCTTCCTGAGGAGGGTTGTGAGAATAGAGTTCAAGTACCCCAGTGTCGAGGAGGAATACGAGATCGTCAGGCTGAAGCTCGGAGGCCTCGTAGAGAAGCTCAGCGACGAAGCCGTGCTCAAGGCCATTTCGATAGTCAATCACCTCAGGGATAAGGCGAACTATAAGCCCGGGATATCGGACACCGTCACCTGGCTCACCATGGCGGCCCTGCTCGCCGAGGCGAGAGGGAAGAGCAGGGTCGGAGATGAGGAGTTGAAGCAGGCTGGTTTTTCAACGCTGTATAAAAATCCCGAGGACGAGGATCTGATTAATGAGGTCCTGCGTTAGCGAGAACCCCGACTCGCTGAAGAGGGAGCTCGTCAAAAGGATCGATGAACAGGTTTCAACAGCCTTCAGGGAGACGGGCTACACCGGGCTACCCGTGGATAAAATGCTCCTGTACGTGAAGCTGTGCATAACGCTTGAAGCCATTCTCAAGGACAAGGGGGGTTTGGAGGAGTATAAGGAGGCTGTTAAGCGGGCCCTCGGCATTAAACCGCCGGAGAAGCCCAGCGAGGAGTCCCTGGCTTCTTTCAGCGTAAACCACTCCTTTCAAGCAAAGCTCTCGAGGCTTAAGACCCTTAGGGTGTCGGACATATTGAGCAGGGATTCAACCCCGCAGGAGGTCATGGAGTACATATGGTATAGGAAGACGGGCGTGATAAGGAGGCATAAGAGCGGCGGGTTCATCGTCGACGCTGAGAGGTTGAAGAGCGTGGGCAACAGGGGCTCTATCACGGCTAGGGACATCAACAAGTACCTCGGCGAGATACCTAGCTCCCTATGGGGAAAGATAGTATCCGGGAGCATGCTCGAGAAGATGTCAAAGAGCGAGATAATAGAGTTCGCGAGCAGGTTCTACGGTAGAAACCCCAGCATCGACAGGAGGATAGACCAAGAGGTCGCGTCGAGGTTGAGCTCGGGCTGGCCAATGAGCTTCGATGAGTACAGGAGGATCGAGAAGATCGTGAGCAAGGTCTCCAGCAGGATTAAAAGAGAGGCCATCCCACCCTACGCGCTACCCTTCATTAACACGGGATCGTTGACCAGGGAGGAGTACTCCAGGCTCGTTGAAAGGCTAGAGGAGCTCCCGCTCAGGGACAGGTGGAGGATAGTTGACAAGATATACAGGAGCGACCAGCACGCGGGCCTCCTCAAGGACCTAGGGGCCTTTACGCTCGCCGGCGTTGGAAACCCTGAGAGATTGAGGGAGCCGTCGCGGTCTAAATCGCTCCTCGGGAAGGCCTTGATGAACTATATATCGTTCCTGCTTACAAGGGATCCATCATACCTCGACTACTCCCTGTACTTAGCCGGTAAGGTTGACCCCGACTCCCTGGAGCCGGGGCTCAGAAGGGTTTACGAGGGGCTGGTCTCCCGGGACTCCAAGAAGCTTTTAACAGCGATCGCTAGGCAGAACCCTGCCGAATCCGTTGAAGCCCTATCCTACAAGGTCTGGGAGCACGCGTCCCTCCAAGGCAGGCTCGAGCTAGAGCCCGGCGTCCTCAAGAGAGCGGTTGAAATAGGATGCGCGATCCTCAACAGGGCGTGGTCCAGCAGGGGAAGGAGGGCTGAGCTGAAGCCTTCGACCGTGAAGGGGAGGGTTGATGTCAGGAAGACCATGTATAGGCGCGTCAGAATGGACGACACCATCCTATACAGGAGGAGGGAGAGGAGAGCCAGGGTGGTCGGAGTCGTTGACGTCAGCGGGAGCATGTCGAGGTTCTCCCTATGGTCGATCCTCTCCCTGGCCTCCATATCCCCGGTTCTAAGCGGAGTCGTAATATTCTCCGAGAAGCCGACGGTCTACAAGGGGCCTGGTTCGAAGTCGCAGAAGCTAGTGGTAAGGTACTTGGAGAACCTGTTCCGCCACGGCTTCAAAGGATACACTAACATATCCAGCGCCCTCAGGGAGGCCTACAGGTTCTGCGTTAGAACGGGTTCGAACACCATTGTCTTGTTCAGCGACCTCCAGCAGACGGTTCAAGACGTTGACCCGTGGATCGAAGCCGGGAACATCGCGGCTAAGGGGCTGAGGATAATAGTTTTTGCCCCCTCTCGAACCGATGAGAAAGTAGTGGACTTGATGAAGAGGGCTGGCTGCCTGGTTGAAACAGTGCCGAGCCCTGAGAAGATACCAAAGATTTTAAAAAGGAAATTAAATGTTTAAAATACAGTCTAGCTTAGATTTAGTTAACACAATGCTTACGCGCTAGGTGAACAGGGTTGACGCTGAGCTTGCAGGACATGCCGGTTGAATGGAGGAAGTTTAAATACAGAGGCTACAGCCTCGAGGAGCTACTGAACATGCCGATGGACGATTTAATCAACCTGCTCTCCTCGAGGCAGAGGAGGAGCTTGAAAAGGGGTCTAACTAGGGCCCAGATCAGGCTTCTAGCCAGGATTAGAAGGGTCCGCAGCAACCCCGAGCTCGCCAAGAAGGGCGTCATTAAGACTCACGTGAGGGACATGGTCATCCTCCCCGAGATGATTGGTTTAACCATCGCGGTGTACAACGGCAAGGAGTTCATTCCAGTCAAGATATCGCCGGAGATGATTGGGCACTACCTCGGCGAGTTCAGCATAACCACGAAGAAGGTTACTCACGGAGAACCGGGTTTGAAGGCTACTCGTAGCAGCAGGTTCGTAGCGCTGGCTAAGTAGGTGGTATCATGCCCACATGGCACTACTCCGTTAGCTTCATGGATGAGTCGAAGATTGCTAAGGCGGCTAGAATCGATATCCCTGTTTCAATAAAGTATATGAGGGAGATAGCCTACACCCTGAAGGGCATGAAGCTCCAGGACGCGATAAGGTTTCTCGAGGACGTTTTGAAGATGAAGCAAGCGGTGCCCTTCAGAAGATATACGGGGAAGCTGAGCCATAAGAGGGGGCTTGCGGACAGGTTTAAATGGCCCATAGGCAGGTACCCGGTTAAGGGCGCCAGGTACATGCTGGAGGTATTGAGGAATGTTGAAGCCAACGCCGAGAACAAGGGGTTGGATAAGGACAAGCTCGTCATAATCCACATAGCTGCTCACAAGGGGATGACTATTAAAAGGTACATGCCCAGGGCTTTCGGCAGGGCCACTCCCAAGTACAGGAGGCTAAGCAACGTGGAGGTAGTGGTCAGAGAGGTGGGCTAGGATGGTTGGTCCAAGGGTTAAATCCTACTTTCTCTCATATGGTTTGAAGAAGCTCATGATAGACGAGTTCCTAGCGAACTATTTCAAAGACGCTGGGTACGCCGGCGTTGAAGTATTCAGGACTCCCACGGGGCACAGGGTGGTGGTATACGCTGAGTACCCTGGGAGACTGATCGGGCGCGGAGGAAGCGTAATAAAGAAGTTGACGACCATACTGCAGACTCGCTTCGGGCTGGAGAACGTGAACATAACCGTCTCGCCGGTAATGGATCCCGACTTGAACGCGAGAGTGGTCGCGTTCAGGATCGTCAGGGCCCTCGAGAAGGAGATACCCTTCAGGAGGGTCATGATGGGAATGCTGAAGAGGATAATGGATGCTGGCGCAGTGGGCGCCGAGATCATCATCAGCGGTAAGCTGAGAGGCGAGAGGGCTACTTACGAGAAGATGAGGGTTGGAAAGATATACAAGGCTGGAGAACCCGTCGAATACATCGTCGACAGGGCCGTCGCGAGAGCCCTGTTGAAGCCCGGTATATACGGTGTAGAGGTATTGATCGTTAAGCCGGGGATAAGGCTCCCAGACCACGTGGAGATAAAATCCGTTAAACCGGAGGCTTTGAAGCAAGCCCCGGCGGCAGGGGAGCAGGAGTCGCCCGTGGAGGGTGGTGGAGTTGAAGGCTGACGAGATAAGGAAGATGAGCCCTGAGGAGAGGATGGTTAAGCTTAACGAGCTCAGGCTCGAGCTTGTTAAGCTGAGGCTTCAGTCCAAGCTTGGAACGCTCACTAACACTGCTAGAATAAGGAACGTTAGAAGGGATATTGCAAGGATCCTCACAGTGATGCGCGAGGAAGCCGGTAGGGTTGTGAAAGAGGAGAAGGAGGGCGGTGTTGTTGAAGAGGAGAAGCAGTAATCTACTATACCATGAACTCATCGGGTTGAAAGCCAGGATCCTCGAGTACCCGGACCCGTCTATTAAGGGTTTTCAGGGGGAAGTAGTCGATGAGACCCTTAAAACCCTCGTGCTCAGCGACGGCTCCCGTAGGATTAGGGTTTTCAAGGAAAACGGTGTTTTCATGTTTACTCTTCCGAGTGGTGAAAACGTGATTATTAAAGGGTTTAAGTTATTGGGTAGACCATGGGATCGTGTTAAAATGGTTTTGAGGTAGGTTTACATGAGCAGGAGCCAGGTCAACAATATAGGTTTAGAGGGGATCAACCCTCCGGAGAGGAGCTGTGAAGACCCGAAGTGCCCCTGGCACGGACACGTGAAGGTTAGAGGAGTAGTGCTGACTGGAGTTGTAAGTAAGAGGAAGGCTCACGGAATGGTCGTCGTGAGGCACGACTACCTCCACTATGTGAAGAAGTACATGAGGTATGAGAAGAGGAAGAAGCACATACACGCTCACCTCCCGCCATGCATTGAGGTGGGAGAGGGAGACGTGGTAGTCATAGGGGAGACCAGGCCCTTGGCTAAGACTGTTTCATTCGTCGTGCTGGGAGTAGTTAAGAAGGCGGGTGTTGTGTAATGGGTGCGAAGAGAGCGGTAGCGGGTAAGCCGGCCTTCTCCAGAAGGAGGATTAACACCGGGCTGCAGGTTCAAACCGTTGCTAAAGTCGCCGATAACAGCGGAGCCAAGGAAGTCATGATCGTCGGCGTTCCAGGCTATCATGGAAGGCTTAGAAGGGTACCCCCTGCAGGCGTCGGCGACTTAGTCGTCGTCAGCGTTAAGAAGGGAATACCCGAGATGAGGAAGCAGATCTTCAAAGCAATAGTCGTTAGGCAGAGGAGACCGTACAAGAGAGCCGACGGAACCTGGATAGCTTTCGAGGACAACGCTGTAGTGATACTCACTCCAGAGGGTACGCCAAAGGGAAGCGAGATAAGGGGACCCATAGCTAGAGAGGCCGCTGAGAGATGGCCTCAGATAGCTAACCTGGCTTCAATGATAATATAGGGGGTGTTAAAATGTCCGTTACAACGTCTCGCAAACCCGGGAAGCAGAGGAAAGCCCTGGCTGAAATGCCTCTTCACTTGAGGAGGAAGCTTTTGACGGCGCCGCTCAGCGATGAGCTGGTTGAAAAGTACGGGGTTAAAAGGCTACCAGTGAGGAAGGGGGATACTGTGCTCGTGGTTAGGGGAGACTTCACGGGGCATGAGGGTAAGGTGGTGAGGGTCGACTTGAAGAGGACGCGGATACATGTTGAAGGGGTTCAGAGGAAGAAGGCGGATGGAACCCCTGTTTACGTCCCAATTCACCCGAGCAAGGTCGTGATCACTAAGCTGGACTTAAGCGATAAGCTCCGCCTGGAGGTAATTGAGAGGCGGAGGGTTAAGGCTCCCGAGGAGCAGGAGAAGAAGGGTGAGTGAGAATGGGCAGTATGGGCGGCAGCAGGCATTTAAAATCAATCGCGGCTCCAAGGTATTGGCCGATACTCAGGAAGGAGTACAAGTGGGCGGTAAAGCCGAGCCCGGGGCCCCACGCAGTAGCCAGGTCCATCCCGTTGCTGCTGATCGTCAGGGACGTTCTAAGGCTCGCTAAGACGGGTAAGGAGGCCCGGAGGCTCATAGCGGAGGGCTACTTTAAGATCGATGGTAAAGTCAGGAGGAACTACAAGTTCCCTGTTGGAATGATGGATGTTATCGAAGTCGTCGGCGCGAACGAGTACTACAGGGTTGTGCCAGTCCCCTCCAAAGTCCTGGACCTTGTGAAGATAGACAAGGATGAAGCGTCATTTAAGCTCGCTAGAATCGAGGATAAGACAACCGTTAAGGACGGGCACATTCAGCTGAACCTTCACGACGGAAGGAACATATTGATCAGGGTGAATGATCCTCGAAACCCGGTCGAGGACGTCTACGACACGCTTGGAGTGCTACAGATCAGTGTTCCAGGACAAGAGGTCCTGAACTACATACCGTTGAAGGAGGGAGTGATCGCCATAATCTCGGGTGGTAGAAACGTCGGCAGAGTCGGTAAGATAGTCTCCATCCACAGGGGCATGAGGAGGCACAGGAGTATCGTGACCATCGAGGACAAGTCGGGTGCGAGATTCCAGACGAGCCTTGACTACATCTTCCCGATAGGCTTGGAGAAGCCGTTGATAAAGCTGCCTGAGGGTGCTTGGTGATGTCGGTCCTTTTGTCGCCGGATGTTGAAAAGAAGATCGTTGAGAAATGGAGCACTAATCCAATGCTCAAGCCCAGGATAAGCAAGGTTACAGTGAACATTGGCTTGGGAGCTGAGACAGATAAGCTTCCCAAGGCCCTCAAGGTTCTCGAGGAGATAACTGGAGCCAAGCCGGTTCCGAGGAGGGCAAAGAAGACCATTAAAGACTTCAACATCAGGAAAGGCGAGAATATCGCGGCCATCGTGACGTTGAGAGGCGAGAAGGCCCGTAGCTTCCTGCGGAAAGTCTTCGAAACCCTCGGCTACAGGTTGAAGGCATCCTACTTCGACGACTACGGTAACGTGAGCGTCGGCATTAAGGAGCACATCCACATTCCAGGGGTAAGGTATGACCCAGAGATAGGTGTTTTCGGAATGGACGTTGCAATAACCATTGAGAGGCCCGGTTACAGGATTATGAGGAGGAAGCGTTGCAGGAAGAAGAGGGTTCCGAGGAGGCACCGCGTGAACAAGCTGGAGGCAATGGTTTTCCTGAGGAATGAGTTCGGAGTTGAAATAGTGGGTGAGTAGGCATGGGCAAGTTTAAACCCCCGAAAACATACAAGTATGGTCGCGGAGTACAAGAATGCCAGAGATGCGGCTCCAGGGACGCGGTCATCCAAGCCTACGGGATATACTTGTGCAGGCAGTGCTTCAGGGAGGTCGCGTCGACGATAGGGTTTAAGAAGTACAGTTAAAAAGGTGGTGTTTGAATCTTAAGAGGGAGGTGTTAGCGCATGGTTGTCATGGATGTGCTTTCAAACGCTCTTTCGGCGATATACAACGCCGAGGTAAGGGCCAAGAGCGAGGTAGTGCTTTGGCCGGCTTCTAAGCTCGTTTTAAACGTTTTGAGAGTTTTGCAGAGAGAGGGATACATCGGCGAGTTCGAATATATCGATGATGGTAGATGGGGTAAGATCAAGGTACAGTTGCTTGGCAGGATCAACAAGATCGGGGTCGTGAAGCCCAGGCACCCGGTGTCCTACAGGGAGCTCGAGGAGTTCCCGGAGTGGCTTAAAAGGTATCTGCCGGCTTACAATATTGGAATACTAATAGTCAGTACACCCCAGGGCGTCATGTCCCATAAGGAAGCCGTTGAGAAGAAGACGGGCGGCGTGCTACTAGGGTATTGCTACTGAGGTGTTTACTCATGGTTAAAAGACTCCACGTGGTCGAAACCGTTGAAATCCCCCAAGGGGTTTCAGTCACCGTTGAAGGCTCAAAGGTGATAGTTAAGGGTCCCAAAGGGGAGACTTCAAGGGACTTCTCCCATGCGCGGGACGTGTTAATCAGGGTTGAAGAAGGCAGAGCAGTTGTCGAAGCATTTCTAGCCGACAGGAAGAAGAAGGCTCTAGTGGGTACGGTGGCAGCCCACATTAGAAACATGATAACCGGTGTGACCAAAGGATACGTTTACAAGCTCAAAATCATATCATCCCACTTCCCCATGACCGTTGTAGTCGACGAGAAGAACGGGGTCGTGAGGATAAAGAACTTCATAGGTGAGAAGGCGGATAGGATTGCCAAGATACATGGAAGAGTTAAGGTGAAAGTGAGCGGTAGCGACGTCATAGTCGAGGGAGTCGATATTGAGGAGGTAGGTTTAACGGCTGCCAGCATTGAGAGGGCCACGAGGATACCCGACAGGGATAGGCGTGTTTTCTCGGATGGAATATTCATTTACGAGAAGGGTGAGGCTTCATGAGCACCGACTTCGAGAGATTATTGAAGCTGAGAAACGAGATGAACAGGGATAGGCCGGAGTTCCTGAGGCATTTGTGGTGGAAGAAGCCGAAGTTTAAGAACGACCCTAAGTGGAGGAAGCCAAAGGGAATAGACAACAAGATGAAGAGGCAGTTGAAGGGCTTCCCGCCGATAGTTAAGATAGGTTACAGGGGCCCAGCTCTCGTAAGAGGACTCCATCCCACCGGCCTTAAGCCCGCAGTAGTTCACAATAAGAGCGAGCTTGAAGCCTTGGATCCTGCTACGACGATAGTCTACATAGCTGGTAGCGTTGGGTTGAGGAAGCGAATGGAGATTTATGAAGCAGCTGCTTCAAAAGGCTTCAGGGTTGCAAACCCGCCGAGAATCATTCAGCCGCAGGCTAAGGGAGGTGTTGTCGGATGAGCGACTTATCACTCCAGAAGAGGCTTGCAGCGGAGGTCTTGGGAGTCGGCGTCTCCAGAATTAGGATTGATCCAGCGAGAGCTGATGATGTCAGCGCCGCCATAACCAGGGAGGACATAAAGAAGCTGATCAAGGAAGGAGCGATATGGGTTGAGCCAGTCCACGGCATCGCCGGGGTAAGCTCAAAGGTGAGAAGAGTTCAGAGGAGCAAGGGCAGGAGGAGGGGTCATGGCAAGCGTAAGGGAGTTAAGACGGCGAGGCTTGAGGAGAAGGAGGCTTGGATGGCCAGGATAAGGAGGATGAGAAGGTTCCTCAGGTATTTGAGGGATAAGAACATGATAGACAAGAGGACTTATAGAAGGCTTTACCGACTGGCCAAGGGAGGTGCTTTCAAGAGCTTAGCATCCCTCAAGCTCTACTTGAGGGAGAACAAGATATTGAAGGAGGTTAAGTAGGTGTTTCGGCATGGCAAGGGGAGCTAGGTACAAGGTTCCGAGGAGAAGGAGGAGAGAGGGTAAGACAAACTACTACAAGCGCTACGTTATGATACTGTCTAAACGCCCGAGGTTCGTGGTGAGGAAAACGCTGAACTACATCTGGGTACAGATCGTAGAAGCCAAGCCAGAGGGCGATGTGGTCATAGCGGCGGCGCACTCCCGGGAGCTTGTCAAGAAGTACGGTTGGAAGGCGGGAACCTGTAATACTCCGGCCGCTTATCTAACCGGGCTGCTGGCAGCCTGCCGGGCTTTGAAGAAGGGCGTTGAGCTAGCATCCCCCGACATCGGCTTGCATTCGTCGAGGAAGGGGGCAATCATATATGCGGCCATCAAGGCAGCCAACGATGCCGGCTTGAAAGTGCCGGTGAGCGAGGAGGTACTGCCATCGGAGGAGAGGATAAGGGGAGAGCACATTTCAGAGTACGCTAAGATGTTGAGCGAGAAGGGTTTATTAGAGAAGAGGTTTTCAAAATACCTTGCTAACGGTTTAAATCCCGTCGACCTACCCGCTCACTTCGACGAAGTGAAGGGGAGAATCTTGAAGGAGTGCGGGTGAGAGGTGGGGTCGTATGGCTATGAGCGCGGTTGACAGGGCTTCACTGGAGAGATGGGTTCCCAGGACCAGAGTAGGCAAAATGGTTGTTGAAGGCAAGATTACTAGTTTAAAGGAAATATTCGACAGAAACCTGCCTTTGCTCGAGCCTGAGATCGTCGACTACCTGCTCCCGGACCTCAAGTACGAGAGAATAGACGCTGGAATAGTGCAGAAAATGACTGACGCGGGCAGGAGGACCAAGTTCAGAGTCGTAGTAGTCGTGGGCGATGGGAAGGGGTTTGTCGGAGTCGGCTCCGGAAAGGCCAAGCAGTACACTGATGCTCTGGCGAAGGCCATTAGGAACGCTAAGCTCAACATAACCCCCATAAGGAGGGGCTGTGGAAGCTGGGAGTGCAGGTGCGGGGAACCCCACAGCGTCCCCTTCACCGTGACGGGTAAGAGCGGGAGCGTTGAGATAATCATCAAGCCCGCGCCCAAGGGTACTGGGCTCGTGGCGGGCGACATCGGTAAGGTTGTACTGAGGATGGCCGGCATCAGGGATGCTTGGACTGAGTCGTTCGGTGAAACCAGGACATCGCTCAACTTCGCGAAGGCAACCCTAAACGCTTTAAAGAATACTTACAGGTTCGTCACACCAGTAGACTGGTTGAAGAGTTGAGGTGGTTTAAATGGCCGGCGAGCTTTACGCTGTACTAAGGCTCAGGGGCCTCGCGGACACCCCTCCAGATGTGGAGCACACGTTGAAGCTTCTCAGGCTCCACAAGAAGTATCATTTAGTCCTGTACCCGTCAGACCTACCGGGCTTGAAGAAGATGCTGGACGTGGTCAAGGACTGGGCGACGTGGGGGGAGATATCCAGGGAGACTCTCGTCGAGCTGTTGAGGAAAAGGGGGAGAACCGTGGGAGGGAGGAAGCTGACAGACGAGTACGTTAACGAGAAGCTGAAGGATCTCGGAGTGACAGGCGGGATTGAGGGACTTGCAAACGCATTGCTCGAGGGAAGGGTCAGGCTACACGAGATCGACCACTTGATAAAACCCGTTTTCAGAATGCATCCTCCGAGAGGAGGGTTTAAGAAGAGCATTAAGAAATCAGTAGGGAGTGGCGGAGAGCTCGGCTACAGAGGGAGGGCAATTAACGAGTTAATTATGAAAATGATCTAGAGGTGAGTCGCATGGTTGTCAGGAGGAGCAAGAAGTCGAGGAAACTGCGCGGTCGCACGAGGACAATGGGCTGGGGGAGAGTTGGACAGCACAGGAAGAGCGGCTCCAGGGGAGGATTTGGAGCCGTTGGAATGCACAAGCACAAGTTCTTGTGGATCGTTAAGAACGCTCCGAGATGGTATGGTAAGCACGGGTTTACATCTCCCTGGAGTGTTAAAGAAGAGGTCAGGGCGGTCAATGTCGGAGAGCTCGACGAGATGGCTAGGGGGCTCGTAGAGGCTGGGAAAGCGGTCGTTGAAAACGGGCTCGTGGTTTTAAACACCGTTGAAATGGGATACAGCAAAGTCCTTGGAAGAGGAAGAGTTACTGGCAAGCTCAAGGTCATCGCCGAATACGTTTCCGAGGAAGCCAGGAGGAAGATAGAGGAGGCCGGCGGCAAGGTCGAAGTCTTAGAGTAGGTTTTCCCCTTTTGTTTTGATTCGCAACCATCTCGTTTGCGCTGCTCCTTTCGACCGTCAAGGTTCTCGGGGGAATAGATATTTAAGCAATTTATCAGTATTATAAAGGAGTCTAGAACTGTATAGTAAGAAGCTACGGTGGCGTAGATGGGAGTACTGGATATAATGGCTAAGATCGCTGATTACATGCCCACTGCGGCGAAGCCTACTACTAAGCCCTCCCTATACGAGAGGTTGTTCTGGACGGCGATAGCGCTGGTAGTATACTTGATCATGGCTAACACCCCTCTCTACGGCATAGAACAAGCCGGCCCCGAGCAGATACTCCTCGTCCAGATAATATTCGCTTCAAACAGGGGCACTCTAATGGAGCTTGGAATAGGCCCGATCGTGACGGCTGGCTTGATAATGCAGATTCTCGTAGGCGCTAAGCTCATAGACTTGGACTTGACGAACCCGGAGAACCGCAAGAAGTTCACCGCGGCACAGAAGACCCTTGGAGTCCTCTTAGCGGGGTTCGAGGGAGCCATGTACGTGCTCTCCTGCAGATACTGGTACCCGACCGGTGGAAACCCCTTCCTACAGTGCAGTGCTTCATGGAGCACTAGGCTGATAGTTTGGGCACAGCTCTTCCTAGCCTCCTACATGGTGATAATGCTTGATGAAATGATACAGAAGGGCTGGGGGATAGGCTCCGGAGTATCCCTCTTCATACTCTCAGGGGTTGCAACCACCATATTCTGGAACCTGTTCAGCCCATTCACGGTTTCAACCGGCGCAGATACCGTTGAACCAGTTGGTTTCATACCCTACGTTATCTCGCGAGTCCAGGCCGGGGGAGGCTTAGGGGACATTTTGATCAGGCCGGGCGGGAGGGATTTAACGGGGCTGATGGCAACCATAGTCATCATCTTCATACTGCTGTACTTGGATGCAATGAAGATCGAGATCCCCGTTTCAACCCCGAAAATGTACACCATCAAGTCGAGGATCCCGTTGAAACTCCTGTACGTTGCGAATATTCCAATACTATTCGTCGGCATCCTCTACGCCAACATACTCGTCTTTGCAACCATATTCAGGAATTACCTTGGCGGAGTATTACCGGCTTGGGCCGTTGACCTACTTGCAAAGTATGATGAAAACGGCAGGCTCGCCGGGGGGCTTGCATACTACTTGGCCTCGCCCAACGGCTTGTACAGCGTGTTCGCCGACCCCGTCCACATAATCGTTTACTCAGTCCTAGTCGTGTTGCTGGCGATCATGTTCGGGTTGATGTGGGTCGAGGTCTCGGGTCTGAGCCCGGCTGCTCAGGCGGAGGAGCTAGTTAGCAGTGGTTTCGAAATACCTGGGATGAGAAGGAACCCGAAGATACTTGAAAGCCTGCTCGCAAAGTACATATACCCGTTGACGGTTCTGTCGAGCATTATAGTCGCCCTTATCGCTGTCACCGCCGACGTGTTCGGAGCTTATGGAACCGGCACAGGGCTGCTCTTGGCAATAGGCATAGTCCAGCAGTACTACACGATGATAGCTTACGAGAGGACGCTGGAGGCCTACCCGCTCCTTAAGCGGCTGATTGGAGAGTAGGCATGATCATCACCGTAGTTATCATAGTGAGCGTTCTCTTCTCCATGGGCATCGGATTCATCATTGGCTTAGTCAAGAGGCTGGACTATTTTAAGGAAGCCGTCGAGGTGTATAGGAGCGTGCAGATCCCTGATACTCCTAGAAGCAAGGGGGATGTTAGAAGGATAAGAAGGTACAGGCTCATGGTTAAGACCGCTAGGAGGAGGGTGCTGGCCCTCTTCATAACACAGTTCACAGTATTTGTCAGCATGTACGTCGTAATGCTTTACGTAGTCATGCTCGCGGCCTCCCGCGCGGGAGCCGAGTGGGTTAAGATACCCGTGGCAATACCCTTGCTGTCGATTCCATTGGAGGAGGGAGGGTTCACCACTCACATAAGCTTCATATCCATCCTCGCGTTCACCCTACCGCTTCACTTCGTCAACAAGAAGATCAGGTTGGCGAGCGGGGAGTCCGCGGCATAAAATTTAAGAAATCCTTACGTTATTGTGAATCCATGGGTTACAACTGCTCACGGTGAAACCATGCCTCGACCAATGCTTAGATCCAGGAGCTGGAGGAGAACAAGCATTAGAACCCCTTCAGGGAGAGTAGTAGTTCACTACGAGAAGAGGAGGCCTGGAGTCGCCAAGTGCTCCGTATGCGGTAAGCCGTTGAACGGCGTTCCATCCCTGAGACCATCAGGTATGGCGAAGCTGGCCAAGACCGAGAAGAGACCTGAGAGAATGTTCGGAGGAACCGTCTGCCCAGAGTGCTTGGCTAGGGGACTACGGGAGGCGGTAAGGCTTTAAGCATAAATCCAACGTAATATTCAATCCTATTTTACCCCTAAATAGCATTGACTTCTTCAAAGAGCATTGGCTGCTAAAGCGGAGAGTGATGCTGGAATGGTTAGAATAGCGATAAGCGGCCCCCCGGGAAGCGGTAAGACAACTCAGGCGAAGAAGATAGCGCAACACTATGGGCTGAAGTATTTTTCAGCCGGAGAGATATTCAGGGATTACGCGAGGTCGAAGGGCTTATCCCTCGAGGAGCTCAGCCTCCTCGCTGTAAAGGACCCTAGGATAGACTTGGAGATAGATAGGAAAACCATGGAGGTTGCAAGGGAAGACAACATTGTCTTGGATGGGCATCTATCAGCCTGGATAGTCTCAGACATGATGGATGTTAGAATACTGGTAACCGCCCCGGTCTCCCTTAGAATCCTTCGGATAGCGGGGAGGGATAACATCCCGCTGGAGAAAGCATATAGGGAGACGATCGTGAGGGAGAACGCGCAGAAGAAGAGGTTCATGGAGTTCTACGGGATAGACCTCGATGATCTATCGATATTCGACGTAGTTGTAAACACGAAGCTGATCGGGGTCGAGGAAGCATTCCAGATCATTAAGACGGTAATAGATAAGGTTTTAAAGGGGGATCGCGGTTAAACGATAAAAGATATATAGAGGTGTTTACCTATGCCGGCCATCGAGATAGGTAGGATCTGTGTTAAAGTCGCTGGGCGCGAAGCAGGTAGAAAGTGTGTAGTAGTGGATATCGTAGACGAGAACTTCGTAATCATCACAGGGCCCAAATCCCTAACCGGCGTCAGAAGGAGGAAGACCAACATAAAACATATCGAGCCAACCGACAAGATTATAAACATCCCCAAGGGGGCAGGCGACGAGGATGTTTTGAAGGCGATAGGGGCGTCGGGACTAACCGACTTCATGACCCAGGTCGTAAAGCCCAAGCTCTCTCCTATATAAGCGTTAAACCGAATATTTTGTTTAAAGGTGTACGTGTTTTATGAGCCTCGTTGATAGAGGAGTCGAGTTCATAGACCATATTACTCGTAGAGCAGGATACTCTAACAAGTGGATAGTAGTGAGGGATGTCGAGACGGATCCAGCATACGGGAAGCTCCCATACGATAGGGACATCCGCGAGCACATATCGTACGGCGTGATAAATCTGGACAAACCCCCGGGCCCAACAAGCCACGAGGTCGTTGCATGGGTTAAGAAACTATTCAACCTTGACAAGGCCGGTCACGGGGGTACCCTAGAGCCCTGCGGGGCGGGGAAACCCCAAGGTGACCGGCGTACTCCCAGTAGGCTTGGACAATAGCACTAAGGTCATCGGCAACGTGGTCCATTCCGTCAAGGAGTACGTCATGGTCGTGCAGTTGCATGAAGAAGTTGACTTGAAGAGGCTTGAAGACGCATTAAAGTACTTCACAGGGGAGATTTATCAGAGGCCTCCGTTAAGGTCCAGCGTGAAGAGAGTCCTGAGAACTAGGAGGGTGCACGAGATAAGGCTTCTCGACGTTAGGGATAAGTTCGTGCTCATTAGAGTCTCATGCGACCCCGGCACCTACATGAGGAAGCTCGCACACGATATGGGCCTGTACCTTGGGATCGGCGCTCACATGAGAGAGTTGAGGAGGACTAGGACGGGACCCTACAGGGAGGACGAAACCCTCGTTAAACTCCAGGACGTCAGCGATGCTCTATACTTGTGGCGGGCCGAGGGTGATGAGAGGTTGCTGAGGAAGATAATCCTCCCCGTTGAGACAGCAGTAGCCCACTTGCCCAAGATTATTGTGAACGACCTCGCAGTCGACGCAATAGCTCACGGAGCGAGCCTCGCGGCCCCAGGTGTTGCAAGGCTCACTGATAACGTTGAACCCGGTTCTACAGTGGCCATATTCACGTTGAAGGGCGAGCTCGTCGCTTTGGCCAAGGCCTTGAGGAGGGCGGGTGAAATAGCCAGTATGGAGAGAGGAATTGTAGCCAAGACAAAGAGGGTTTTAATGCCCGCCGGCGTCTACCCTAGGTATTGGAAGACTAGTGGAAAGGAGTGATTAATGCACTACTTCAAGCCGGCTAGAAAAGGCGAAAAAGTCCTAATACCGTTCACGATACACGGTCACACGTTCGAGTTTCTGTCCTACAAGAGCTTGTTCTCGGGCTCCCAGGTCGACGAGGGCACGAGACTCCTCTTGGAGAACATTAAAACCCCTGATGAAGGAGTAGTGTTGGACGTTGGATGCGGCTACGGGGTTATAGGAGTAGTGGTCGCGAAGTTGAACCCTAGGCTGAAAGTATATATGACCGACGTAAACCCCCTGGCTGTTGAAACAGCCTCGTACAACGCGGAGTTGAACGGGGTCTCCGATAACACGGTAGTTCTACTGGGCGACCGCTACGAGCCCGTTAAAAACATGGTGTTCGATGCAATATATTCGAACCCCCCGCTCTCAGCAGGCATGAGGATCGTGGAAGACATAGTCTTAAACGCGCGGAAGCATCTCTCCCCGAAGGGTTTCGCACAGTTCGTGCTAGCGAGAGGCGGGTCGTACCTATCCGAGAAAGCACGGGAGACATACCGAGTAGTAGAGGCTAAGAGTAAAAAAGGTTATATTCTCCTATACTTAGAACCATAATAATGAGCCGGGGTGCCCGAGCGGTCTAAGGGGCTGGCCTTGAGAGCCAGTGGGCATCCAGCCCGCGCGGGTTCAAATCCCGCCCCCGGCGCTTAGTCAGCCCTGCTAATAGCATGCAATCTTCGAGACTACGTGCAGCCTCTCCAATAGCACGTCTTTGAAACTGTAATCGCGATTTGGACCGTTTTCAATGGGTTATTAGTTCAGTCGCCGCGAAACGTTCCATTATCCTCGGGCTTAAATCTTGGGCCATGGATAATATATTTGAAATGCTGGTGAATCCATGATCCTTTTCGCGAGGCCGAGGATCTTATACAGTGAGTGCTTGGGGATAAGGCCCGTAAGGCATGATGGGAACATCATATTCGATGCATTCGCAGAGGAGCTTAAAAAGCACGTCGAAGTCGTCCCTGTTTGCCCGGAGGTGTCGATAGGTCTTGGGGTTCCCAGAAACCCCGTGGTCCTATTCGAGGATGGGGGAGTGGTTGAGCTGGTAGACACTGTCACGGGGGAGAAGCTGGCATCGAGGATGAGGGAGTTTTCAACCAGGTTTCTCGAAAAACTCGTCGTTGACGGTGCCTTATTGAAGGCTGGGAGCCCCTCCTGCGGAGTGGGAGATGCTAAAGTGTATGGAGCAGGGAGGAGAGTGTTGAGGAAGAGCGATGGATTGTTCACGAGCATTCTTAGAACTAGTTCTCGGTGGATACCTGTTGAAAGCGAGAAGAGGTTGTTGAGCTACGGTGTTAGGAGGCTGTTTCTCACGAGGATCTACGCGCTCGCAGATCTCCGCGTGACGATCGACGGCTTGAGAGGAGTCGAGGACCTCGTAGATTTTCACAGGAGGTATAAGTACTTGTTGATGTTGCACAATCCATCAATCCTCAAGAAGCTTGGACGCTTAATTGCCGATAGATCATTAAGCAACCCCAGCGAGCTAGCAGCGGCTTACAGGAGCTTATTCGTTGAAGCGCTGAGGAGGGAACCCTCTAGGCGCTCCTACGTAAACGTCTTCACCCACATATACGGGCATGTGAAAAGGGAGTTGAATCCTGAGGAGAGGAGATTCGTGTTAACGCTTATTGAAAAATACAGAGATGGGGGAGAGAGTTTGAATACCCTCCTGGCCTACTTCCGCGGTTTCATCTACAGATTCGGCAACAAGTATCTCGCGGAACAGAGGTTCATCAAACCCTACCCCGAGGAGCTGGATCACGCTCCTCCCGGCTCAAGCTTGGAGTAGCTCATCACGCGTCCTTACATGAACTCCTTTGAACGAGACTCTGGATGAAAAATACTTGGGATTACATCCATTAGAGATTAGCAGGCCCGCCTACTCCAGCCCTAGTGTTCGACCGGTCCCTCCGCCTCTCGGAGGGCTCCTTTAGAAAACATTTCCAGCGCATCCTTGAGGCGAACCAGCCCCTCCCCCGCCTTGGGGACTGCGTAGATTTTCATCCCCAGCGTTCTGAGCCTCGCGAAAGCCCCAGGCCCCAGCCCAGCTACTAATACTGCTTCAACTCCCTTCTGATGGAGAATGCTGACCACTGCGTCCCCTCTCCCATGTTCATGGCTCGCGCTCGGGTTTTCAACGACCTCCTTGATTGAGTAGCCATCTTTCATCGACTCGACGATGGCGAAGAAGCGTGATCTCCCGAAATGAGGGTTCACGTAATAGTCTTCTTGCACTTTAACTACTGGAACCCCTATTTTCAAGACTCCTCACCGCTCAACCTTCCAAGGGTCCTCTATTGCATACGGGATCTAATCTCATCTATTCTCTTATCGATGAACTTCAAATATTCAGTTAAACTATTCTTCAAGGATTCGAGATATTTCAACTCAAGCTCTCTCTCGAAGACGCTATTGGGATATCGAAGCAACTCTGGATAGCGGAGTCTGCACCAGCCTCCTCCATGCCTGTGCCCCGGCCTCAGTTGAGGCGGTATCCAGCTCCACGGTCCAAAGCCCGACCATACAGTGCTATAAGGGTAGTGGTTCCTCCAGCCCATGGCTCTCACAATTCTGAAATATGTTTCAAATCCTTTTAAAACTATCCTCCGGGGCCAGGACCGTTCTCGATGGTTTCTGAAACCAGTTTTAAAGGCCTCTTCTCGGAGAACGCCTTGGCTAGCTTCCACCTGCATGATTCAAGAATCCTCCAGAAAGTTGCTTTTGAAACCCCCATTCTCAGCGCTGCTTCATCCGTCGATAATCCATCCAAGTGGACAAGCTTCAGCGCCTCTAACTCGTAGTCGTAAATCTCGATGACACTAGATGGTTCAACCCCCATGACTGCTTTAACGGGTATGTACATGAATTCTTCTCCTCTCGTGGAACAGGAGGTAATTTTCCTCCTGCACCTCCATGGGCCGCCTCTAGGCATGTCAAACCTCTCTACTGTTGAAAGATAATATGATCCCGCGTTTTATTAAGTAGCTCGCGCGAGAGTAATAAATATAGCACCTTGAAGCAAGAATTCACTATGTGGAAGAATGAGTCATGAGGGAAAGGTCGCAATAGTTACCGGGGCCGCGATGGGTATTGGAAGGGAGATTGCTGTTAAACTCTCGAGAGAAGGGGCCTACACCGTCCTGTTCGACCTCTCGGAAAAAGTCTTCGAAACTGCCAAGGAGCTTAAGGCTCAAGGCTTAAGGGCGATGGCCGTAAGAGGGGACGTGTCCAATAAGCACGACGTGGAGAAGGCAGTAAACATGGTTGTCGGTGAGTTGGGTAGAATCGACATACTGGTCAATAATGCTGGGATATATCCTTTCAAACCCTTCCTTGAGATGACTGAGGATGAATGGGACAAAGTTATGAACGTTAATGTGAAAGGGGTTTTCTATTTCACGAGAACGGTTGCACCCATAATGGTCAGGAACAATTATGGGAGAATAGTTAACGTTTCATCGATCGCGGGGACGGTAGTGGGCTTTCCAGGGCTAACCCATTACTGTGCGTCTAAAGCGGCAATATTGGGCTTCACGAGAGCCCTCGCTCTTGAACTGGCAAGGTTCAATATAACGGTGAACGCGGTTGCCCCCGGGCCGGTTGAAACACCGGGAACGTTGAAGGGTTTGACTGGGGAGGTGTTGGAGTCCTTTAAGAGATCGATACCTGTTGGAAGACTCGGGATTCCAGCCGATATTGCCGAGGCAGTAGCGTTCCTTACCACTGAGAGAGCTGGATTCATAACTGGGCAGTTAATAATTGTCGATGGAGGTTATACTATTCAATAATTTTTTACCCAACACCTTATCCGGGAGATGTTAAGGGTGTTTATACTCTAGCAGATTATTTTTTAAACGAGACTGTTAATTATTTATTACCATGAGTGAACACAGTTTAAATTGGTGGAAAAGTGTCTAATTACATCTCGCATCCTATCCAAACCACTCTCGCAAGCCTTTTCAAGTCTAAGCGACAACTCAGCAGTTTATTTGGAGGAAGCACACCGCTGGAGGGGGTGTCTGGGGCTTGGAGCTGAAGAATCATAGAGAATGCGCTCAATGCGTGTACTTCGAGCCCAATTCAGCCTACCCTCTTCTCGGCTACTGCAGGATCAATAATGAAGCTTCACTGGGCATCATCGAGGCTTGCGGCAGCTTCAGGAGGGCAAGCGTTGACGAGCTTAAGAAGGAGTTGGAAAAGAATGGATGGTTATTCTGTGTTACGTGTGGAAGGGTGTTGAGCAGTGAGGAGGAATTGGCTCAGCATTTAGGGAAGCACCTGGTTTCTTCGAAAATCATAATTGATGATGGAGTAGCTGAAGAGGCTTACTCAGCAGATTGAGGTGAGAGCGGTGCGCCGGACTGAGTTAAGCCTGATACTTGGGGGTCCCCAGGGCTCTGGATTGGAGACTGCGATGTGGATTCTAACGCTTTCTCTTGCGCGGGCAGGGTACGGCGTGATCGCGGATCGAGAGTACTACTCTAATATCGTTGGAAGGCATAGCTACATACATATGCGAGTATCCTCGGCTCGGCGGCCGAGGTCTCTCAAGCTTCCAGTCGAGGTCTTAGTCGCCTCCGACGCGGAGACCTTGTTCACGCATTTCAACGATATTGGGGATGGAGGTTATCTAATCTACGATACGAGCATTAAGGCAAAACAGCTATCCGATGTACCGAGCGTTGAGGATGTGACGAGAAAGAGGATAATGAGCCAGCTCTCTTCTCTAGGTGTCCGCGGCGACACCGACTCGTTGATAAGCTACCTGGCGAGCTCTAGGTCCGTATTGCCGATTCCAATAGACTCGGTGAAAATATTCAGGGCCCTATCTGAGAGGTTCAAGCTCAATGCTAAGCAAGCCTCCAGGTTTTCAAGCTCAATTCTCGGCTCCGCCCTTACGGTCGTTATGGGGCTCGATCCCGAGGACCTGGAGTATGCTGTTCGGAGAAGGTTTGGAGCCAGGAAGGATCTTCTCGAGCAGAACATGTTCGTCGCGCAACTTGTCGGCGAGATGGTGAAGGATTACAGAGGGATTGTTAAGCTAGAGGACCCTTCAATGAACGCTGAGAGGATCATGGTTGTAACTGGGAACGAGACGGTGGCGATGGGAAAGATCATCGGGGGAGTCAGGTTTCAAAGCTACTACCCGATAACCCCGGCAGCAGATGAGAGCATTATGTTGGAGAAGTATGAAGTGTTGGATTCAGGCAAGGGCCCGGTAGGACCCATCCTGGTGTTGCAGGCCGAGGATGAGATCGCTGCGATTGCCTCGGTAATAGGCGCATCGTTAACCGGCGCTAGGAGCTCCACTGCGACCAGCGGCCCGGGCTTCGACCTCATGATTGAAGGAATAGGGTGGGCCGGAAACAACGAAACACCAGTAGTGATAACGTATTATCAAAGAGGGGGTCCGAGCACTGGATTACCGACGAGAGGGGGTCAGAGCGACTTGTTTAACGCATTGTTCTCGGGGCACGGCGAGTTCGCGAGGGTTGTTCTAGCATCTGGAGATCACAAGGAAGCTTTATACGATGCGGCGGAGGCTTTCAACATCGCTGAGAAATACCAGGTGCCTGTCATACACTTGCTTGACAAGTTTCTCGCTAACTCAATAGTCACGGAGACTCTTCCCGACTTCTCTTTGGTCAAGTTAGAGAGAGGGATGAGGGGCGCTGAAGGGCCGGGGTATAAGAGGTTTGACCTTTCATCGACAATTTCGCCCAGGCTTCCCCTCGGGGCTAAGGATACGGTCATGTGGTATACGGGCGATGAACACGATGAGCTCGGACACATATCCGAGGACCCGGAGAACAGGGCGAGAATGTATTCTAAGAGGATTGAGAAGTTGAAGCTGATAAACATGGAAATTCCATCCTCGTTCAAGCTTACCGTCCACGGTCACGAGAGCCCGGACTACGCATTAGTGGGCTGGGGCTTCGTGAAAGGAGTCGCTATAGAAGCCATCGAGCAGCTCAGCTCAAGAGGCCTTAGGGGAATGTACGTGAACTTAAGGCTCATGTGGCCATTCCCAACTGAAGAGTTCACGAGGCTGGTGCGTGGACTCGACCCTGACAAGATCATAGCTGTTGAACACAGCTACGGGGTCAGCATAGCCGACTTGATCGCCATGAATACGGGGGTTCGGGTAGGGAAGAAGATATCAAAATACACCGGTAGACCTATCTACCTCAACGAGCTAACAGAGGCGGTTCAATCACTACTGAGCGGTAGGACTGAGAGAGCCGAGGTGAGTCTCGGTGCCTGACCGCTGGAGCTTCAAGAGTACTGTTTGGCCGGACTGGTGTCCCGGCTGTGGAAACTACGGCATCCTCACAGCGTTGATCAGGTCTCTAGAGGAGCTAGGGGTGGATCCCTCGAAGACCGTTGTGGTCTCCGGAATAGGATGCTCAGGTAAAACCCCGCATTTCGTAAACGTCAATGGGGTTCACACCCTCCACGGGAGGGCCATACCTTTTGCAATGGGGATCAAGCTGGCTAGACCCGAGCTCACAGTAGTAGTTCACGGGGGAGACGGCGACCTCCTCGGCATTGGTGCGGGGCACTTCGTAGCCCTGGGGAGGAGGAACCTCGACATAGTCGTAATACTTCACAACAACGGGGTTTACGGATTAACTAAGGGGCAAGCATCGCCCACGCTTCCACTCGGCTCTAAGACCAAGGGGATTCCGAGGCCGAACCTTCAGGCAGCGGTAAATCCGTTAATGCTCGCCTTAGCCGCTGGGTATACTTTTGTTGCAAGGGGCTATGCTTTCGAAGGTGAACACTTGAAAACCCTCATAAAGAAGGCTGTGGAACACAAGGGCTCAGCCATCATAGATGTACTCCAACCATGCGTAACCTTTAACGACATCTTGACGCCGGAGTACTACAAGGCCCGGATCTACAAACTAGAGTCAGACCCGGGCTGGGATCCCGTCGTAAGGACACCGGAGGAGAGGGAGGCGAAGCTGTTGAGGGCGGTTCAAAAAGCCCTGGAGCCTTGGGACAAGATCCCGATTGGAGTATTATATGCTGACGAGACCCAGTCCACAATGGAGGAGAGGCTGTCGGAGAGGCTCAAGATATATCCTGCTCTGAATCCTTCAAACTCCCCTATCTCTGGAGCTGATGGAGGACCCGTCATCAGCGTCGATGACTTTGCCAAAGCCTTCTCAGACTACATTGTCGAAGTGAAGAAGACTCAGGGCCGGTTCAATCTAAAAGGCTAGCTGAAGCCTGGTTTCAGGGATCAAATTCCCCAGTTTTCCGGATACACCTCATCCTCCGGCGAACGGAGGCATCACTAATATTTCATCACCGTCTTCCAGAAACTGTTTCTCACGGGGAAACCTGTAGTTCACGAATAATACTGGTTTAACCGTTAAACCAACCTCCCCAAGCCACTTCGTTATGAGCTTCTCTAAGTCTTCGATCGTCGCATTGTCTTCAAGCTCCACTATCCTCTCCTTCCCAAGTTTCTCCGCATATATCGATATCAGCTTGACGATAATCTTTTTCAAAGACCACCCTCAATCAAGATCTTGTGGAATACACTGATTTATATCTGAGTGCTCGGGATTAGAGGGTTTTCTGTGGGAAAAATCTTTATATAATCTCATAGGCTAAATATTGATCGGTGTTATAGGTGCCCGTAGGAGGATATATGGGAAGAATTCTGCGCGTCGACCTGTGGAAGGAGAAGCTGTACGTTGAGCCGCTCCCCCAGGAGAGCATCCTGAGGAAAATGCTTGGAGGCAGGGGGCTCGGAGTCTACTACATGTTGAGAGAGGTCAATCCGAGAGTAGACCCGCTCAGCCCGGCGAACAAGGCGATAGTTGCAACCGGCCCGGTGACGGGTGTGGCAGGGATCCCCACGAGCGGTAGATGGGCTTCGATTACGAAAGCCCCGTTGACGAACACTATTCACGATGCTCAGAGCGGCGGGAAGTTTGGCCCAGAGCTGAAGTTCGCGGGATTCGACATGATCATCATCGAGGGAAGGGCCGAGAGACCGGTCTACCTGTGGATCAACGATGGAAAAGCCGAGATAAGAGACGCATCCCACCTGTGGGGGCGTGATACATACGACACCACAGATGCAATCAAGGAGGAGCTCTCACCGGTGATCGGCAGGGATGAGGCGAGCCATGTCAAAGTAGCTTGCATAGGGCCGGCAGGTGAAAGGCTTGTCAGATTCGCATGTATAATAAACGACAAGAGCAGGGCAGCGGGAAGGGGAGGGCATGGAGCAGTTTGGGGTAGCAAGAGGCTTAAGGCCATTGCCGTCAGAGGTCGCATGAAGCCGCAAGTAGCGAAGGAGGAGTTGTTCAAGGAAACCGTTAAGAAGTCAATGGAGTTGATCAGGAAATCCCCTGTGACCAGTGAGGGATTGCCGAAATTCGGTACGGCGGTGCTCGTCAACATCATCAATGCACACGGCGTCTTTCCCACTAGGAACTTCCAGACGGGAGTCTTCCCCGAGGCGGAGAAGATCAGCGGGGAGACGATCGCAAAGGAGATCATGGATTGGAATAAGCAGAAGGAGGAGATATGCTGGGGCTGTCCAATAGGTTGCGCCAGGTACACTAAGGTTTCGAAACCCCCGTTCACTGGAGAGGGAGGCGGTCCAGAGTATGAAACGGTGTGGGCTCTCGGGGCGCAAACAGGCACTTCCGACTTAGCGGCCGTCTCCAAGGCGAACTACCTGTGCAATGAATTAGGCGTTGACACCATCACAATGGGACACGTTATCGGCACCTTCCTAGAGCTTGTCGAGAAAGGTAAGATCCCCCAGGAAAAGCTGAGGGGCTTGAAGGCGGAGTGGGGCAGTGGCGAGGCACTCGTAGAGCTCGTTTGGAGGACAGCTTACCGCTCAGGCATCGGCGACGATATAGCCGAGGGATCGGCTAGACTCGCAGCCAAGTACGGGGCACCAGAGCTCGCCATGGTTGTAAGGAACCAGGAGCTTCCAGCGTACGATCCCAGGGGTATTCAAGGACACGCGCTAGCTTACGCGACTAGTAATAGGGGAGGATGTCATTTAAGAGCGTACCTGATCTCGCCCGAGATACTCGGGGTCCCCGTGAAGGTTGACAGGTTCTCGACGGAGGGAAAGGGCAAGCTCGTGAAAGAGATGCAGGACGCGTTCGCCACAATAGACTCCATGATCGTGTGCAAGTTTGCGACTTTCGCTTACTACACGGATGTTCTGTCCGAGCAGGTATCGGCAGTGACTGGCTGGGAGATAACTCCAGAGGAGTTCAACACAATAGGTGAGAGAATATACAACATGGAGAGAGCATTCAACGCTTTATCCTTCGGCGACGGGGAGGAATATGATACGCTTCCAAAGAGATTGCTCGAGGAACCAATGCCCGAGGGTCCCAGCAAGGGTCATGTGGCAAGGATAAGGGAGATGCTACCTGAATATTACAGTGCGAGAGGATGGATCAGGGGTAGGCCGACTAGGGCTAAACTCGAGGAGCTAGGCCTGAAATGGGTCGCAGACAGGCTTGAAGAGGAAGGGTTGCTTCCAGCTTAGATTTCGTTTTTTCCCCTCAAAACCTTCTAGAACACGATAGTTGAAGGGATGGTGCTCAGAGAGTTGTCACTTACCGTTAATACGGGGGATTGGCTCTTTACTCTAAGCGGGGATTCGCGGCCAAGGGAGATCGTAGTCGAAGCCTCAACAAGATGCAACCTCGAATGCATCCATTGCTTCAGGAACGCGTCCAGCAATCTGGTGTTAAGGAACATGGATCTCGGGGATTTCAAAAGGATTGTCGACAACTCGGTCGACAGCGGAGTAGTCAAGCTCGTTTTCACGGGTTGGGGAGAGCCGACGGTAAATCCCCATATAGTTGACATGTTAAAGTACGCTAAGGAGAAAAACCTTAACGTGGTGTTGAACACCAACGGAATGCTCATAGAGGGGATCGTTGAGGACCTAGTGAGGATCGGCGTGGACGAGCTCTACGTGAGCGTCGACGCTGTCGACATCTCGCTTTATGAAAGAATAAGAAGACTGGGAGATCTTTCTAGAGTTTCAAGGATTATTGCCAAGATATCCGAGCTCAAGAAGGAATTGCGCACTGCAAAGCCCGTTGTAAAGGCGATTTTCACGATTACAAGGCTCAACGTGGATCAGATATCGAGGCTCATTGACTATGCTGCTGGGGTTGGAATCCAGGAGGTTTACTTGAGCCTTTACGTTCACTACCCAGGCGGCGTGCCAGGAATTGACTGCATTAACGAACCCTCTTGCGTAGCACAGCTTAGGGGAGTCATGGATTCCATAGTTTTGAAACTGTTCAATACAAACATAAGGTTGTGGCTTCCAGCTCTCAACTCGTATACTTCAAGGCAGTGTCCCTTCGCAGCGAACCGAGCCCTATTTGTCAGGGCAGACGGCAAGGTCTCTCCCTGCATGTTTCTAGCGTATTCATGGGATGTTGTGATAGAGGAAACTAAGAGGAGTGTGAGAGAGTATTTAATCGGGGATGCATTGGCCGAGAGCCTCCTCGATATATGGAGGAGGAATTCGAAAATGTTCTTCAAACTATCGTTTAATCAGATGCCCTCATGCCTCGATTGCAACCTGAGAGGCTGGTGTAGCTACACCTTGAGCACGGAAGCGGATTGCTGGGGCAACACTCCCAACTGCTCCTTCTGCCCATATCACTACAAGTTCTCCCACTGCCCCGTGTAAGATGAGAGGTGTTGAAAAAGCGGGTTTTTCAATGCAGAGAGAGTTAAAATCCTTGATACTTGTCCCTGGATGCTCCGCAGACGGGGCATCTCTCAGGGGGCTCGATCCCTACGTGAGTATGACCGCAGACCGGGCAGATCCAAACCTTCCCTTGGAGAGGCCAGTCCTGCCCCTTATCCACGTAGTTCTTAGCCTCCCTGTAGAGCTTGGCGTGTATTTTCTCGGCTTCTAATGCGAAGTGAAAGCTTCTGACGGCTTGGCTCTCACTCTGGAACCTCGCTATCTCCAAGTAGACAGGGTACATCTCGTTTACCTCGTGCTCCTCTCCCATATATGCTAGTTCAAGATTCTTCGAGGTGTTGCCGGGTCCGATGGGCGTCCCAGAATAAACTGGCGCAGGCTCTTTATACTCCCTCAGCACGCTGTAATGGTTTCTCGCGTGAACGAGCTCTGCATACGCTATAGCCTTGAATAATCTTGCGACGTTCGCATATCCCTCCCTCTCGGCTATCTCGGCGAAGATCAAATACCTCATGTGGGCCATTGACTCTCCTCCGAACGCGTTTAGAAGGGCTTCCTTAGTCATAACCCTTACAGGCATACTTTATCCCCAATAAATCATACGTGTATGTAGGTAATAAACCCGCTTTTATAAGCTATAACCCTGTACAAGCATAACCTATGCCTTTCTAATCCACTATATCGAGATTCACATCGATGATTGAAAGCCCGCTAATGCACTCGTCAACGCCACGCCGCCATTTATCAAGGCTTCCACACATTAATTAATAAGTGGGGATTTAATGGATAGGGATGAATTGATTCAATTCATACTAACTAGGAGGAGTGTTAGAAGATACAGGCCGGAGCCGGTTCCACTGGAGATGCTCACCAAAATTCTCGATATTGCAAGGTACGCTCCAAGCGCTAGGAACAAGCAGCCGTGGTCCTTCATTCTAATAACGGATCACGAGGTCAAATCCCGGATTGCCTCAGTATATGCTTGGAGGCAACCCATATCTGAGGCGCCTGCTGGAGTTGTCGTAGCCTGCGACTCTAAAGAATCTCCAACGTCTTACGTGCAGGATTGTGTTGCAGCATCAATGTACATTATGTTCGCGGCTCACGCAATGGGTCTCGGCACTTGCTGGCATGGATTATTGAGCGATGAAGTGAGGAAGCGGGTTCAGGAAATATTGAAACTTCCATCCGAAAAGATCCCAGTAGTACTGCTGTCGATTGGTTGGCCGGACGAATCACCCGAGCCAAAACCCCGTAAGCCCTTGCGAGAGGTCGGCTTCCTGAACGCGTTTGGAAATCCCATCGAACATCAGACATAGGGGAGGTGTGGACTTCACGCCCCAGGATCATCCATGGGGCATTATATCTTAGGTTTTTAGAGTTTTACGTTGTGAATGGTCTAGAAAACATGTGTTACATTTATTTCCAAGGATGTATGGAAGTTTTAAAAAATGTTTATTCTCCCCTACTCGTTCTCTTCTCCGCTTCTACGAGAATCTTCTTTACAAGGTAGAATACAACGGGGATTAATACTAGCGCGAATGCTACTGCGATGCTTACGGATAGCGTTCTCAATACTTCGCTGACGAGCGGGTAACCGCTGAAGATGGCTGACAATCCCACGAAGATGAACACGAATACGACTATGAACTGTAAGAAGGGCGCGAGCTTCGCGAAGTCCGGGTGTGCGTCGACTATGGTCTTAAATACTTCTACGACTATTATTACTCCAACCGCGATGGCGGTAACACCTACTAGTAGGGG
Organism: Thermosphaera sp.; assembly: GCA_038827615.1. Lineage (NCBI taxonomy): Archaea > Thermoproteati > Thermoproteota > Thermoprotei > Desulfurococcales > Desulfurococcaceae > Thermosphaera > Thermosphaera sp. Next base: position 54,044 of record JAWBNK010000001.1, read on the forward strand.
GTAGATTAGCGTCGACGGCAGTTTCAACAGGGTGAAAGACACCGTTAATACGATGGCTATTAAACCAACTAGTAGCAGGTTCTCTATTAGGGCTATGAGGGATTTGTAGGTTTCGCTGAAGCCAGCGCTCAAGAGGGTGCCTATATACTTTGCGAGCGATACCGCGAGCACTAGTCCAAGCGTTATCACCGCTATGCCTCCTATTAGGTATGGTAGGTAGGAGACTACTCCATATATCAGTTCGCCCGCCTCCCCGCTCATCGGTATGTAGCTTATCGCGGCGACGAGGGATATCGATATGATGAATGCTTTAGTCAAACCCCCTATGAGCTCGGAGAACTCGAGCCCCATCGTGACAAGGGTCTTGCCGAAAGGCGTGGTTGAAATAGGTCTTTCAACATATCTTCTCAAGACTTTGGTAACTATTCCTCCGACGATGATACCCACCACTACTCCGAGAATTATCCATATTATCGCAGCGATCACTCCGGGCACAGTGTTGACGAGCTGAGTTGATAGGGTGTTTCCAAGGTCTTCGAGAGTCGCCATAATGACCCCATAATATATTATCAGACGAGTTAAAAATAAACATTAACTTCCAACCCACAGTTAGCACACATTGCGAGATGGTGTTGCATGGCCTGAAGACATGGTGAAGATCCCACTGAGGATGTCGCAGCTCCCGCGCTGTTGTTGAAAGCTTGTAAACCTCCATCGTGTCGTAGCGATTCTTTTTTAAGAGCCGTGATTGTTAAATCTAGTCATAGAGTGGACGCGATGTTCTTCAAGCTTGTCGAGGAGAGACTTGTTTCCTCCGGGATTTTGATAGAGAAGGAGTACGAGGTAAAGATGCTTATAGCTAGCATGATAGCGAAGGGCCACGTCCTGCTTGAGGGTGTTCCAGGCGTTGCTAAGACCACCATGGCTAAGGCTGTTGCAAAGCTCTTCAGCCTTGAGTTTAAGAGAATCCAGATGACTCCGGATCTGTTGCCCGGCGATATCATCGGTTTCTACATGTATGATCAGAGGAGGGGCGAATTCCGGTTGAGGAAGGGACCCATCTTCACCAATATCCTCCTCGCCGACGAGGTTAACAGGGCTTCCCCGAGGACTCAGTCAGCCCTCCTCGAGGCCATGCAGGAGAGGCAGGTAACGATAGAGGGCGAGTCGTTCAGGCTCGAGGAGCCGTTCATGGTGATCGCGACTCAAAACCCCGTTGAAATGGAGGGTGTTTTCCCTCTGCCCGAGGCCCAGCTTGACAGGTTTCTAGTTAAGATAACCACTGGCTACCCCTCTAGGGAGGGTTTCAAGGTCCTATTGAAGCGAATAGAAGAGTTGGAGCAAGTTGTCGATGATTTGAAGCCCGTCGTGCTCAAGGAGCAGGTGGTCAAAGCCGTGGCAGAAGCCAAGGGCGTCAAGGTTGATGACTCGATAATTGACTACATCGCAATGATCGTGGAGGAGACGAGAACTCACCCCGCCGTTAGGCTCGGGGGCTCGCCGAGGGCAGGCATAGCTATTCTGAGGTTAGCCAGGTCTTGGGCGTATCTTGAGGGGAGGAACTATGTTATCCCTGACGATGTTAAAGCAGTGGTTAAGCCGGCTTTAGTTCACAGGTTAATACTGAAGCCAGAGTATGAAGTTGAGGGCGTTCAACCGGAGAAGATAGTTGAAGACGTGTTGGGTAAGATACCGGTGCCCAAGCCGTGAACACGCGCATCGCTGTGCTCCTGCTAATGCTGTTAGCAAGCTCGCCGATGATCGCGCACGGGGAGGCGTTAGACCAGCAACTACGCCATACTCCCGGTTTCCCCGGCTCTATTTACGATGAGGAGTTGTTGAGAGAGATCTTAAACATGCTTAACCAATGGCAGGGGTCTAACACGGGGGGAGCACCCGTGGATCAACTCATTCCACCGCAGACGGGTACGCCTGGATCGGGGTCTCAAGGACAAATACTCCCCAGCTTCTCAGACATAAGTGTCCCCAGCGCAGAGCTACCAAGCTTTCCCAGCGTTTCAGCGCCGTCTCTGCCTACACCACAGCTACCCGGATTCGCAATGCCTGATCCATGGTTGGCGGCGTTGATTGCTACCACGGTACTAGTTGCAGTGTTAATTACCCATTTCAGAGGCTCAATAGCGGGCACGATCTATTCAGGGCTCAGAAAGCTTAACGCTCCATTTAGAGGGAGGGGTCTTCCGAGGGTGGATAGCTCAGACCCTATAGCGCTTTACTGGCTGGGCGTAGAATACGTTTCACGTTGGACCGGGCTCAGTAAGCTGTCAACGGATACGCATCGAGAATATCTCTCCAAGGTCATCGATAAGCTCAATGCTTCGAAGAGGAATATGTTTGCGAGGCTTACTGAGTGCTATGAGCTCACGAGGTTTGCACACGAAGAAAGAAGCGAAGTCGTTGAGGAGGCTAAAAGGTCTTTCAAGACACTGGTGATGGGTGGTGAAGACTAGAATTCTGCTAGAGATTGCACCTAGGATCACATCCCTCCTGGTTTTCCACAGCATCGTTGAGTCACTATTGAGAGTTGATAGGATGCTTGTTCCACAATTTTACCTGTCTAATGGATGGTTGCAACTAGTTGATACCTTCATGGCCTATGTTACAATTAGCCTCGCGATAGGAACCGTGGTCTCCGCCTCTCCAATTCTGTACTCCTTAACATTGGCTTCAAACATATTAATGGACTATGGTAGCGGGCTCCAAGTATCAATTATCAGCTTAGCGGGTCTTGCAATACTCTTGGGATTTAGCTCCCTGAAAACAGGGTATAGAGATGGACAGGAAAGAAGTATTAAATATGTTGATAAATGGGGGTTCGCTAAGGGGTTGGCGTGGACAATAGTTTTTCCAACTCCCTTGATCATAATATCGTTAACGCTCTCTTCATACTCTTTCACTCTCATTCAAGGGTTTGTCAAGGCGGAGACTCCTCTTATGAACCTGTTATCGTTGAATCCTTTAGTCAAGTTTTCACTCATCATGGCTTTAATAATAGTAAGTTATAAGATAATTGACAACTTGGTCGAATCCGCGGTATTGTTCATATTTCCATCGCGCAAGTTCTCGCTTAACACACTTACTTCTAGAGACGATATCGACGTACTGTTTAATCCTTCCCTAGGCTTCATCAGAAGTATCATCTTAGGCTCCATACTATCCCCCTTCATATATGCTGGGCTGGACGCTTTGATCACTCAAGCTCTTCGGTGGGCTGGCTCGTTCATCACTATTGCGTTCGTAAGGGCCTTGCTCCCCTATTTTGTATTCTTTCTCGCAAGTTATATTATCGGGAGAGCTTTTTCGAGTTTACACAGAATGAACGCATGGAGCACGATCATGGTAGTGATTTCTATTTTCACCATTCTATACGTCTCGGGCGTGTTATACGCCTACTACTACACCGGCGATTTTCTACTCTCGCTCATACAGCCTGACTTCCACGGATTGATTGGGAGGATTGAAATGGTGTTTACAAATTATTATGTCTCATTCTTCTATCTTATAGATATGGTTGGAAATTTAATGGGGTTTGCGCCGTGAGCTCGGAGAAGAGCGTGAGGAAATCCAACAGGGCCCTGATCTTCCTGCTAGTGAGTATATCCCTCTTCATCATTTCAACGCTATTCCTACTTTGGTCGGTGAGCTATATGGAGAGGAGTAGAATAGCTACTTCGCTAGTGTCAGCCCTCATTGGTTTTTCGCTTCTTACCGCCGCTCTCTACGCTTTAAGGCTGTCGGCTTACATATACGGGGTTGAGAGGGGCGAGTAAGATAAGGGCTTGATCATTGATGAGGAGTCCTCAGAGAACGAAATCTATGATCCGCCCGCTGGTCACATCATCGATAATACTAGTGTTGTTTTTCGCGGGGATGGTGGGATTGGTTGAAAAAGGTCCTCCACCCTACTCTCTACCGGTGGGGGCGTCTCCGCTGAATCCTGGCAACCTCGGTACTTCTGAACTCTATGGCATCATTAGAAGCAAATACTCATATACCATGATAGCGAGAAGCGTGGACGAAGTGTATTTCGGGGAGACCCCAGGGAGATGCCTCCTAATTGTAATATCGCCTGAGAAACCCTATTCGCCAAGCGAATCAAGGCTGTTGATGGAGAGAATGTCGATGTGCGAGGAGCCGGCCATGATCGTTGCTGATGAATACACTTCGTCAAACAATATCCTGACGTATGTTGGCGTCTCCATTGCTGGACGCATCTACGTTAAAGCATCCGACGGTCTTCCATATTTAAATGCCTCATTCATCGTGGACGGTGGAAACGTGAACCTCCTGCTCGATATAGCCTCAAGTGTTCAGGGAGGACAAAGAGTCCTGGGATATGCGGAGAACGTTGTCCCAATTGATGATCGGTCATCGCCCCCGTTGAACATTACGGTTGCATCTTACTCGGAGGCCCGGATTCCTCGCTATGATGGTTATGGGGCGGTTAATCTAAAAGCCATTGTTCTCAGCGATGGATCTATCTTCCTAAATCAGGTCTTAAGGTCGGATCGAGGGCCAGAATATGTCAAGGTAGTCATGGGCTATGTCGACATGTTATGCGAGAGCGCTCCCGATTGTAGGATTGTCATCGAGGCTTCGAAATACGAAGAAGTGAGCTCTAGCGAAATGCTCAGAGATCCCCAAGTGCTTTTGAGGACGGCGAGCACGGATTGGATGCTGACGGCAACTCTCTTAGGGGTGGTTTTGCTACACCCATCGACCTGGTTTACACCTTTCCTATCCTACACGGGGGAATTGTTCCTCTCTATCGTCAATGACAGACACGCTGGTATCCCGTTGATAGCGCTGGTGTCGGCTCTAGTATATCTTTACACGAGCAGGAGGATTCCGGGGAAAAGGGATGAGAGGCTCCCAGAGCAGGTTGAGAGGGAAATATACGCTACTCACGGCGTGAGAGAGAGGGTTCTGCGAGGGAGGTACGACCTATCCCGCAACGACTTCACAGCCTTATACAGTATAGTCGACACGTACATGCTCGAACTGCTTGGTGTATCGTTGAAGCAGCCTGAAGCAGTTGAGGTGCTCTCAAGGTTCGTTGGGAGAGATAGTGCTGAAAAGTATGTGCGCAAGATGAACAAGCTTTACGAGAAAGCTACTTTGGGGAGAAAGCTCCCGTTAGTTTTCTCATGGGGCAGAGTGGTGAAGCAGATGCTCAGGGATACTGAGGCTTTGCTGAACAAGCTCGGTGCATCCCTCTCCGACGAGAAAGGGTATGAATATCTCGAGATGAGGAGGGCTTAGCTTGTCCTCCAGTGTCTACGCTACCAGAAGGATTCTAGGGGTCCTTCTACTGTCAGCTGTATCAATCTCCATGGGAGCGTTTCTCGATTTCAAGTTAACACTCATTGGGTTGTCCCTCTTATTCGGGACTCTTGCTTTCAAAGGTTACGTTCTAATAGCAGGGCTGGCGGCGTCAAGGCTTGAAGTTGACTGGGTTTACAAGGGTAATATAGAGGGTGAGGAGCTCGAGGTAGTAGCCCTCCTCAAGAATAAGACCATCGTTCCCATAGGTTTCTTAGAAGTATCTCTAAAATACTCCCCGAACCTACGGCTTATCGAAGGAGCTAGGGGAGGAGTCCTAGCCATCCCTCCTCGTTCAATTGTTCAATTCAGGGCTATCTTTAAAGCAAGGGTGGGTTGCCACAAGATTGGACCCTTCACGGTAGTGGTTAGGGATGTATTGGGATTGTTTAGAACCGATGAGTTCGAGATAGGAGGCAACATATGCGTTAAGATTAAGCCTAGGGTAAGCGAGCTGGTGGTTAAAAAGCTTTTCGCGTATTCGAGGACGGTTGGGTTGACCAGGTCTGGGAGGCCTGGTCATGGGGTTGAATTCTACGATGTGCGCGAGTACAGGACGGGTGACGAACTTAGGAGGTTGGAGTGGAAGAGGCTTGCCTCGAGGAACCTATTGGCGGTTAAGGAGATGGAGCAGGAGGCTTTTCAAAACGTGATATTCATTGTCGATGCTACTAGTTTTACGATGAGAGGTCCTTATGGAAATACTCCCTACGAGCATGTGGCTAGGATAGTTTCATCGACGGCGAGGGCCTTATCTGCTAGAGGAGATGCGCTGGGACTCGTATTGTACTCTGACAGGAAGGTTTTATCCACGGGGGGATTGACCAGGGGGAAGAGAGCATTTTATGAAATAGTCAACCTGCTATCTACGTTAGAGTATGATCCAGCACCCGTGGCTGATGAGGAGGCGAGGTTGGGTTCTATTAGCAATGCGCTGAAGGAAACGCTTAGAATAATGCCTCGCGAAAGAAACGCGGTATTCTGGTTTACGACCACTGGGGGCGAGGCCTACGCTGAAAAGCTTGCAGGCATTGTTGAGAGGCTGGCAGGGATGGGAAACAACGTTTACGTCATAATACCGGTGATCACCGCCTACGAACTCCTCGACCTGGATAAAACCGCGAAAATGATATACAGAGTAAAGACGGCACAGCAAACTAGGAAAGACATAGGCTTCGCAAAATATCTCAGGAAGCGGGGAGTAAAAGCTGTCGCAATAGGTCCCGAGCATATTCCTCAACTAGTTATCGACATTGTGGAGACGCTTTCTACTCGCTGACTTACCATTTTAACAGGGATTAAACCCTGTTGAAGCTTATTAGAAATCTTCACCCTCGGAATCAGTAAACTCGATCGTTCACAAAACGCGTCGAAGGCGTTGGCGTTTCAACCCCTAAACAGGGACCTCTGCAACCGGGGGGTTATTAAACTACATGTCTCCGCGTTGAACCCAGAAGTATTTTTACTCGGTTAGTACTCTATTAGCAGTATAGTGAGCATTATGGATCGAATTCCGCTTAAAGCACTACTCTCGATCTCGATTCTGGCACTTTTTCTTTCAACTCCGTTATCAACAATCGCGGAATCCCTTGTTTACAGGGAGGGAGATTGGGCATCCTATAAGCTCACCATTAACATGGGAGGAGTTGAATGCGTCTATAGAGTTAGGCTTAGTGTTAAATCAGTGAACGATACCGTCGTTAGGTATTCGTTGGCGCTCGAAGAAGTCGTTAAGCAAGATGAGCAGAAATGCCAGCTCGCAGCTACGCTGTTAATGCTGGGGCTGGCCTTCTCCTCGAACATTGAAAGAAACGTTTCATCCCTAACGCCTGAGTCGAGGGAACTATTGATAAATCCCTCGTACACTGGAGAATACACCGTTAGCAACGGGTTTAAGACGTCCTACGTCAAAGGAGTCCTAACTCTACTAGAGGGTGAGAGCACGGACATCATTGTTACTCGGATCAAGGTAGAACTGGTTGATACAAGCATAAGCATGGTAAAGCTTTACCAGCAGGCTCCCCTATTGCTCATCGCAGGATTAATGGTCGCCGCAGTGGTCACTACGCTTGTATTGATCACTAGGAGACTACGCCGAAAGAGAACCTCTCCCGAGACCGGCGCGACCTCCTAGTGTGAACCCATCCATTTTACCCCTGTTTTCGACCTATTTGATTGAAAGATAAGGATTCACGATATGTATCGCCTCTACATTTTCTTTATAAAAGAACAAGCTTATTTCAAAAACAAGGTGCTTATATCTTGGCAAATGTTTTTCCATTAATGATACTTCTCCTCTCGCTACTAATAATAGGGGTTGGCTATGGACTGTGGAGCGATACTCTTAAGGCGAATGTTTTCATCCAAGTGGCACCCTCTGATCTCGATATCGGCTCTTGGAAAGTTTTCGCTAGATTCAAGTGTGGGTACTGCATAGGTTATGATCAAGTATACTTATCCCCCGGTAACGATACACTGCATGTTTTGATTGGAAACTCCCGTGTACAGTACTTGTGGGTTGGCCTAGTTATCGAGAACAATAGGGCTTTGAATTCGTACCTGGACAATATAGAAGTATGGATCGTTGACTCAAGTGGAGAGTATAACATTACTCCGATCACATACTTATACGAACCCGTTAAGACGGGGGTTGGGAACATGCCTTACTGGGGTAGATTGACTTGCAACGATCTACCGGTGCAGGGATATCTCCCTGGCTACCCAGTGTTGGTGAAACCAGGTTACAAGATGGTTGCTTGGTTGTTTATTTCGCTTGATTCGCTTGAACTGAGTAATGTGGAGGTTAGGGTTAAACTAGTCTCGCATTAAAATCGTACACCATTATTTTCGATTAATCAGAATAATAGTTAATGATACTAAAATATTATTCTGAATATATAAAAAATACAGAAGATTTATATGGAGTATTTCAGATATAATATATAAACCGAAGGTTTTATAATGAGTAATAGGACGAAGATTGACATCGTTGAGAGAATCCTTGACTATTTAGCCAGGGAGGAGAAAGCTCTCAAAACCCATATTCTTTATGCTTCCAACCTGAATAGTAATAGCTTGAGCAGATACTTGGATTGGATGGTTAAGCTTGGCTTGATCAGTTATTTCGAGGATGGGAGAAACATCATTTACACTATAACCGAGAAGGGCATAGAAGTCCTCGAAGGGATAAGGAACATTAATGATTTAATAAATGCTAAAAGAGATATTTTGAGCGAAGAACTAACTCTTTATAGGGATGTCTTCAAGAGGACTTTTGGAGGGGATGACTTCACAGTATCCTACGGGTCTATCATTGGAAAATCGGGTCTAACGCATTCTCATCTAATAGTCAAGTATGGGGGCATCGAGTATCTATTACTCTCCATTAATGAGGCCAGAGTCTCCAGGCACATGCTCAGGAGCGTGGGGTATTCTCTCCTAGTGTCGGATGACACAGGTCTTCCATTGCTTATTGTTTTAAGGAACAGAGGGCTTATTGACCTAGTCAGTAGAATAGCTTCTCTCGTCAATCCTAACAGGGTAGTTAAGACGATAGTAGTTTGATACGTATGATCAATATGGATGGTTAGTATATATAATTCTTGCCCTAGTGTTTTAAGAATACTATTCTATCATCCTAACTTAAAGGTGTAATATATGAACTCGATATCAACAATAGCTGGATTAACCTTCGTAGGGTTAATGCTTGTAGCTCTAGGCGTGGCAGCCGCCATGTGGATGGAGACGTTGAAAATAAACACTTACGTGGAGACTGGAGAAGTCAAGATGAAGTGATCGGACTGGTACTGCAGTGATGAGGGGCCTGACCCCCAGGCAGGAAACAATTTCCACAACGAGGAGGGAAAGGATGTTGCACAGTGCTATGTCACCCCCGAGTTGTTTGATGAGGAGGATAATGTTATCAAGGTGAACATAACCCTGGTTAACGCGTACCCAGGCTATGCTCCAGTAATATATCTCTATGCGGACAATATTGGAACGATACCGGTGAAGCTACTCGAATACTCTATCTCGGAGTACGACGAAGAGGCTTTGACGGTCATCCTAGATATACCATCGGATACTCAGGTTCACCCGGGCGAAGCCCTTGCGTTGAACCTTGGGATAATAATTAATCAAGAAGCCCAAGAGCTAACATCATACTCGTTCGAAATAACCTTCACGTTCGCACAGTGGAACGAGGTGCCCTAATTTTTTTAAACATGTTCACGCCCGCTCATAACGGGCTTGAATTCGTAACATGTATTGGTGTATTGAGATGAATAAAATCATAATATATGCATTAAGCATCGCACTCATAGGCGTATCAGTCCTCGTAGGACTGGCCATGTGGTCGGACAACTTAAGCGCGAACTCCTACGTGTCCACGGGGGAGTTGGACTGGCACATTGTAGCTGGGCCAACCATCTGGCTCGACGCTTGCGGGCTTCCACCAGGCTATGGAATGTTTAAGGGGAACGATTGGAACGCATCGCTACTCCCCATGCCAGGAGCTGTTCAATTAGATAAGGATGTCGGATGTACTGATGTGACGCTGATAGACTCGGATGGAGACGGAGACTACGACGCAATGAATGTTACGCTAGTCAACGTCTACCCGTGGTACTATACTCACATAGCTATCAAGGTGCACAATGACGGGACGATCCCGCTTAAGATTTGGCGCGTAGTCTTCGATGGACGCGAATACTACGAGATAAACGAGGGAGAGCTTAACCAGGGCGTTGAAGTAGACTTAGACGGCGACGGATTACCGGACATACTTGTGTGGTGGGGCGATAATTTCGGAGTTCAACTTCATCCCTGCCAATCCGCGGACATCAGCTTCGACTTGACGATACTTCAGACAGCCCCCCAGGGGGCCTCGCTGTCTTTCACAATATACTTTGAAGCTATAGCTTGGAACGAGTACTACGTGCCCTCTCCAACCCCTGCTCCGTGACCGGAGTGAAACGTAGAGTGTTCAAAATGATAAAACCTTTTTTTAAGCAAAACCTTCACATAATTGTCTCGCTTCTATCATATCTCATTGTTTTCTCTGGATTATTCCTCAGGGCTCTTTATGGTTTATCCTTCTATCTCGTGCCCTCAATGGTTTTTCTAATATCCTTCATCATAAATTATGCCTACCTGAGAAGGTATTGGGTAGGGGACTCTGCTTATTTCAATGCATTATCTTTCATCACTCACCTTGCAGTATTTGTTCTCTCAGGGTTGCTTGCAGGGTTGGGCTTCAACACGTTGTTGATGACTCCGCTCGGATACGTCTTAAACTCCGCGCTAGCCATATCCACGGTCCTCTACCTTGAATCCTTCCGTTCGGAATTGGTCTTCAAGAATTTGAAACATGCGGGTCCGCTAACAGTTTTCATAGCGCTGTCCATCATGACATCGCTCATGTATACTCTCGTGTTCGAGGGTACCGGTATCAGCATGACCTGGTTTATAAAGTATTTATCGTTCACAGCATATTCTATCGTTCTCTCATTAATTGCGCGGCGGTTTAGCTTCAAGACTCAAGCGATAACAATGACCTCCTACGTAGTATTCTTCAGACTGGCTCCTGTAATCCCGGCTAGAACCACCATCCTACTAACTACACTTCCATTGATTACGCTTTCAATTCTTCTACCAGGCCTCCTACACCTCTTTTCGAAACCCATCACTCTTCGAATCATCCCCTACAGACTGCGCAGGCGTGGGCGATTACTCACCATATTTCTAACAGCGTTATCCTTTGCACTCTTCGCATCTTTTCTCTTTGGCGTTAGGTTTTTCGCAGTCAGCAGTGGTAGCATGACTCCATCGATCAATGTAGGAGATGTAGTGGTTTCCGCGCCTACTTCACCAGGCGGGATCAAGCCTGGCGACGTCATAGTTTTCAAGGGCGGTTCAAGCATCATCGTCCACAGAGTTATTGAGCCTGCGGGCGACGATTGTTTCATAACGAGGGGGGATGCTAACGAAAGCCCTGATCCCCTGTGGGCTTGTGGAGGCAGTATCATTGGAAGAGTGATCTTCACCATCCCCATGATAGGATGGACCACTCTATACTTGCTCCAGGCTACCGGCAGCTTGAATGCATCCATCTCGCTAATATTGTCTTTATTATCTTTAATCTACGTTTACTATATCGTAAGAGGAGTTGTCAGGTATTGAAAAAACTTTTCTCTAATTCGAGCTTAGTTCTTAAAAACCGCGCGAGGGTCTTTTCGATCGTTGTCACCATCGCATTCATAGCTTTATTCGCGGTGGGCGCGTTCTACCTCTCGGAGAGCTATAGGGTGCAGCCCTACGTTGTTCACAAAGATGTTTTCAAAACCGCTGAGCTAAGCTCTCAAGTAGGTTACAATGTTTACGTTAAGCCATCGCTCATTTACGATTACGCAGGAGTAGTCAATTATTCGACCATATACCTATCTCTCGCGGACAGTATAGACTACTTTTTTAACATCTCGTGGTTTGTAAGCAACAGTACTAGTTATGGTTACGTGGAGAAGCTGGAACCATTCGTCCGCCCTGCCCTATCTATCTCTACTTCATCATGGAGCAAGAACTTCACTATAGAGCCGGATGTAAACGCCTCTGGAAACACGATCAGCGTTAAAGGAGCTTTCAACATCTCCGACATAACTGACCTCGTTGAAGCTATCGACTCGGAGATAAGAGTTACTTCGTGGAGGTTTGACGCAGTAATAACGATCGAAGTCGGAGTCAACGTTGCATACTCCTCCGGTTTCAGAACCACGTATGTTTTGAAGCCGTTGATTACGCTGAGCTTCAATAGAATCTACAACTTATTATCGATAACAACAGAGGGTTTATCGAATACTTACAGCGTTGAGAACCAGAGAACAGTTGAAAACACTATTAGTTTACCGCTCGGAATTAGAGCGAGGGTTTCAACCGTGAGGAGCCTGGCCGCGATCTCCACTCTAATATCAGGTGCTTTATTAATGGCTCTGACGTATGCGACTTTGCGAGTATATGGAGTAACGGGGTTGAGGAATGGCAGGGTGAGGTGGAAAAGCGTCAAGGGGAGGCTTGAGGAGTATCGTTTCAGGACAATAGTTATAGAGGATCCTGCCGATTTTGAAGCCCTATCCAAGAGGTTTGATGTGCCGATCGTGTACTCGGATAGCGAGAAAAAATACTATTTAGTAATCGGGGATACCGCGTACGTCTATGCGGAGAAAACAAGCTAGATAGGTTTGACAAAACCCCACTTCTCCAACGCTCTCACCAGCTCCCTGTGGGTTCTAGCGTACTCGTCGAGAGGAATACCCTTCACTATTGCTTCGAGCGCTTGTCTAACGGCGGCTGCGCCGGCTCTAGGACCATCCGGGTGTCCTACGACTCCTCCTCCAACCTGCAAGACAATGTTCGTGCCCAGGGCCTCCACGACAGGTGGAAGATTGCCTGGGTGGAGCCCGCCAGAGGAGACCGGCACCGCCGGCTTTATATGATGCATCTCCTGAGGTAAGTGGAAAACGTCGTCCGGATCTGGTTTGAAACTGCTCTCCCTGAGTATCCTTGCACACCTTACTACATCCAGCTTTCCTCCTTCGAGCTTCCCTGCTCCCGCAGTACCTACGTGTAGCTGATCGACTCCTATCACTCTGTAGAGCTTGGCGAGGACGAACATCGATATGCCGTGGTATGGGTTCCTAGTAAAGGAGGCATGCATTGCTCTGTGAGCGTGGACGGCTAGCCCGTACTCCTCGGCCAGGTCCCTGATATAGTTTAAAACTCCCCACCCGGAGACAACTACGTCCACCATCACGTAGGGGTTCCCGTAGTCTGCAACGAGTCTAAGCCTCTTCTCCATCTCCCTAACGTCGGAGGTTATGTTTGCGAACCATACCTTCCTCTCCCCGGTTTCTTTTTCAACCTTGTCGATAACCTTCATGATGGACTTAGCCCTGGCTTCGAAGCTACAGTATTTTGGACTAGTCAAGTTTTCATCATCTTTCATGTAGTCCAGTCCGCCCATTAACAACTCTGTTGAAAGCTTTTCAACTTCTTCGGGCGAGTAGCCCACTTTGGGCTTTGGAACTGTACCCACGATGGGCCTATCATGGATCTTGAAGATCTCCCTAACTCCTTCAACTCCTTTAGACGGACCCTTGAAATCCTTCAGGAACTTTCTAGGCAGGTAAATGTCTTCAAGCCTTAATCCCTCTACACGCCTCATCCCGAAAATGTTTCCAGCAATGCTCGCCAATAATCCCGGGATGTTTCCCTCTTCAAATAATTCGACAGGATAAGCGATCTTAACGATCCACGAGCCATCTCTCATGTCTATGAATTCATATGCTCTCCCGCTAAGCCTTCTAACTCTCTCAACATCATACCAGCTGTATATCGAGGTCCAGGTCCCAGTGCTACTTTCAGCGGCCACCCCTCCGGCAGCATCATCTATCGTGAAGCCTTGTGCGGGTTTGATTCTGAAGACAGCTATCACATGATTATCGGGGTCAGGAGTGAAGGATTTGTCAATGTATTCATGATAGGTTTCGAAGTCGAATTTTTCAGGCACCACAATACCCTCCGGTAGGTTTAAACATAAATTGTTCAAGAGGGGTAATAAACATTAAATTGGTTAAGGCGGAGGCCGGTGATCATGGAGGATGCTTCGATCGGCTTGCGCGAGGGCTTCGAATTCCTTGAACATATGAGCGATATCTATGTAAGAGCTCGCGGCAGGAGCCTTTTAGAGTTGCTTGAGAACTCCGGGCTTGCACTGTTTGAAGCGATGACTGATACTTCAAAACTACTCGAGAGAGTTGATAGGACCGTCATCGCCGAGGGCTTCGATCTCGAGAACCTTTTGTATAAATGGCTCGAGAACCTCTTAATCCTTTACTACTCCGAGCGCTTAATGTGCAAGAAGGTGAGAATTGAAGAGTTTAGGATCGAAAGGGAGAATGGAGACGAGCGTTACTTCGTTAAAGCCGTGTGCAGGGGCGACTTCTTTGACCCAAGCATCCATGAAGCAAGGGTTGAGATTAAATCTCCCACATACAGTTTGATGAGGATTGAGAAGACGGCGGATTATTGGACCGCTTACTTCGTGCTAGATATATAAGTCTTAATCAAGCCTGCGCATTGATTACAGAAGCGTTCAGTCTTCTCATCAACCTCCATAATGCTGTTGCTGAACCTCATGACGCAGGACTTGTTACCGCAGTGTTTGAGCCCCAGCAGGTGTCCAAGCTCGTGAACCACTTCCTTAGAAAGCCTTTGTGAATACCTGCTGGGATCTGGTGGTCCACCGTAAAACTCCGTTCTCAAACGCTTAGTGAACACCACGGCGATGCCGCGGGATGGGACGGCCTCTCCGAACACGAAGTTCAATCCGTACTCGTATCCATCAATGTAGCCGATTCCGAGGATGAGAATACTCCTGCTAGCACGGAAGATCATGAAGTGCTTGTCAAGCTGATCGATCAAGCACTGGGCGACATACTGTCCTCTATCCCAATCGAAACACTTTAGAGACGGCTTAAACACCCCGGGCCAGGGGATGACTTCGGCAGTAACTCCCACCTCTGCAAGCGTTTTTGAAATACTTTCCTTCAAGCTGTCCAAGTACTCTAGCACGCCGTGAGTAGTCATCGGAACCAGCAGTATCTCCATACGATAAACACCAAGCCGATCTAGTTTTAAGAAAAACACGAAGGGTTTAATAAAACAGGAGTGCCGCCGCGGGGACTTGAACCCCGGACATCCCGGTCTTCAGCCGGGCGCTCTCCCAGCTGAGCTACGGCGGCCTATATTTTCTTAGATTATCAGGGTTTATTAGTTTTATAATTTAACTCCAGGATATATAAAAACGTAAGGTGTGATTCAATGCTTGCGGCAATTCTCGCTGGTGGATATGGCAAGAGGCTCAGACCCTTCACTAATGATGTTCCAAAACCCATGGTTCAAATAGGAGATAAGCCCCTGATCGATTGGCAAATTGAATGGTTGAAGAAACATGGTTTCAACGAAATAATCTTGCTGGTTGGCTACAAGAAGGAGAAAATGATCGAGCACGTGGGAAGCGGGTCTAAGTACGGCATTAGAGTCACCTACGTTGTCGAGGATGAACCTCTTGGCACGGGCGGAGCGGTGAAGAACGCTGAACACATTCTTAGCAGGGCAAACGTATTCCTCGTGGTCAACGGAGATATAATAACTAATCTCGACCCGACCCGCCTCATCGAGAAATTGGATTCAACCCCAGGATTAATGGGCGTTATAGCCTCCATCCCCCTCCCAAGCCCCTATGGAGTGCTGGAGATAAACGGGGATAGAGTGCTCGGGTTCGCAGAGAAGCCGATGCTCAAAGACTACTGGATCAACGCTGGAGTGTACGCTTTGAAGCCTGAGGCGTTAAAGTACTTTCCCGACAAGGGAGACCTGGAGAAGACAGCATTCCCAGCGATGGCGAGGGAAGGAGTCCTCGGCACCGTGCAGTACGTGAACGTGTTCTGGAAGGCAATAGACACGTACAAGGAGCTGGAGGAAGCATCCAGGATCCTCTCGGAAAAATACGGCTGGTAGCCAAGCAATTCGATCCGATCATCAGTCATTTAAGGCCGAGCATTTTGAGTAGATGATGGGATCGTTAAGCACTTTCCCGCATCAAACCGTGACTGCGCAAGCCGTAATTCTGCTTTATTTCTGGACGAATGCGGGTTCAAATAACCACAGTGTTATGTTTAACCATCATTTTTCAAACTCACCAGGCTAGCAGTAGGTCGCGCATGGTCAGTCGACCACCCTGAACACCTATACCGCGAGCCCCGATATACTCATTTCAGGGTTTTCGCCTTCACCTTGTTTAAGATTTAAAGGGGCACACCCGGGCAAGGGGGAAGCCGAGCCTGGGGTAAACGTACTTGGGTATGGCCTTAAGCAAGTGCCTGCCGGGCATTTCGTAGGGGGTTGGAAGAGGTGTCCACCGAGGATGAATTTTAAACTCCATTGACCAGAACTCCCGGACCTTGAGAGCGTCTAAAAGCCCGTTCTTATCCAGGAACATGGGGTAATCCCTATACCCTCTAGGGCTCATCCTGCAAGCCCTTTCCATGAAGGCTATTACTTTACTCACTGGAGGCTTGACCCATTCCTCCTGCGTCTTCAACGTCGTTATTTTCAACGCATTTGCAGCGGCTTCTTCATAGGGGTTGTATCCATGCGGAGACCTTGTGTTCCGTATGTATCGAAGATAGACAGGTCTATGGTCGATAGTCTCCACTATGGTTGCAACATATTCTGTGAGGAAGTGGAAGTATTCATGTTGAAGCACTGCGTAACAGCAGTAGTGGAGTGAGTCGGCGAAGCTTATCGAGATGGTCTTGTGCATCATTAATGCGAGAGCCGAGAGGCGGGGGACGTGAACGTAGATGCCCCAATTCTTGTAGAGGTGGAAGGGTGAGTACCAGGCCAACGCATCTACGCCACGCCCCTCTATTATTCCCATAATCTCCCGCTCATGATGCATTCCCATTTCATACAATTCTTCGATGATTTTGCGATCAACATCGGGCTTTTCACGGTATTGACTAGTATCCTCCTCGTCCTCCGTAAAGCCCTCTTCCGATGGCGTGCCGTATCTCTGCTTGACTAATCTACCCCTTAGAGAAATATCCGGCGGTTCCGGCTCCACGTCTCGAAGATCGTAAAAGGATGAATATTCATTTCTTAAGGCTTCTACGAGTTCTCGCAGGTGATTTATCATCAAACTACCTCGAGAGCCCAAATATCTTCTCTGTGAATCTAGAAATAAAAGCGTGTCTGCCGAACGGAGAGAGTCGAGATAGACTGGTGGAAAGTGCCACGCGCACTCCACTGAGCAGAATACTATGTGCAACTCGTTGAGTGATTATGGGGCCTGGAGCATTATTCAATGATCGAATCGTAGAGGTGCAATGCGGCGGCCGGGATTTGAACCCGGGATCTCCGGCTTGGAGGGCCGGCGTCCTAGTCCAGGCTAGACGACCGCCGCATCAATATATTGAGTATTATGGGGATGTTTATAAAACTTGCAGGATCTTATTTAAGCGGTGTAGCGATATATTGGTTTAGTGATGATAAGAGGGTCTCATGAGCTAGGAGGCTGTGATGAGAGCCGGAAATCCTGAATGATTGTCACCGTTTTAGATCCTTTCGCATACCCTAGCTTTTCCATCCCAAAAGGGTTTCGCGCGAGCGTTATACGGGATTAAGGCGAGCCCGAAGTCTTTAATTTCCTCGTCGAGGATAGTATGTGTCGTGGAGCACATGAGGATATTATTGGTTTCGGACATTCACGGTAACATGGAGGCTTTTCGCGCAGTTCTCGAGGGGGCAGGGGCTTGGGATGAGCTGTGGGTTTTAGGTGACCTGGTCGACTACGGCCCCGAGCCCGATAGAGTTGTTGACGCTGTTAGGGAGTTGAAGCCACGCATCGTTCTCTCGGGGAATCACGACTACGCTGTTGCGAATGGGGTTGATTGCGGATGCGGCGAGAAGACCCATGGTCTAAGCGTATATACTAGGCAACACATATCTCTCAAACTACTATCTAAGGAGCAGGTGGCCTGGCTCAAGGGCTTGAAGCCGATGGAGGAGGTTGAAGCTGGAGGGGTCGGAGTCATCGCAGTCCACGGCAGCCCTCGCAACCCCCTTTACGACTACATGCTCCCCGACCTTCCACGGGAGGTTTTAAAGAAAATGCTTGCCCCTCAATCATCAAGTTATGCCTTACCGGGGAGACAGAGAGCGCTCGCCCAGGGCGTGATTGTCTCGGGTCACACGCATTTTCCAGCGGATTTTAAGATTGATTCTTCTAGAGTATTAAATCCTGGCAGTGTTGGACAGCCTAGGGACGGGGATCCTCGGGCGTCTTGCGGATTACTCGATACTGATACCTTGGAGTTCAGAGTCGTCAGAGTAAAGTACGATATCGGTGCAGTATTATCCAAGCTCAACAACCTTGTCACTGATCGCAAGGTTTACGAGAGTCTTGCCCGAATCCTTCTCCACGGAAGAGTTTGAAGCGGTTTTCAATGGTTCAAAATATTTAGGACGATAGATTTTATTGAGCTTTGAATTAGAAGGAATGAGTATAATGAATTTGGTAACCAAGAGCGTCTTGGAATCCAAGGGGTATAGTTTCATAACTTTCACGGAGCCCCCAGTCGAGCCATCCTACTCTGAACTGCTCTTCAAGGATGTTGTAGCAGAGTTTGCCTCCATAGAGCTTGGAAGTAGACGTTTGTATAAGCATCAATTAGAGGCTTTTGAATCACTTGGCAAGGGGCTTAATGTTCTACTTATTGCGGGCACAGGAAGCGGCAAGACAGAGGCCTGGATGCTGTATGCGCTGGACAGGATTAAGCGTGATGCGAGGTTCAGAGCCATCGCTCTGTACCCTACTCTGGCTTTAGCTAATGATCAGATAAGGCGTATCGAGAAGTACGTGGGGCTGGTCGGGGGCAAAACCATTCAAATAGACAGCGTTAAGAAGGAAGAATACGTGAAGAAGCATGGTTCGACGTGGCTGAGAGAAGCAGTCGCTACCTCTAACGTTGTAATCTCGAATCCTGCTTTCCTAATGCATGATTTAAAGAAGTACCTTCTGAGGAAGTCTCAGGGAGTCCTGGCGGGTCTGTATAGTAAACTCGACCTCATCATCGTGGATGAGATCGACTTTTACGACCCCCGTAGCCTCGCCCTCCTAATGGGCGTTGTACAGATACTAAGTGATATAAGCGATGTGAAGCCTCAAGTAGCTGTTTTAACAGCTACTCTCTCAAACCCGGATGACATGGGCTTGTTTCTGAAGAAGGCAACTGGGCGCGACTACGCTGTAATACAGGGGGAGCCTTTTAGAATAACCAACCACTACTACATCGTCCTCGGCAAGAACCTCGGCGAAGTATACAAGAGCGTGAGGAGAGTATGGTTTGAAGCGGTTAAAGCACACCCCGAACTCCTGCAGTACAATAACATAGTTGAAGATTACTCGAAGTTCGAGAAGGAGGCTTACAGGATAACATCGATTCTTGAGGGACTGGGGTACGAAGTGCCAAGTATAAGTGTCAACCCGGCTGAGATAATCACGGAGTTTTTCAAGGACGACTACGTAACCCTGGTTTTCACTAGGAGCATTAGCTCGACTGAGGAACTCGTTAGAAGCATTAAACAGTACGTAGGGGAGGATGCCCCGCTCGCAAGCCATCACCACCTGGTGTCGAAAGCCAGGAGAGAAGAGGTTGAGGAGAAAGCCAGGAGGGGCGAGGTCAAAGTCATAGTCTCGCCGAGAACCCTGTCTCAGGGAATAGATATAGGAACGATCAGGAGAATCGTACACCTAGGACTCCCCGACGACGTCAAAGAGTTCTATCAACGCGAGGGCAGGAAAGGGAGGAGGAAGGAGCTCGAGTACGCGGAGACCATTATAATACCCTATACCAGGTGGGATAGGGAGCTGTTGAACAATGGGCTCGACACGCTGAGCAAGTGGCTCGAACTAGGGGTTGAGAAGACGCTTGTGAACGAGGAAAACCTGTACATTCACTTGTTCACGGGCGTGGTTAAGCTTAAATCCCCTTGGTATAGAATGGAGCTCAGCCAGCTCGAGAGAGAAGCCTTATCTAAAGCTGGAATCCTCGCAAAGGATGGTGTCAATCAAGAACTCCTAGACTGGGTTTTCGAGAGAATGAACTTCTACGAGTTCGCACCTCCGTACGGGATTAAAAGATACATTGAAAAGAACGGCGAGTTGAGGCCGTTGGAGCCCATTGGTCATGTAGATTTGATCGAGAAGTTCCAGCCGGGCTGTATAGACTATTCGGAGGACGCGTTAGTGGTTTCAATCGAGTATGGTAGGACGTCTAGGCACGTTAGAAGCGTGATCGAGAAGCCGATAAAGCAGATAGACTTCTACTCCCACGATGCATTATCCATCGCCGCGGAAGAGTACAAGTACGTCAAGATGAACTGGGGCGAGAAGCCCAGTTTGATCAAAGATCTTTTAACGGGGAGGATAACCAGCGAAGAGCTCTGCGTAGTGTACGTCCCGAGAAACGGGTTCGGCAGGTATAGGAAAATCCCAGAGAGATGCATATGGACTGTGAGGTCGGAGAGGCCGAGATACGCTAAGGTAGACAACAACCCGCTAGTCTTCTATGATAAGAAGACCATATACGTTCCGACGCCAACGGGAGGAGAGTATAGGGATTTCACGTACGGCTACATATATGATGTTGAAATGGAGGAGGATTCCGAGCTCCTGAGGCTGGCACTGGCGGCGTTGATGGTTCTGCTGAGGAGAAGGCTGGGCATAGCTTTCGAGACAGTCATGTACGATGTTGTCAAAGTCGGCGAGTACAAGTACTTCTCCCTTCATGAACCAGTATCAGCCGGCGTAATCGACAAGCTGGACTGGCTGAGCATTAGGAGTGAGGTTGAAAAGTATGCCTTCGACGATTTGGATAGAATACTAATATCTAGCATAGATGACATAGCGTACTCGACTCTCGTATCGTTGAAGTTCAATTGGAGTCTTGTGAAGGCCGAGATGCTAAGGGTTATAGACTACGTGCTAGCAAAGGAGAAGATAAGAGCTATAATTGAAGGCGTTGAAACACTCATCCCTCGTCCCAGCCCAGCGCTGAAGACCCTCTCCCTAGCAATCATAACTGAAGTGTTGGATGAAGAGGCTACATCTCCAAGCTTACTCGTTTCTATAGGTTATTATGATGGAGGCGTTTCGAGAGTTGTGTCGGAACTCTACCCGCCGATCCCATATATCAAGCCGCCGCCCCAGGTACTGGAGGTGGAGAGGGAAATTCTTGACAAGGTCTTATACGAGGACTTCAAGGTCGTGGTTGAAGACAGGAGCGCGGTGCTGAGGCAGCTGAGGACTGCAAACCTCAGGCACTTGTCGAGTCTACTGGAGAAGGAGTGGGATAAAGTGATAGACTTAGCTAAGAAGTCATCAGACTACTCAGTGAAGATGTTCACCCCTGAAGCTGTATCCCTGATAGAAGATAGGGATCAATGGATTCAGCCGGCTGACGTTCAACTCGTGCTGAAGAGATTGAGGGAGAGTAAGAGTCTAACCGATGACTTGAGACGAGAGCTTCAGAGGTTCTTGTCGAGGAAAGCTAGGCTTAACTACATAGCTAACCTGGTTTTAAATGAGTTGGCACGAAAGAAATCGTTGAGGAGCGGTGGTGGGACGGGGGTTATTTGAGAGTAAGGCGCCATCTCACCGCGACTTTAACGTCAATCCTCTTGTATCGCTGAGCCCTGGCGCTTCACGGGCTCGCTCTCGATCGTTTGAGCGGTTCATTTATTCATCGCTATAACTGTGTTATATTTATTAAAGTGAACGAGAGTTTCAATAATCAGGTGTTCACCCCAGCGTTTACGATTTGATTACCTAGAGCTGGTGAAGTCGAATGAATCGTGAAGACAGGATTTTCTGGGCTCAACAACCCGTGGCAACTTATGTTGGCCTGCCTGATTCATCATTGAGTGTAGGTGAAGAGTGGTGGTAAGCGCGGATTCCCCTGGTCACGAGCTTAGGAGAGAGAGGTTTCGTTTAATCGGTGTCGATTGTGCTGCCTGCATCTACTCCATAAGAAGATCTCTGGAACGATTAGACGGTGTCGTCGGTTTCGAGGCGGATGTAAACAGCGGGGATGCAGTAGTAGTTTATAATGCTCAGAGGCTCTCTACAAGAGACATAGTCAAGGCCATCAGAGACGTGGGCTACGATGTTGAGAAGAGGCAATTGCGGCTGTCTATAGACTTGGAGGAAGCCGAAATACCGGCTTTCGAGAAACACGTTTCTAGAATTAATGGTGTTATAGAATGTCGTTACTCCCCTATCACTAAGGTAGCGGTAATTCTCTTCAACCCTTACACGCTGTCTGAGGCCGAGCTGTTCGATGAAGTTAAGGCGGAATACCCCGGTTTGAGAGAAGTATCCGAAGAAGCAGCGGAGATTTTGGGAGATGATAAATCCGCCGAGCACGTTAGGAGACTAGTATCTTTCGTTGCGGGCTTGACGGCAGTGACCTATCACGGCTTGATGGCCCTCGGTGTTGAGACGCCGTTTCATCATTACGATGCATATTTCCTGTTTACTCTAGCAACACTCGTTATTATGTTGAACCTTGACATTTTGTGGAAAGGATTGAAATCCCTTGCCCGGTGGACGCCAACCATGGACTCTCTGGTATCACTATCCTCGCTTACAACATACTTGTACAGTACTGCAGTGCTCGTGTTATTGGGAGGGGGCGGTGAAGTATTCTTCGAGGCATCAGCCGGCGTGCTTGGCTTCGTCGCAGCTGGAAGATATCTCGAAGAAAGATTGAGAAGAAGGGCTTCAAGGGCTCTTTCCCATCTCGTTGAATTATCCTCGAGAACTGCTAGGGTGGTTGATGGAACTGGGAGCGTAAGGGTTGTCGATATCGGTTTCGTGAAACCAGGCGATATAATAGAAGTGAGAGCGGGTGAGAGAATCCCTGTTGATGGAGTCGTCGTGGAGGGAGAAGGTTATGTTGACGAGTCAATGTTCACGGGGGAGCCCGCGCCCAAGGCCAAGGATAGTGAGCTACGGGATGCGGTCTTAGCCGGGTCTTTTCTAGTAAGCGGCTACATTCGGGTAAGAGCGACCAGGGTCGGCGACGATACGAACCTAGCGCATATAGTTAAGGCGGTGAGGGAAGCTCAGTTCTACAAGCCCAGTATCCAGAGGATAGCTGATAGAGTAGTCGGCTTTATGACGTGGGCCGTTATCCTGCTGAGCTCTATTACTTTCGCCTACTGGTTCATTGTGGAGAAACTTCCCGTTGGGGAATCCCTCCTATTCGCGGTCTCAGTGCTAGCAGTGACATGTCCATGTCCCCTAGGAATAGCCATACCCATGGTTGTATCATTGGCATCGATCAAAGCTACTCAGATTGGAGTATTGATTAGAAGGGGAGACGTGCTAGAGAGGGTGCTGCAGGTGAACGTTGCTGTTCTAGACAAGACCGGAACTCTTACGGTTGGCAAACCCGAAGTGCTTTCATTCACCCCTCTGAATGGATATGATCAGAAAACAGTGCTCGAGAATGCATGTTCAGCCGAGCTCAGGAGTGAGCACCCTCTGGGAAAGGCCATCTTGGATTACTGCTCTACTCATCAAGTCAGACTCCGCGAAGTATCGGAGTATGATCAAATACCGGGGCTAGGAATAGTCGCCAGGCTCGACGATGTCGATGTTGCAGTAGGTTCTGAGAGGCTTTTTGAAAGACTTTACGATAACGGGTTAGACGAGTTCTCCTCCTTAATAGACGAGGTATCATCGAGGGGGAGGACTCCTGTGGTTGTAGCGTTGAACGGCGTCCCCGCCGGAGTCTTCGAGATCGGAGACAAACTTAGACCCGAGAGCAAGGAGTTCATTAGATTCTTAAAGGAGACAGGAATACGTCCAGTTCTAGCGACAGGCGATAATGAGAAAACAGCTAAGGTTGTATCTTCAGAACTAGGCATAGAGACTGTTCACGCAGAGCTGAGGCCCGAAGACAAGGCCGAGCTCGTTGAGATGTTGCAGTCGAGTGGTAACAGGGTTATGTTTGTTGGAGACGGGGTAAACGATGCAGCTTCAATAGGTAGAGCATTCGTGGGAGTGGCGATGGGGAGAGGCTCAGACTTGTCGAAGGAGGCTGGAGACATTGTTATCGTTAACGACAACTTGTCCTCGTTAATAAAGCTGTTCCAGCTATCGAGGAAGTCTCGGAGAAAATCCATGGAGAATCTCGCGTGGGCGTTTGCATACAATTTAGTGCTCGTCCCCATCGCCATGGGAGCTCTATACAAGACCTTCGGGTTGATGCTTAGGCCCGAGGCGGCGGCTGTTGCGATGATGTTGAGCGATATATCAGTAGTCCTGAACTCCTTGTCTCTTCTAAAGTGGAAACCTAGCTAAGGGTCAGCCTTTAAATTGTTTCCTGGCTCCTGACTCCTCGAGCAGTGCTCCTACTCCGGCATCCCCGTCGGACCATGTACTATATAGTGTTCCGGGTCTTTCTCGAATGCCCTTAAGCACCGCACGCTACAGAAGTAGTAGATTTTTCCCTTGTAAACGCTCTTATACTTTGCTTTGCCAGGGTCCACCTTCATTCCGCACACAGGGTCCACAGCCTCCTGCACGGCTCACACCCCGTTTAATAATATTGGCAACGCCGGATAATAACTCCCCGACACGAAGCTAACGTTGTGATAGAATCATCATTTTGTTGTTCGGCGGGCTTTTGATTTAACTAGAAACAACCCCGTTCTCTATATGGTTAGCTCGCAACATCCGCGTAAGGTGCTTTAGGATTTGTTTTCGATGATCCTGCGCATGCATCGGGCACTAGGTAGAGGTGGCATCTAAAACTATCTGCCCCAGGCTTTGAGCATGCTTGAGATCCTTCAATGCCTCATTCGCCTCATGCAATTTGTACTCTCTTACCTCTGGCCGAATCCCATGCTCCAGCGCGATTTCAATGAACTCTGAAACATCTCTCCTAGTAACGTTGGCAACAGTTTTCACCTCTCTCTCACCCCACAGGAGTCTGTATTCGAGCCTTTCAACAGGCGTCATGTATATTTCGCCTAGCACAACTCTTCCACCTTTATCCGTCTTCTTCAAGGCCTCCACGAAGACTTCTGAAGCCGGAGCATACACTATCGCGGCGTCGAGCTTTTCTGGCGGTTCATCCCCCGTCCTCCCCGCCCATTCTGCGCCATTCCTTAGGGCGTGTTCGATTTTCCACGGGCTGCTCGTAAACACGTAAACGCGAAGACCGAGTTTCCTTGCTGTTTGAAGCATTAAGTGGGCGGCGCTCCCGTAGCCGAATAATCCGAGAACACCTTGCTTTCCTAGGAGCCCAGTCATTTTAAGGGACCTGTAGCCAACTGCTCCTGCGCACATTAGCGGAGCGGCATCTGAGTCGCTGAGTCCATTGGGGATTCTGTGGACATACTTGTAGTGCGCGACCATGTATTCGGCGTATCCCCCGTCAACCGAGTAGCCGGTGAACAAGGCGTTGTCGCAAAGGTTCTCCAATCCCCTCTTACAGTATTTGCAAACCCCGCATGTCTTGTAGAGCCACGGCACTCCGACCAACTCGCCTTTGGATACTCCTTCAACGCCGTCCCCGGTCTCCACGACTCTTCCAATAACTTGGTGTCCCGGGATAAGCGGTAATTTAACCGGGGGTAGCTCACCCTCGACTATGTGGAGATCTGTCCTGCAGACTCCGCACTTGTGGATTCTAATCAACACTTCCTCCGTACTTGGGGAGGGCGTTTCCACCTCTACGTACTTGAGAGGATTTGTTTCAACAGGGGCCGGCTTATAGAGGACCATGGCCTTCATAGGTTAAAATACACCTGACATCTATATGGTTTCAAGGGGGTATTAATTGGTCACGCTAGCCAATACGAGCGTTTACTTTCTCCAAGCTTTGGCAGGAGCATTAATAATTGCTTTACTGGCTTTCCTCGCGTTGTTTGGTTCTAAGGGTTTCAGAAGATACATTGTAACATGGATGATTATTGTGCTCATCATATTGCACTACTCGATTGTACTGGTCGTATCAAGGATCGCTAAGGTAACTATATTGCCACTCATTATTATCGAGCGTGATACATACGGTGGAAGCATTTACCCGGATTATGGCCAACTAGCTGTTCTAGTTTTAATCACCTTGTGGAGGAAGGAGGTTTTCAACACAATTACGTCTTTCTCCAAGAGGCTGACGCAGAGTGGTGCAGGTGGCGAGAATCCTCAAGCTGGAGAACCTGTTGGAGTGCAAGGTCAAGAGGAGAGTTAACAGGTTCACAGTGGAAGTAGAAGTTAATGGGAAGACAGCAGGAGCTCACTTAACAAACACTGGGAGACTGAGCGAATACCTCGTTAGAGGGAAGAGAGGACTTTGCGCGTTGATTGATTCGCCGAGGCTTAAGTACAGGTTGATAGCCGTAGAAGACCAATTCGCGTATGCCGTCGTAGATACCTTAACGCAACAAAGAGTTTTCGAGCAACTTCTTGCACAGGGGATGATTCCCTGGCTTTCCAAGTGCGAGCTGTTTAAGAGGAATTTTAGAGTTAGAGGGGAAGTGATAGACTTCCTTGTAAAGTGTCCGGGTATTTCGCGGCTGGTTGAGTTGAAGAGCAGCGTTCTCCGAGTTCAAGGTATCTACGCATCATATCCCGACTGCCCCACCGAAAGGGGTAGAAGACAGATCAACGTTTTAGCCGATGTCGCTGCTGAGTATAAGCCGGCGGTTGTCTTCGTGGCTGCGTTGCCAGGCGTTGTTGGATTCAAACCATACTGTAGCGGAGACCCATTTATTTTTGACGTGATGAAAAGAGCTGCTGAGAAAGGAGTATTGTTTAAGGCCTTCAACATCTACATGGTTGATGAGACAGGGTGGATCGTTCTGGAAAGACCTGATCTCCCCGTAGTGTTGGAATGCTGAATAACGATGAAGGAGAACAGCATTATAATATGACGCTGTGGGCGAGGGATACGTGTCAGAGTGCGTCGCTTGAACCCTTCCCTAGGATGCGGGTTGATATGAATTGAGAGTGGATCAGTGCCGCCGCCGGGATTTGAACCCGGGTATCCCGCACCCTCTCTCTAACGGACCTATAGGGTGTCACGGGCTCGAGAGGCCCGCATACTTGACCGGGCTATACTACGGCGGCATCTAGGTAATGGATTAATTGTTTAAGGGTTTTAAAACCTTGTTTAATCTGAAGTGAAGACTACTTTTGATTATTTACATCCGGTCTGGGCGGGGTAACGTTTACCTGACCCTGGTACTTGCCCCCGTATGGCTTGTATACTGGACTACTGGTCCTCAGGAAGACTACATGCAGGAATCTTTGAAGCGGGTAGACTCTCACCGGGACGTTCCCCCCAATAATCTCGATAGTGATGTTTCCCTTGAACCCGGCGTCGATGACAGTTGGAGGTATGAATAGGTTTAGCCTTGCAAAAGTGCTCCTCAAGTTCACCAGCCCGACAAGGTCTACCGGCATCTCAACCCATTCAAGCGTTGTCGCTAGCACGTGCTCGTGCGGATTTATAATAAATCCTTCATCACCCACCTTCTGGCACTCCATGAAGTCTCCCACGTTCACCAGCCTAGAGTCGAGCACTCCTCCATTTGGTTTAAACCTGCAGAACTCTCCCCCGAACCGCATGTCGACCCCGTTCTCCCTTACCGTGTCCTCGAACAAAGGGTCTATGACGAGGAGCTTCTTCTCCAGGTAAACCCTAATATCCCAGTCGCTCAGAATCATTCAAACACCTCGCGGGGGCTCCCCCGATACATATGTTTCAGCGTGTTATTTAAACACAGACGTCTTCGCGCCTACTCAACCCTGAATAAGGCTGGGGAAACAGGAAAAAAATCTAGCTGCGTGATTCAAGAGGAAAAGTGAATCGCTATTCTTGCACCTCTTGCAGCGGGGGAGCCGGAGGTCTTCCCGCGGCCCTCCCGATCGCCACTACTATTAGGAAGGTGATTACCCCGACCAGTGCTCCTATCACGGAGTCTCCGATGCCGTATGGCTGACCCGCTAGTCTCCAGTAGACGCCGGCTATGCTTCCAGTTATTATTGATGCTATACCTGCTTCCTTAGTGACATACTTCATGATCAATCCGAGTGCGAAGGGGGCAAACGGTCCAGCCGACCTGAGCATGAATGCAAACGTGTTTATAGTTACGATGTCGAATCGTGTCAAAGCAGCGGCAGCGGCTAATGCACCCACGAAGACGACGCCTAGGCGCGTAAGTATTAGTATCTCCCTGTCGCTTGCGTTCTTCCTCAAGTACCTCTTCCACACGTCAACGGTGAAGATTGAGGCGACGCCGAGCATGTCTGAGTCTGCACTCGACATGGTCGCGGCTAGTACAGCGGCTAGCGCTAGTCCAGCGATAGGCTCGGGGGCGTAGCCCAGCATTACTTTAGCGTATGCGTCGCTAGCGCTGATGCCAGGGAGTTCTGCGAGGGCAACGAGCCCTATGATGGCTGGAATGAACGCGTAAATGCTCATGAAGATGCCTGATAGTATTGATCCCTTTAATGCTATTTTTTCATCCTTCGAGGCGAGGGCTCTCGAAGCCATCTCAGCACCGGTGATGAAAGACACTATGTACATGAAGACGAGGTTTAAGATGTTGTTGTATCCAAGCTTGAAGAAATCGAGCTGTCCAGCGGGGAGTCTCGCGACGACACTCTCCCAGCTTCCAGCATTTGCGAGTATGAAAGGGACAGCTATCAGCATTCCAAGAGTAATCATGAGCCACTGGACGAAATCCGTTAACACATCAGCCCAAAGCCCGCCGAGAATCGTGTACAGTATTGTGATGATGGTTGCCAACAATACTCCTGTTTCAAACGGGAGGCCGGTTAAAGCCGAGAATATCGTGCCCGAGGCCAGTATTTGCGATGCGGTGAGTGTTGTTAGAGATATCATCTGTAGGATTGAAGTAGTTAAGTGAGATGGAGGGCCGAACCTTCCAGAGATGACTTGCGGGAGAGTCCAAGCCCTTGTTTTCCTCATATAGTAGAATACGTAGCCAACGGGGATCATGGCTATTCCAGCGGTCATTATGTACCAACCCGCTGACAGCCCCCACGCACCGTAGGCTCTTGCAGCAACTCCTACAGTGCTCCCGCCACCGATATTGTTGGCTGAGAGTGAAGCTGCAACGAACAATAACCCCACTCTTCGTCCTGCAATTACAAGGTCCTGAGCGGTTCTCACCTTATACCTGGCAGCGTAGAACCCGACTCCTAACATGAATAAGAGATACGCTAGGACTACTATCAAGGCCCATAAATACATAACATTCACAAGGTAATATTCACGGTTAAAGTAAAAAAATCTTTAGTTTCTCGCAATAGTCTTGATCGAGTTAAATGGGAGTCGCGCCTTCACTAGTCATTAAATCATCATACTTTACGTATGCAGCGAGGAGAAGTGCCCCGACCACAACTCCGCCGAAGATGAACCCGAGAGCACAGTCTGTGAGAGTCAAGTTCTTCGCTTCTTTGAACTTACCCTTTTGGATTAAGTCGATTATCTGTGTGCAGTGATAGTAGACGACGAAGTCAATTATTGCAATAACCATTACAAAGAAGCCCACTACGATGAATATGGTCGCGATCCCAATAATCAAGAGTACGACCGCGAATAATACCGAGATAGTGGACGCCATGCGTGTTAAACTGAGAATAGTGTCGAGCGCGTGAGGTCTCTCGCTCACGAGGTTTCCCTTAGTAAATATTGGTTTCGAGAAAGTATTAAGAGTTCCGGAAAAATTTCAGAGCATTCCAAGCTGTTGTGAGACACTGGCTTATCTGGGAGTTGGGTACATGCTCGGGGCATTTTTGAATAGTGAATGAACACTCGCCTCTCAGGTAATCGTCAAGAGTGCAAGGCTTGAGGCGGGTTCTATTCTCGTAAAGCACGCATCTCGGTCCAGCATAATTGAAAAGAGTGGGGTGAACCTCTACTAGTTGACTCCACAAGCCCCACGCAACCATTCTTATCTCCCACTGGGCGCGGGCACACATTCTCAATGGGAGGAATATTTCTAAGAGCTCCCGGGCGTTCATGGATACTAAGAGCCTTGTCTTAACGGCTTGCGGTAGGAGGTATCTAGCGTCTTCATACGAGGTCTGAGATGCAAGCGCTTCGTAGTATCCCGCCGTTGCCATCAATAACTGCTTCAAGGGCTCAACCCTCCTGGTTTCAACCAGTGAGGGCGGAACGATAAACCCCTCTGCTACGAGATCTAGTAGCGTTTCAAAATCCTCGAGCTCGTCAACGAGTTTATACAATAGCGTGCTTATCCTGCCGGGGTCTTCTGAAAACTCAACCCTCATTGCCGAGAAGGCTTTTTCAACCAAGCCTTTCAAGTATCTATCACTGTATCTCTGGGACAACTGGGAGTAGCTGGCATGCCTGTGTCTAACTAGTTGGTGGCTGCATGCTCTACTGCACACGACTTCGAAAACGTAAATGCTATGCTCGAGCGGGCTTCCATGACCTCTGGAGACAAGCTCTCTAATCCACACGTTCTTCTTCTCGGGACTCAGGCTTTCCATGATACTCGTAAAATCCTTGGGAGTGATCGTCAACTTTGCCGATGATGCTATTATGTTTTCAGACTCGTTGAGCCACGCCACGAGGTTGACTCGTGGGAGATGCTTCGGCGTTGATTCTCGAGAGACCTTTTCCATGCTTAAAACCTGCGTCTGAACCTCTCCAAACCGAGTATACTTATTATGCAGGTTTTTCATAAAAAATTACGTGATAACAATGAGCGAGATAAAAAAGCTTTACAAGTCGAGGAGCAATAGAGTTCTCTGCGGGGTTTGCGGGGGCATAGGCCACTATGTTAACATAGATCCAACGATTGTGCGTCTTCTATGGGTTTTAATAACCATTCTGAGTCCCCCGGCTGGGCTGATTCTCTACGTTGTTGCATGCATCATAGTTCCAGATGAACCGGTTCCACAGCAATCAGGGGTAACTGTACAACCATCCAAGCCCGGCGTCAACGTGGAGGGTGCTGTCGTAATGGTTGTCGGGATAATTCTAGCCGTACTAGGGGGCTTGATGATATTCAGCGTTATCGCTGAGTTGTGGAGAAGTATTTCGCCCTGGGGTTTCATAGGGGTTGATGAACGTTTTAAGATCGTTATTGGCATCGTGTTAATGGTCGCTGGAATAGCTTTGGTGTTGAAGCAACGCGAGATGAAGCCCCAGCCTACTTCTCCGCCACAACAATCCTTGTAAAGCCGTGGTTTCTGAACACGTCTGCCAACGACTCTAAAAACCCTCTTCCCACGTTGCAGTATTTAGCACACCATTCAACGTCCCTGGGATTGGTAACTGGTTTACCCAGAAGCGGTTGAATAATAATTGTCAAATCGTTCACCCTACGCAGATGCTTTTCCAGAATAAGTACCGTATCCTCCAGCAACTCAGGACTGAGAAGCCTAGATACTGGAACCCTTAGTTCTAGGGATACGCTGTACTCTGAGATAGTCTTGACATTCTCCAGGAAAAAGCTCCAAAGGCGGTTGGAGGCTTGCCTGGATAGCCCGTAGAGCTCTTGATGAGGTATTTTCAAGTCGGTTGCGATATGGTCAACCAGATTTTTCTCGAGGAGTTTCTTCAACGGCTTTACCAGTGTTAAATTAGTGTTCAAGCTTGTCTTAACGCCTGAGAGCTCTCTAACTTTTTCAAACAGCTTAACTAAACCCCTCCACTGGATAAGGGGTTCGCCCCCAGTCACGTGTATATAGTCGACTAGACCAATTGAAGAGGTTAACGCTTCAACAACCTCGTCGACGCTAATCCATTTGCAGAGTTCAACATCATTCTCGGCAAGCCTCCAGTTGTGGCAGAAGGGGCATTTCAGGTTGCAACCACATAACCATAGCGTGAAAGATACTGAGGCGTGAACGTCCACTAGAGAGACGCTCTTCCATCCCGAAGTGAGTAAATCCTTTCGAGACAACTCACGACCCTTCTCATCAATCAACGTAATGATTTACAATTCATCGGTTTTAAATCAAAGCCCTTCCCACCAAATTACAAGTGGTGGAGAGGCAACCGGTCCCAAATAACAACCAAGTTATGCAAGGATTAAGCAGAACTCGTCTACTATGGGTTTTATCCTTTCTTCGATCCGTTTCCCGATACTTTTAATATTGAACCTGCGTTCGCGTTTAACGTTTCAGGGGGTATGGGTGTGATTGCGAACGTTTTTCTAAATTCAGCAACGCCTAGACAACGGACGTGATGGGTAGGGGTACTTGAGTGTTAATAACCCCAGGAGAACCGGTCCCCTAATACTTTAGTTTGGAGGGTAGCTTCCCAGTAACCTGTGTATCATATCGATTTTATCATAGGAGGAGTGACAGGGGTATCGTGAGCCAGCTGAGAAGTAATGTCACACCGCCTCGTGGTCCCCTTCGAAGACAAGATATTGAAAACCCATAGTTGAAGTGAAGATAAGTGGCCTTGAGTACTTCTATTCAAGCCTACACTATAATGATGTATATGCGGCACGGGTTTGAAAAATTAAAAGGAGTAGTGTTTTCTCTGCCAGAACTCTCTCCTCCTGTACGGGTTCCAGTTCCTAACTGGTCTGTAATATCCTATTATCCGGCTCCAAACTTCCACTTTCTCGCTCCCGCACTTGGGGCAGGACTTGTATAAACCAGTTATCGTGGAGCTGCAGTCGTTGCAGTGTGTTATAGCTGGGGTGAAGCTCCAGTAGACTATGTCCTTCTCCATTATCCTCCTCGCTAGCTTTGCTAGCGCCTCGGGGTCTGCTTCCTCCCCAAGGAACAAGTGCATCATTACTCCACCAGTAAAGTATTTTTGAACCCTAGCCTCGACTTCGATCCTGTCCGCAATGTCCATCTCAGTATAATATGGAGCTACGCTCGTACTGTATAGTGGCTCCATCGGCAGGTACTCGGCCAGCTCCGGGTATAGTTTCAAATCCTTGAGGGCGAGCTTAGGGGCTGCAGACTCGCCGGGGACCTCCTCAACGTTCCAGGGCACTCCGTCCTTCATCATCCATTCTCTCGCCTTGTTAGTCGCGTATTCAACCATTTTCCTCATAAGCTCTGCAGCCTTCAACCAGTCTGATCTAGCACCGTCGAGCCACAGCTTCGGCTCCTGCATCAATATGGCAACGGCTTCGGGGAGACCTATCAATCCTATAGTGTTGAAGTGGCTGGAGGGGAATTCCTCCAAGTACTCCACTATCATCCCGTAGAAGCCCGGCGACGATTTCATGATGCTCACGTACCTGTTCCTAAACCAATCCATCCCTTCTTTGACCAACATGAGCATTTCATCGTAAAGCTCCCAGAACCTCGACTCCTCGCTCTGAGCTTCGAGCGCTATCCTGGGCAGGTTGACATCTATCACGTTAACCGAGCCCGTGACATCGGGCATTGCCCACAAACCGCCAAACCTTTGCCTCTCAATCTTTCTCCAGAAATCCTCTCTAGCTTCTTCAACGTCCTTCTTAATGCTTGTTAGAGAGTAGCTTTTTCCATTAGCTAAGTATTTAAACTCGTTGGTTTGGATGTTTAGCCTGCAACACATCGCGTAAGTTGCATCCGGGTCCACGAGCCTCGTGTTAAGCCAGTAGAAGCTTCCCCTCTTGCTGGCTACTTTAAAAACGAGCTCATGTATCTCAGAGTCCTCCCAAATCCACTTAGCAGTCGTCATCAGCGTAGGTATTGGGAACGTGAACGGCTGACCCACGGAGTCTCCTTCCAGGAGGATCTGAGCGAATGCCTTGAAAAACCTCTTAGCCTCTTCCTCGTACTCTCCGAGAACCCCGGCCTCAACACCGCTGTATACCGCTCTATCCCCCTCTATCATCTTCCTGGGGGCGTTCATCGTGACTGTGAAGTTCGTGAACGGCGTCTGAAGACCCGTTCTCGTTGGATAATTAAGGTTGAATAACAGCCTCTGTATCTGTTGCTTCAAGGCCCTATCGCTGGGGTTGTCTGCTTTTATGAAAGGACCCGCATACCACTCGACGCTAGAGAAGGCTTGAGCCCCTGTGAAGTAGTGTTGCATAGTAGTCAAGTAGTTGGCTATGTGGTCGACGAAGGTATCAAGATGTCTCGCAGGCCTGGATATGACCGTGGGAGTCTTCAAACCCTTCCTGAGAAGCCTGCTCAAGCTGTGCCCAGTACAGTATGGTATGTAAACGCTGTGGGGAAGCTTGTGAATATATATTAAGCCGCTGGCGTGCGCCCTAGCTATCTTCTTCGGAAGAAGCTCTATCGATTCTTGCTTGATCCTCTCTTCAAGCAACCATGCGAAGAAGCTTCCTGGACCCATGTACCTGTTAGCGTTCTCGTTGACCTCCAGGCTGTTCCAAGATATGTACTCTTTTAATGGATCGTTAACCGGTTTTTCCTCATAATTCAACTGCATGGAAAACAACTCTTATTCTTAATTCTCTTTTTCCACCGTATAGCTTATAAGTGTTTCCCTTCCTTTGAACAGTGATCAGGATCTTTAACAGTAAGATATATTTTGATCAGAACCTCAAAGAATACCCAGCATGAATTCAACGGATGAAATCAGCCTTGAAGAAACTATCCATGTGGTTAGGGATTCTGGATAAATAGAATAACAGTAGTCAGCGGCTCCCAGCGTCTCATCTCTGAAGTCTCCATGGGGGAAACCCCCAATACCAACTAGTAGGTTTTCCTTCAAAGCGGTTTCAGCTACGTTGCTTATCTTCATTCTGCTGCATTCTTCGCGTAGAATCAATAACCCCCTGGCTTTCGACTCTCTAACTAGTTCCTTTAGATTCAGTTTTTCGACCCGAAGCAACGGGCTTTGAGAGTCGGGGGGTGTCCTGCCTCTTGAAAGCAGCTGCTCCATTAGTCCAACGAATCTATTATAGTTCTTTGGGATTCTAGTTGAAGGATCTATGAATATTACATCCCCGCCGTACGTATGAATAAAAACCTCGAGTAACCCCTTCTTGTTCAACGGGCTCTCCAAGGCTTCGAGAAGAGTGGTGTGGACGATATCCGGTCTCCCTCTCTTAAGCTTATCCGGTAGCTTCTTCATCGCTGGGTAATGAATGCTTACATCTAGCAATACTTCACTAGGTTTTTTCCCTCTCCTGGCAGCGTTCTTTAGGATTGAAGGGTGGTTGGCGATGCTTTTAGGCACCAGCTCTAGTCCAGCCTCAAGAATCACTATCCTTAGTTTATACATTCAACAGACCCCACTGTATATTTAAGCAAGGATTCTAAAATAGTATCACTAAAATCCGCTGGATGAGTGCGCAGTCTTGCCGAGGTCTAGAGTAAACATCATGAAGGAGATAGCTAGGGAGAGGATAATACTACTCTACGACCTAGCTGCCAAGCGGGTGGAGCAGGGCGAGCTAGACCTCGCCAGGAGGTATGTCGAGATCATGCTTAAAATCTCTGCTAAAGCCAGAGTGAAGCCGCCAAGGTATATTAGGAGGGGATACTGTAGACAATGTAAAGTACCATTGATTCCCGGAGTCACGTCCCGGGTTAGAGTTAGGAGTGATGGATCGTCTTCACGAGTTGTGGTATCATGCCTTGCGTGTGGATGGATGAGGAGGTTCGTGGTGAAGAAGTGAGGGAAAGGTTGAAAGAGAGAAAACGGGGTAAAGTAGACGTTCAAGTAGGTAAGAGAGGAGTAACTGATTCGCTAATTAAAGAGGTTAAGACGAGGCTTGACAAACAGGGAGTAGTCAAGGTGAGGGTTTTGAAATCCGCTAGGGCGTTTCCGGATTTCGACAGGGAGGAGTTTGCCCAAAAGCTAGCTGAAGCGGTGGGCGGGGAGGTTAAGGAGGTTAAGGGGTTTACTTTTATAATAGTTAAAAGGGATCGTGGTAATCCTAGGTATTAATATTAAAAAGGATGTATTTAATACAGAGTCTTACAGGTGTGGCTGGAATGGTTAATGCTTTGGAAGCGCCCGTGGACAAGTTGCTGGATAAGCTGGCTACCTACATTAAGGAGAATGTTCCAGAGGTGAAGCCTCCGCCGTGGGCATCTTTCGCCAAGACAGGGTCTCATAAGGAGAAACCGCCTTTCAACCAGGACTGGTGGTACAAGAGGGCTGCTAGCATACTACGCAAGCTGTACAAGAACGGCTCTCCCACGGGTTTGGCAGAGTTGAGGAGGGAGTACGGAGGCAGGAAGCGTAGAGGCGTTAGACCTGAAAGGAGCGTCGAAGCCCCCGGCAACGCGATCAGGAAGATCCTTCAGCAGCTGGAGTCAGCGGGTTTAGTGAGAAGGACTAGGAGAGGTCGAGTATTAACTCCTCAAGGCAAGGCGTTGCTGGATAGGCTTGCCTACGACGTCCTCGTTGAGGAGGCCAGGGTAAACCCTGAGCTGGCAAAGTATCTTCCGGAGTCCGTTAGAGTCAAGATTTCAGCCTAGCCTTTTAATGGTGGAATCATGGAGGACTATGGATATACCGACGAGGAGCTGGAGGCTATTAGGCAGAGGAAGTTGATGGAGCTTAAAAAGAAAATGGAGGAAGAGCAAGCTCGGAGAGCTCAGATCGATGCGGTCTTGAGGAAGCTTCTTACGCCGGAGGCTAGGGAAAGGCTCAACAATATTAGGCTTGTAAAGCCAGAGCTTGCAGATGCTTTGGAGCAGCAAATCATTGCTTTAGCCCAGTCGGGGCGGATCCCCGTTCCAGTTACTGATGAATTTTTAAAGAGGATTTTATCAGAATTATATGAACACTCCCGAAGGGATACTCGCATCACGTTTAAGAGGAAGTAGGTGGTTTAAATGGCCCGGTTCAAGCATGTTGCCCGGAAGCTTAGGCTCGTAGCCGCCGAGAAGAGTAATAAGCCTATTCCAATATGGGTTACTGTGAAAACTAGGAGGAAGGTTAGGAGAGGCTTCAGGCTGAGGAATTGGAGACGAAGTAAGTTGAAGAATATCTAGGGTGAGCCTTCATGAGCGAGCAGGGTCAAATAGTCAAGAGTATTCACCTAATACCGCTGAAGAAGGTATACTTTGGGAGGAGAGCTAATAGGGCTGATAGAGCGGTCAGGTTGGTGAAGAAGTATGTTGCAAGGCACTTCAAAGAAGCCGAGAAGATAATAGTGGACCCAAGGGTCAACGATTACATATGGTCTAGGAGCCGGGAGAAACCTCCCCGTAAGGTTTTAGTGGAGGTAAGGTTCGACAAGGAGAGCAAGACTGTCAAAGTGTTTTTAGCGAGGAAAAAGGCTTCCCCGACTGCTTGATCCCAGCTTGAATAGCCGTAGGTGTGATCATGGATATTATAAGGATGAGTTTTTTCGGAAATTCCAATATCGGAGTATATGGGTTTTCAAACAATAAGATCGCGATAGTCCCTCCTGGGCTTGGGAGAGATGATTTAACCGCTATCAGAGATACGTTGAAAGTAGAGGTAATTGAGGCGAGAATAGCAGGGACTCTGCTCAATGGAGTCTTCATAGGGGGGAACGACCAAGGCATCATCCTGCCTCATATAGTTTTCGATGAGGAATTAGAGAATATCAGGGCTAAGGCTAGTGAGATGGGAGTCTCAGTTGAGGTTGTGAGGACGAAGCACACTGCCTTGGGCAACCTGCTCTTATGCAACAATAAAGGCTGTATTTCGAGCCCTTTACTTGAGAGAGAAGTTAGGAAGCAGGTCTCAGACCTTCTGGGGGTTGAGGTTGTGGAGAAGGACTTGATGAAGCTCTCCATTCCAGGTAGCCTCGGCGCAGTCAATGATCTCGGGGGAGCCGTACACCCGGGCTTCGTGGGCGATGATCTAAAGGCACTTATGGATGTTTTAAAAATAAAAGCTGAGAGGGCAACGGTAAACGCAGGCGTACCATATATAAGGAGCGGGGTATTAGCTAATAATAAGGGCATAATCGTCGGGGGAAGTACGACAGGACCCGAGATACTTAGGATTAAGAGGGGTTTGGGAGGTGAGATTGAATGAGTATGGCTAAAACCTTCAGGGTTAAGGGATACATGCTCATAAGCCATGATAGGCTTCCCACCTGGCAGGCTTTCACGAAGGATGTGAGGGCAGTCGACGAGAAAGATGCATTGGAGAAAATCTACAGCCTACTGGGAAGCAAGCATAAATTGAAAAAATATCACATCAGGATTGAGAGCATCACGGAGATTAGTCCCGAAGAATCAAAGGATCATGTCGTTAGGGAGCTAGCGAATGCTACGAGGATTGTTAGAACATGAGCGGCGAGAAGCAAGCCGGTGAGAAAGGCTTCACGGTTGAGGAGTTGCTAGCTAGGGCGACTGAGCTTAGAGAATACATCACGGTTTTATCCAACACTATCAACAACTACGTTACCCAATACCGGGAGCTCCAGCTGGCGTCTGAAACCTTGAAGAATCTACCTGAAAACGGTGGCGAGGGCTATGTCGTCGTTGACAGGTTGTCGAGCGTTCTAGTACCGGGGATTATCAAGGAGGGTTGGTCCTCGAGCGTCCTGGTCAACATTGGATTCGGATTTTACTTGAAGACAAGCAAGGATAAGGCAGCGGAGGTGTTAGAGAAGAGGATTTCAGGTGTTAATAGAGTGTTGGAGGAGCTTCAGAAGAGATACAAGACAGCTTTGGACGAGTACTCTGCCCTTCAGGGAATACTAAACCAGCTATATGTAGAAGCTGAGAAGCAAGCCGAGTCTGGAGGCCAGGCTACTGGTGGCTAGTAGTTGTTCAGGAGGATTAAGGAAGCTTTTAAAAAGTTCATCGACTCAGCATCATCCATAATATTTTCGCGAGAGAAGCTTGAATCCCTTATCGAGGAGCTGAAGCTCGAGCTTGTTGCCAGTGATGTCGCCTACGAGGTTGCCGAGGAAATAGCGAATAAGCTTTTGAAAGCTGTTGATGAAGGCTTTGTTAAGAGCAAGGAGGATTTGCAATCACTATTAAGGAACATCCTTGTCGAAGTCTTCGAGAAAGCTGGAAGAGTGGATCTTGTTGAGATCGCTAGAGTTAACAAGCCGTCGAGGATTGTTTTCTTAGGAGTCAACGGGGTTGGCAAGACAACGAGCATTGCAAAGGTAGCTGTATTTCTCAGGGAACAAGGGTTTAAACCGTTAATGGTAGCGGGGGATACGTTCAGGGCGGGGGCTCAGGAGCAGTTGAAAATACATAGCGAGAGGACGGGGATACCTGTTTTCGCCGGGAAGTATGGGGCCGATCCGGCGTCGGTGGCTTACGATGCAATACAATTCGCCTCTAGTAGGGGTTTTGACACGCTCCTAATAGATACTGCTGGGAGAATGCACGTCGACATTGATCTTGTTAACGAATTGAAGAAGGTAGTAAGGGTCGTTAAGCCTCATCTCAAAGTTCTCGTTGTCGACGCCCTGACAGGGAACGATGCGATAGAACAAGCTAGGTTTTTCAATGAAGCCGTAGGAGTCGACGGGGTTATAGTGACGAAGGTTGACGCTTATGAGCAGGGCGGCGTCCCGCTCAGCATAGCCTTCATAATTGGGAAGCCGATCATATATGTTGGTGTTGGTCAAGAGTATAAAGATTTAAAGCCGTTTGACGTTTATGAATACGTCAATAAGATTTTGCCGGATTTGGAGAGTTGATGAGCAATGAATTTAAGGGAAATGGTTGAAATGTGGAGGAAGATCATCATGCTCGCGACGAAGCCCAGCAGGGAGGATTACATGACCTCCCTTAAACTAGGTCTGCTCGGCTTGGCTCTAGTGGGAGGTATATCTTTCGTCATAAGGATTTTATTCTATACTTTCCTTTTCCCGCCTCCAGCTGGGTGAAGATTTTTGAGCGAGACTGAAGGAGTTGGCGGCACGAGCAAGATATATGCCGTGAGGACCACGATGGGTAGAGAGCTTGACGTAGCATTAGTCATAGCTCGAAGGGTTGACGAGCTTTTAAGCAAGGGAGAGGACCCTGGGATCGCAAGCATAATCATTCCTCCGAACATCAGAGGATATGTATTCTTCGAAGTAGAAAGACTCGCACACCTGTACAAGCTGGTCTCGGAGGTAAAATACGTTAAGGCTTCAAGACCAGTTAAGGTCTCTATTGAGGAGCTTGAAAAACTGATCATGCCGAAGCCCGTTGTGGAGTCAATAGCGGTTGGAGACATAGTGGAGATATCAAGGGGGCCTTTCCGTGGGATGAAGGCCCAGGTAACCGGAATAGATAGAAATAAAAACATGCTTACAGTGAATATTTTAGAAGCGGCTTTCGCGATCCCTATATCCATTCCGAGTGATTACGTGAAGCCAGTTAAAAAAGGTGAGTAGGAGTGGCGAAGAAAACTATTAAAGTCATGGTGGAGGGAGGTAGGGCAACACCCGGCCCGCCTCTAGGTCCCACGCTTTCACCTTACAAAGTGAACATTCCAGAAGTCGTCAAAGCTATCAACGATGCCACGAAGGATTTTGAGGGATTAACCGTTCCAGTGGAGATAGTAATAGATGTTGACACGAAGAAGTTCGAGGTCAAGGTCGGAATTCCAACAACCACTGCACTGCTCTTGAAGGAGGCAGGAGCTAAGCAGCCCACTGGCGATCCAGGGCATCAGAAGATCGGGAATATCAGCTTGGAGCAAGCTATTAAGATAGCATTATCCAAGAGGGAGCAACTTAGCGCTAAAACCTTGAAGGCGGCTGTGAAAACCATCCTAGGCTCGGCAAGGTCGATAGGAATAACCGTTGAAGGCAAGGATCCCAAGGATGTTCAGAAACTGATCGATGAAGGTGCTTACGATGAATTGTTTAAAAAATATGAGAGTGAATGGGAGGGTGGCGAATAATGCCCCTAGAACATAATAAGCTTAAAGAGGCCATCTCGAAAGCCGTTGAAGTAGGCAAGGGTAGGAGATTTAAACAGAGTGTAGAAATGATCGTAGTGCTGAGAGACATCGACCCGAAGAGCCAGGCAGGCAAGATAAGGGAGATAGTCGTCCTCCCGAAAGGGAGGGGTAAAAAGCAGAAAATCTGTGTCGTAGCTGATGGAGAACTGGCTGAAAAAGCAAAGTCTGCAGGCGCGTTCATGGT
The DNA here is from genome assembly GCA_038827615.1 of Thermosphaera sp. Lineage (NCBI taxonomy): Archaea > Thermoproteati > Thermoproteota > Thermoprotei > Desulfurococcales > Desulfurococcaceae > Thermosphaera > Thermosphaera sp. Next base: position 95,048 of record JAWBNK010000001.1, read on the forward strand.
GATTTCCTCGGCCGAGCTCGGCTCGATCGGCAAGAAGCAGGCTAAGAAGATAGCAAGTAGTTGCGACTGGGTTCTCGTGAGAACTGACCTCATGGCTCAGGTTGGGCGTGTCCTGGGCCCAGCGCTAGGCCCCCGTGGCAAGCCACCTGTTCCAATGCCTCCTTCAGCTGACATTTCAATGCTTATCAAGAGGTATGAGAACTCAGTGGTCGTTAGAACCAAGGAACAACCCCAGCTGTCAGTGGCCATTGGTACGGAAGACATGAGCCTGGAAGACCTTGTCGAGAATGCTAACAGTGTACTAGGATTACTGGAGTCCAAGCTCCCAGCTGGAATGGGTAATGTAGACAGGATATTGTTTAAGACCACGATGGGGCCAGCGGTGGAGGCCGTCTAGGTGGTGTAGCATGTCCGCAATAACGCGAGTCTATCCAAAATGGAAAACCGAGCAGGTGGAAGAGTTAGTAGAATTGTTGAGAAACCATAAAGCATTCTTAGTGGGAGATTTAACCGGTGTTCCAGCAAGCCACATCCAGAGGTTGAGAAAGAAGCTTGCGAAGACGACCGTAGTTAGAGTTGTCAAGCCGAAGTTGTTCGCTATAGCGCTTGAGAGGGCTGGAATTAATCCGGAGATATTTAGGGATGTTCTTACAGGCCAAAACATTGTCTTCTTCACTAATGAGAACCCGTTCGACTTGGCCATGAAGATACACAACACTGTAACAATGGATTACTACAAGCCTGGTGAGAAGACGGATAAGGAGATCGTTATACCAGAAGGTAATACCGGGATCCCCCCGGGGCCGATGCTGAGCGTTTTCGGCAAGCTCAAAATACAGACAAAGGTTCAGGCTAACGTTATACACGTAGCAAAGGATACTGTAGTGGCTAAACCAGGCGACGTTGTCTCCCCGGAACTGTCAAGCCTGTTGCAGAAGCTTGGCCTAGCGTTAAAGGAGATAAGGCTTAAGCTGAAAATCGCGTACGACGGCGTCTTAATCCCTGGTGAAAACCTTGTATTGAATATTAATGAATACGTTGAAATGATCAAGCTTGCTGGTCTCGATGCGTTGAAAATAGCTGTTGAGCTAGCCTTGCCAGAGCCCGAGGTTCTCCCGCTAGCACTATCAAGAGCTGTGAGGCAGGCAACAGCCATCGCTGTTGAAGCAGGATATGTAACGCCGGAGACTGTGGAGCTCGTGTTGAAGACTGCGGAGTCGAGGGCTCAAGCGCTTGCCTATCATGTTTCAAAGCTCGCTCCTGAGCTTGGGATCGAAGTAAAAGTTGCAGTGGCGCAGGCGCCGGAGTCTAAGCCTAAGAAGGAGGAGAAGCCTGCTGAGGCTGAGGAGAAGAAGGAGGAAGGTGTTAGCGAGGAGACTCTTGCCGAGGGTTTAAGCGCGCTCTTCGGATAGAGAAAAAGATAGTTTTAAAACGCCTCATCATCTATTTAAGATGTGATACATGTTTAATGTTGAAGGGGTGATGAGCTATAGAGTACATATATGCTTCACTACTACTGTATAAGGCTGGGAAGGAGTTAAGCGAGGAGAATATTAAGAAGGTTTTGGAAGCAGCCGGCGTCTCAGTCGACGAGGTCAGAGTCAAGTCCCTAGTAGCAGCTTTAAGGAATATTGACATCGCTAAAGTACTGGAGCAGGCCCTGGCCGCACCGGTTGCTGCCGCACCGGTTCAGGCAGCTCCTGCTCAAGAAGCCTCTAAGAAGGAGGAGAAGCCTGCTGAGGCTGAGGAGAAGAAGGAGGAAGGTGTTAGCGAGGAGACTCTTGCCGAGGGTTTAAGCGCGCTCTTCGGATAATCAATGGTTTTCTCGGCTAATTAAAACCACACCAAAGTTTTCTCCAATCCAAATCCTATTACGCTATTCTCAAACCCTGTTTTCCAGCATTGCTTTAAAACATAGGATGACATAAGTATTACTAAGTATTTACAGGTGTTTCAATGCCCGGAGAGATAAGTTTCGATTATCTTCGAAAATATGGTTATGAGAAGTATGTTTGCAGGAAATGCGAGGAAGGTATCATATGGAGTGTTGTACCAAGGGAGACATGTCCTGACCGTCCATGCAGCAAGTATGAGTTCCTATACAAGGAGTATAAGAGGGTTAGACCGCTCAGCCTTCAGGAGGTCAGGGAGAAGTTTATTAGTTTCCTCGTTTCAAAGGGTCATGGGGTTGTCGATCCATACCCTGTTCTCGCGCGATGGAGAAATGATTTGTACCTCAACATAGCCTCCATAATAGTTTTTCAGCCTGCGGTCACGGAGGGCATAGTGGATCCTCCTCACAACCCCTTAGTGATTATTCAGCCGTCGATAAGGCTAAGCGATATAGACAATGTTGGCTTGACCTTCGGAAGGCACTTGACGAGCTTCGAAATGGGCGGAATGCACGCTTTCAACAAACCAGGTAAGATGGTCTACTGGGTAGAGGGCATTATCGATAACACTATAGAATTCTTCAACAAGGAGATAGGGATCGACCTTGAGGACTTGGTCTTTAAAGAGGGCTGGTGGGAAGGAGGAGGTAACGCGGGTCCAGCACCGGAGGTACTTGTTGATGGTATGGAGCTAGCCACTCTAGTCCACATGATGTATAAAACCGTTGATGGAAAGTACGTTGAAAACCCGGTCCTAGTCGTGGATTGTGGCTACGGCATAGAAAGGATAACTTGGTTCACTCAGAAGTCTCCAACGGGCTTTCACGCGATATATGGAAGGCTGGTTGATGAATACAAAGACATAATTGGTGTTGAAGAACCTCCTCATGACGTCTTGAAAAAAGCGGTATACCTTTTAAGCGATAAGGAGTTTAATGGCGTCTCGGATTACTTAAGGGCGCTTGAAGAACACGGTTTCAGCGACTTTCTCGACGAATTTTCAAGGATAATATATCTCTACGGGAGTTTAGACCACGCTAGAACGATCAGCTTGATGCTCTCCGACGGGATAGTTCCCTCAAATAGTGGGGAAGGATACCTAGCCCGCTTGGTGATAAGGAGGCTGTTACGTAATCTTGTGAAACTAGGCGTTGAGCCGAACAGGCTTTCAAGTATTGTGCAGGAGCTGGTTGACAAGCAGATAAAGTACTGGAAAAACGACTACATCTACGGTAAATTCGAGAAGCACAGAGACTACATCCTAGACGTCATTGCCCTCGAGGCGAACAAGTTCATAGACTCCGTTTACAGGGGTGTCGAAATAGTTGATAAGTTCTTGAAGAAGAAGAAAGCTATCACCGAGGAAGACCTCGTAGAGATTTATGACTCGCACGGCATACCCCCGGAGTTCGTTGTTGAAAGAGCTCGTAGCAAGGGGATTGAGGTTGGAGTCCCAGGTGATTTCTATTCAAAAATAGCTCAGAGACACTCTGCTGTTCCCTTGATTAAGGAGAAAGAGCACGAATTCCCTGAAGACCTTGTCAAGTGGGCCACGAGCTTCCAGGAAACAGTGCGGTTATTCCATGAAGATCCGTATTTAGTGAGCGCGAGGGCAAGAGTTCTCGGGGTTAAGGAGAACTACGTTATTCTAGATCGAACGATAATGTATCCATGGGCTGGTGGACAAGACCATGATAGCGGCGAAATCATCTTTAGAGAAAAATCCTACCCGGTGAAATACGTCGGCAAAGTCGGGAACGTGATTGTTCACGAGCTTTCCATGAAACCCGATTTCACGGAGAACGATGAGGTTGAAATCAGGTTAGACTGGCATAGGAGGTTTAGGCTGATGCGCCATCACACCGCCACGCATGTTGTGCTTGCAGCGGCAAGGAAGATCCTTGGTGATCACGTGTGGCAAGCCGGTGCCGAGAAAACCGTTGAGAAAGCGAGGCTTGATATAACTCACCACAAGCCTTTGAGCAAAGAAGAGGTGGCTGAGATCGAGAATTTGGCTAACCAGATAATCGAGAGTAGGATACCATTGAGGTTCCATTACATGGGGAAGTTTGAGGCAGAGTCCAAGTATGGCCTGAAAATATATCAGGGTGGAGCAGTCTACTCACCTGTGTTGAGAATCGTTGAAATACCCGAGTGGGATGCTCAAGCCTGCTTTGGGACACACTTGTACAATACTTCGGAGATAGGCGGGATCAAGATAATCAATGCTGAAAGGATACAAGACGGTGTTGTGAGGCTAGAGTTTGTAGCCGGCACCAGACTGGTTGAGCTTGCTAGAGCAACGGAGGCGGAGAGGGATAAGGTTTTAGCAACGCTAGGGGTTTCGCAGAAGGACCTACTCTCGGCAGTTAAGAGTCTTAAGGAAGAGCTCAGCGAGCTCGAATCCATGCTGTCCTCGTATAGGAGCATCTTAGCCCGCAACCTCGTGTCGAAGGCATTAATGGAGAAGAAAAACCTGTGTGGAGTCGACTTTGCTAGCATAGAAGTCCCCGTTGTCGATGAGAAGCTAGTCAAAGATGTTCTCGAAGAATTATCCTTGAAGAATAAAATACTTGTTATACTATTTTCAGGCGATGTAATGGAGATAGCGATAGACCCTGCTAGAGCAAGAGAAGAAAACATCGATCTTGCTAAGATAGCATCAGCCTTGAGGAGCCTAGGCATTAAGGGGGGAGGTAAGCCAGATCACGTAACGCTGAAGATCGCTAGGGTCAGCAAAGAGGAGGTCTTGAAAACGGTTGAGAAACTATTGTGTAGCAGGGACTACTAGGTCTTCCATCCTACCTTTTGAAGTAGACATCTATGATGCAGTCAAGATTGTACGGTCTATGACTAATGCTCCAGGGTTCTTGCTTAACATCAGCCATAGGGGGGTCAACTATGAGCCATAACCCCGTTGAAACATTCTTAATGCCGGTGAAGTAGCTCAAGCTCTTGATTCTGACGTTGAAAACGAGCTCGTACTTCTTCATTGCATTCAACAAGGAGTCGGGATCCATGTTCAAGTAAACCATGGCTGCAGCGTGATCTACGACTCCATCCCCATTAGTGTCTACGAGTCCTATGACGGCGTCCAGGCCTATGGATTCGTAGAGAGATGCTAATAGTACTGCAAAATCATCGCAATCTCCAGCCCTCACTCTCAACGTCTCTAATGGTGGGGCAACGTATTCGAACCCGTTAGGATCGCTCACATATTTCACATTCGACCCAACCCAGTGTGCTATAGCCATGGTTTTATAGACAGGGTCATTTATATCGAGCGAGACCACGGCTTTCAACGAGACGAAGACTTGTTTCCCCGTATTAAGCGAATACCTGTTATCCAACTCCAACACATATGTACCTGTTGACAACGCTGAAAAGGAATAGGAGAGTTCACTTGCCCTCTGAGATAGTATTAAACTCCCCGATGGATCATAGATTCTAACGATAATATCGTAGTTCTGGACTGTTATGTATAAAGATATCGTGGCTCCTGACGTGGCGTAAAAGGAAATGCTCACCCTTCTCCCCGCGGGGATGTAATAGCTCGTATTTTGCAGTATTATCTCGGGATTACTGTACTCGTTTAACATACTTATGGATGCCTCCCTCAGCCCGGGGTCGAAATTGGTGAGCACTGACAAGTGCTTCTCTCTGAACCAGTCGCAGAAGCTTTTTGAAGAACCAACTCCCCCGGTCCCAAGGTTGAATATGTTGGGGTAAAAACCCCTGAGGATGAGTACTGTTAGAACCACTGACAGGATCAACGCAATCGTGAGGAGTGCGAGAGCCCTCCTACTCCTAGGGGGATTTTCCTCCATCCCAGCCCTCTCCACTTCTAAACTATGTATCTAGGGGCGAGGATATATTAATTAAGCGAAATTGTTCAACTGCTCCAAGGGTGAGATCCTTCATCTGATCATCGTCCTACAAGTACTGCGTATTTAGTGGTGAAGCGCGACGTTTAAATACCTTATCTACCATCACTTGGTGTGGGCTTTTGCCTGGAGAAAAACTACTGGCTAAAAGGTATGTTGAAAACGAATCTCTTCTCCCGATACCTTCGGACAAGAGAATCTATGGCACAGCAACCTTCACCTGGATGATGTTCAGCATGAACGTCTGTATACCGCTATTCTTCCTTGGGTCGATCGGATTGTCGCTGGGGCTAAGCCTGGTTGAAGTCGCTGTTGGAGCATTACTCGGAAATCTGGCGACAACTATTGTTTTAATCCTAAACGGTCTTCCCGGAGTAAAATACGGTATACCATACCCGGTTCAGCTACGTCCCAGCTGGGGGTTCAAGGGCTCCCGGATTCCAGTTGTTTTAAGAGGAATAGTCGGCGCCGGATGGTATGGTATTGAAGCCTACAGTGGGTCTCTGGCGATGCTAATGGTAGCATTATACATTTTCGGGTTCGCCGGGAGAGACCCTACGGTTATCGCCACGACTTCCTTCAGGTATGTCGCGTTTGTTGTAGCATTATACATCTTGTTCGCAACCCTGGTAACGGCCAAGGGGCTTGCAATGATCGCAAGAGTCGTCAACATCACTGGCCCCTTATTAATAACGTATTTCATATGGCTAGCACTACAACTCTCGGGTCAGAACGGCATCAACTATCCACAGACCGAAGCGGGCTTCTTATCGAAGAACTTTGCCACCTATCTAGCTATTCAGACAAACTTCTGGGCAACTATGAGCCTAAATATATCGGACCTCTCTAGGGGTTTGCACTCGGGTAGGAGAGGCGTAAGGGCGCTTATCATAGGACCTGTAGTGGGGATAGTCCTAACGTCAGTTATCGCTTCGATCCTCGGCTACTATTTAACGTTCCACACGGGTTATTCGACGCCGCAGGAGATAGTCCTGTACACTGCCCCGGGAGTGCTAGCAGTGATTTTTGGACAAGTCTTCGCCTCACTTGCACCATTTAGCACTGACATAACTGCGAACATCCCCGCTCTAGTTAACGTATTGACAACGTGCTTCAAGATGAAGTGGATGAAAGCCGCAGTTGTGGCGGGAGTCGTGGGTTTCCTTCTTGCTCCCTGGTGGGCAGTGGAGAAGGGTCCAGATATACTGAACTACGTCGTAGCTTTCACCAGCAATTACGGCGTTATCCTCGGCCCCATAGCTGGCATTATGATAGCAGACTACTTCATAGTCAACAAGAACTATGATCTCGAAAAACTGTACACCAATGGCCCCGAGGGATACTGGTACAGGAACGGGTATAATCTGATTGCAATAGCCTCCTACGTCATATCAGTAATAATAATATATGCTTTCAGCTATTCGATAGGCGACTTAGTAATGCTAGGACCATTGCCGTTCCCAACCAGCTTAAGCTGGTATATTGGAGTAATATCAACACTGGTAATCTACAGCCTTCTAGCTAAATCGATTTCCCCGGGTAGAAGAAAAATATAATTTTTTCTTCATATAAAACCATGCGTAAATTGTCCCGCTTTTTCAATGAGGCGTAAAGATCCCTTGCAAGGTTTTGTTCTTTGAACGGAACTTGTCCTCGTTAGAGAACGAGCTGTGATGTGCTAAAAAGAATGGTGTACCCCCTCATACAACCGGGACTAGACCTGCTTCTATTTTTCTCGCGAGCTCGGGTATTTCAATATACATCATCAAAAAGGTTATTGGCAAGAACACCACCGTTATGGATATCACGCTCGCGACCCAGAGTGCAGGGGATTTGAACGCCTTATCCAGCCCGATTAAGAGTGTTGCCAGCCCAATGCTCGAAAGGAGTAGGAGAAATCCGCCCAGCAGTATCGCTATCGCTCCCGTGAAGATGCTATGCGTTGAAATATATGTTAGGACTCCGAGCATTATGAGTGTTGAACCAGTGAAAACTCTTGCGCAATAAGGTGTCGGCTTGTACTTGCTGTAGTATTCCCGCCTCGAACCATTTAGTCTCGGATTAAGCATCACTACGCCCGTGATTAATAAGGCTGCCGCGGACAGGAGCGGGTTCGATATTCCAACGATTATCGCTAACAATCCCACGAAGCTCACAACTACACCTATTCTTAAGAGGTGGAGGAGTCTTGCACTACTGTTAAACTCTGGGCTCCAATCACCGAGCCCATCGACTCCGTGGATCAGACCCTCACTCACAGCTCGCGTGAAGATGATCACTCCGGCGAAAATCAGTATTAAACCTAGGAAGGATATACCGATGTATTTTTCAACGGAAGCCCTTAGAAAACTTAGAGTCGGTGGTTTTACGCCATTCGTCAGCGCATTGATTAATGGAGGGCCAACTATGACGATGAGGAAGCCGGTATAGATTAACTCTATGGAGAGAAACGCTAATAGTGAGACCTCCTGTATTCTCTCCAAGGATCTCAACAAGTCTTCGAGGTTTCTCGGAGAGTCGATCACTCCAGCCACCCCTAAGATGATCCTGGGCGGACCGGTTAAAAACACGGGAACACGTGGTTTTCGCTTCAGCAATATGAAACTCCTTCAAAGACTGCGGCCTTAGTCAAAGCGGTTTTCAGCGGTTCAATCTATCTCTCCATGTGGTCTCAAGAGTTCTCGCGCATGCTCAAAGCTTATCACGTTGGAAAGCATTAGTAATATAGGGATGTGAAATGGGTTATGCTGGGGGAATTTTAGCAACTTTCGTGTTACTAGTCCTTATCGGATGGGTACCTATGATAGGTCCAATTATTGCAGGCTTCGTGGGGGGCTTAATAGCAAAGAAAGGAGCGGGCGGGGGCTTTCTAGCCGGGTTTATAGGGGGATTGTTGGGAGGCATCCTGTTGACAATCTTGCTCACGTTCTTGGGAGGGCTATTGGCCGGATTTCTCGGGGCGGTGATCGGAGGTTTTTTCGGAATAGTAGTTACGTTACTATTCATTTTTACAGCTATACTTGCTGGGATCGGAGGCTTGATTGGCGGGGCTATAGCTGGGAGGAAATGATTTCTAAGATTGGCTGATGCTTGAGTCGCGACATGCCAGTGGGACCGAGGGATTTTTCAATACTACTCGGATGAAACGTCTGAAAAGCTGTCAACGTTTTTCTTATAAACTCATATCCAATTTTACTATGTTTTTGATGAGGATGAATGGACGTCAACTTTGCAATAGGATTCGGGGTCATCTGCTATCTGGTAGTTATGCTGGTGGCTAGGAGCAAGAGGCCCGAGCTACCGGTTTGGAGCATAATGTCGTTTGCCATGTTCATAGTAGTCATCTCGGGAATCGTAAGGCTCGATGAGATCGATTCTCTCATAAACCTAGATGTAATCCTATTTCTTATAGGGATGTTCAGCATTGTCTCAATCCTTGACTACTCCGGAGTCATAGACTTGATGGCCATGTGGTTCGTCACAAGGTTCAAAACAAGATACAAGATTCTCCTTGCACTATCCCTAGTCTACGGACTTCTATCCGCGTACACTGTGAACGATGCTTTAACTCTTATGGGAACCCCTGTAGCCTTATCCATCTCAAGGGCGATTGGCGTTGATCTCAAGGTTCTCCTTCTACTAATAGCCTTCTCCATCACAATAGGCTCAGTCATGTCGCCCGTCGGGAACCCCCAGAACATGTTGATATCTTCGTCCTCGGGCATGCCCGCTCCGTTCATTGCTTTCACGGTTAAGCTCGCCATTCCAACGATTATAAACCTCCTTGTAACAACTGCTGTCCTCATCAAGCTCTATAGGGTGAGCAACGCGAAGATCCTTATCCCCTTAGTCCCAACCGAGAGGATAAAGGATAGGAGGGAAGCAATCCTAGGAGTTACGTTGTTCACTGTTACTATAATGCTCTTCGTGTTGAACGATTTGTTCGAGACGTATGGGCTTCCACACGTTGGGAAGAGAGGGCTGATCCCGTTTGTAACTGCTTCTCTCGGCTACATTCTCTCTAAGAAGCCGAGAAGAATCCTCGAGGGTGTTGGCTGGGGGACTATCATATTCTTCATATCAATGTTCATAACCATGAACGGGATCTGGAGGAGCGGGGTTTTAACCCCACTGCTCAATCTCTTCCTAGCCGAGAAAAGCGTTGGGATTGATGGAATATTCAGGATCGCTGGAACATCTATTATCGTGAGCCAGTTTCTCAGCAACGTTCCATTCACGAGTCTCTATATCGAGTATTTGAAAAACCTGGGCTATACCGGCTCAGACGTGAACGCGTGGATAACGCTGGCGATGTCCTCCACTATCGCGGGCAACTTCACACTACTAGGCGCGGCATCAAACATCATCCTGCTCGAAGTGGTTGAGCAACGTGGAAAGAAGTCTCTCACATTCATAGAGTTCTTTAAGGCGGGCTCCATAGTGACGATCACTAATCTATTCGTGTACATTCCATTCATTGTTCTCCTTTAAAACTCCTCAGCAGGACATCCTTCTTTTCCGGGATGTGCAGAAACAGTTAGAATCCTCTCCTGAATCTAAACTGATTCCACACCGGTCTTCTTTATCGAATAATTTATTTTTGGATTAGATTTATTACCTCGAATAATCATTAAACTAACAAGGCTGAAAGTATGTTGTCCAAACATCCTCTAGAACTTCCAATAAGTAGAACACTTACTAAGGATGAAGTTCTCGACGCTCTTCGGCTCGCGATCATAGCCGAGCTAGATGCGATAAGTCTTTACCTTCAGATCGCGAGATCGGTTACCGATGATAATGTGAGGAAAGTATTCGAAGACATAGCTAGAGAGGAGAAGACGCATGTCGGAGAGTTCCTTGCATTATTGAAGCACTTCGACACCGAGCAATCCATGGAGCTGGAAAAAGGAAGCAGGGAGGTAACAGAGCTTACGGGCATCCCCGGTAATTCCCAGCTTGAGGTGAGGGAATCCAGTGAATCAAGTTCCCCGAGCACGTTTAATGAGGAATTAATCAGGCGGTTCACGGGCGAATTGAACGCTTCGAGGATCGTGGCGTTGAAATCACCGAGAGTGGTGGTTGGACGGGGTGTTGAGAGCGTCCCCTACCCTATGGTCAGGGAGGGAGGAGGAGAAGAGAGGGGGATAGCTGTCCTCCAGGAGATCTCTGTGAGATTCAAAATACCTCAGAAGGCATTAGACTACTATGAGAAGACCCGAGTCTTCGATGCCCCGGAGTTATACCTGGCTGCGAGACAGTTGGCTGTTGCCCAGGATAAGCTCATCGTAGAATCCCTGATAAGCAATAAGTTCGTTGTGAGAATGAAAATGAGCTCCTGGGAGACCCCGGGCGCATCAGTTGTTGAGGTGGCTTCAGCGGTTGGCGAGTTATTAAAGAGTGGATTAAGAGGCCCCCTAATGCTCCTAGTACACCCGTCCAAGTATGTGAAACTATTGAATGTAAGCGACAAGACCGGGGTTATGGATTTGGAGAGGGTTAAATCAATAGTTAATGAGATCGTGGTTAGCGATGCCGTTCCTGAGAATAAGGCATTACTGGTTGCTGCTGACGCGAGTGTTTTCGACGTTGTAGTGGGAGGTGACGGTGTGGTTGATTATATTGGCCCCGAGGACGGGTTTCATGTGTTTAGGGCATGGAGCACCATGGCTGTTAGAGTTAAGGATCCACGAGGAATAGTCGTATTAAGCGAGGCCGAGTGACCTCAGAACCAGGATGAATCGTTATCAATGGTTATTACTATGTTGAATTTAGATGAAAAGGTAGAGCAAGCCGAGAGGGTTCTACGGAGGGTCGTTGTACCCGGATTCGACGTTGACGTGGTATCGTCTAGCGTCGTGTCAAGGATGAGGGTATCCAGGGATGGAGAGAAAATAATAGTCTTCGTAAGATTCAAGGACAGTGACCCGGGGTGCGGGTTCTGCAAATTCTTGAACCACGCCCTTTGGAGCACAATTGTGGAGAGGATTAAGGACGCGCTCCTCGACTCCGGTTTGTTCAAGGAAGTATACGTATATGACGATTTAACATTAGCTCAGCTGGCGTGACTTTTTAAAACGCGGACGTATGCTGATAAGCGAGACCGAGGGATGCATTTTTGACGGAGGGCCCTCAGGCACGGGCAATAGCATTGTTAATAAATCAGAGCTTAGCGGGCAGGAGGGTTGAAAACGTATTTATTCGCTCAAGGAGAATACGAGTCCCGCTTGAGAACCTGGTTTCGAAAAAGCTTGATAGGGCTGACTCATACGGGAAGAACATACTGCTCTTCATGGGTGAGTATTCTATCAGAATTCATCCTTTAATGTATGGTACCGTGAAGCTCTACAAGATTGATGAGCAACACAATAGACCTGAGAGACAGGTTAGAGTCAACGTTGAGTTCGATGAATACCGTATAGTAGGATTCAACACGCCAGTCGTGGAGGTAGACTATGCCGAGAAGATAGTGAGCTGGCTTAAGAGCACCCTGGGCCCGGATCCCTATAAACCCGGGTGGAATAGGGCTATCGTAATGGAGAGGCTAAGACGCAGGGGCGGCGAGAAGATAGGATCTATTGTGTTAGATCAATCCGTTATTGCAGGTATTGGCAATATCTTGAGGAATGAGGTTCTCTTTAGAGCAGGAGTGAATCCCGAGAGAACCGTTGAGAGTTTGTGTGATGAAGAGTTGCAAGCGATCTTGGATGCTGTGGAGGCTCTCTTCAAAGAGTTCCTGGAGAGATTGATTATGGGAGAAGGGTTGAAGAATGCTCTCCTAATTTACAATAAATACAATGGGGTTTGCCCTAGGTGCGGGTCGCGAATTAAGTACTACAGGCAGGAGCCGCACAAGCGTAAGACCTTCATGTGCCCAAAATGCCAGAGGTGAAAGATCCTCGTGCTTCCTAACTTCTCCTCTTGAAAACTCTGTCTTTGAACTCCTCAACAGCCAAGTAGTGATCCACGATGGGCTCGAAATAACCTTTAAGCCGATGCTTCAACGGGTTGTGGAGTTCCTCGCACTTATACCCCCCGAGCTCCGGAATATACTTCCTGATGTACGTGCATTGTGGGTCGTACCTCTCGGACTGTAGAATAGGGTTGAAAATCCTAATAGGTAATGGATCCACGCCGGATGAGGCTGCCCACTGCCAATTGCCAACGTTGAGTGCTTCGTCGAAATCTATTAAATACTTCTTGAAAAACTCCTCTCCACGCCTCCAGTCGATGTGTAAGTCTTTGACTAGAAAGCTTGCAACGATCAATCGAACTCTGTTATGCATCCAGTTCTCAGTTTTCAACTGCTTAATTCCCGCGTCTATTATCGGGTACCCTGTTTTTCCCTCAATGAATGCCTTGAACAAGTCTTCATTTAGACTCCACTCCAAGTTTCTCATAGACGGCTTAAGTTCCAGGCTTCTCATCCAAGGATACCTATGCATTAGGTAATAGTAGTATTCCCTCCAGGCAAGCTGTCTCACGAACTCTTCCGACGCGCTTTTAGCCTTGTGGTAAACAGTTCTTACCGAGACTATTCCGTGTGAAATGTATGGTGACAGCCGGGAGGTTCCATCGGTTCCAGGATAATCCTTGGTCGTAGCATATTTTGAAAAATCGAACTCAAGTAGCCTTTTCGCAAGGTATGCGATGCTCCATGACGCTCCCGTCTCAACTCTCCACTTGTTCTTTTCTATAACCTCACCTAGTCCTGGTTCATCGATCTCAGTGAATTTTTCCCGTGGTGGAGTTTCAACAACTGTGTCGTCCACTAGCTTTTTCCACTTATTGTAGAAGCTGGTGAACTGTCGTGTTTCCCCTATCTTTGTATAATCTACTAGGACATTATCCCAGATTACTGAAAGCTTAACACCATGGCCCTCGCAAATCTTTTCCAACCGTTGAATTCTTTCTCTATCAACCTCGGTGTGGGGATAACTTACGTAAACTCGCTCAAACCTGTATTTTCCAAGCAAGTAATCCATGACAGCGTCGAATCTACCGGTTAATACTCTCAAGCGCGTGTGCTGACTTATTCTCTCGAGAGCTTGTAGAATAAATGTGAATCGGGGGTCCCCAGGGTGTACTCCCCTATCACCTAGTTGTTCAAGGTCGAGCACGTAGACTGGTACGATCTTATCGCCCCTAGCGCAGGCCTCCCATAAACCCCTGTTATCATCAACTCTTAGATCTCTGGTAAACAGGTATAGAGATTTCATGCTGGGATCTCTCGCACTACATTACTCTCCAAAATCTCCTATGTTTCAAAATGTATGTTTCGCTATTTAAGGCGTTGGCATCTCCGGCGAGATCTTGATTAAGCGCTGAAAGCGGCGACAGCTATTTAGACTTTGATGCCTCCAGTTTCTCGATGAGAGATCTAATCCATGGTCGTACAGCATAATATCCTTCCACATGCTTTACGATCCCGCGATCAACGAGCTCTCGTCTAAGATCAGACTCGATAGAGCCCCACGCCTCGAGGGGGATTCTATCTTTAAGCGATTTCACCTTCTTCACGAAGTCTTCATCTATGCTGATGGGTATTGCTGGGATAAAGATGGGTTCATGGAAAGTTTCATGGATGTATACCACGCCCTTGGCCCCGGCGAGTAGGGATGCGATCACTAGGAAGGAAGACTCGGCTTTGAAGCCCGGGCTAGCGTTAATATAGACAGGAGTATCCTTACTACTTGCCTTATCGATCTCGCTGGTGACCTCATCGAGAAGCTCCACAAGTCCGTCCTCAAAGCTTTCGAACCTACCAAGTTTTTCAAGCACTTTGACTCTGACTACGCCATACCCCAGTTGTTTGAGCAGGGTTTCGTTCAGCTCGGCCGAGAGAATGCTGGAACAGGATGAAGTAGGATACAGTACTACCTCTGTCTCCCTTCGGTGATGTGTAAGCAGGCTTGACATTTTAACTATACCGGTAGCCTCGGCAGAGGCTTTCTCCCCCATCTCTAGAGTCTTATTTATCATCTCATTGAAAAGCGATGGCTCCAAGTCCTTCAACCTACATAGAAGACCTTGTGGATAAATGTTTCTGGGATCGTCAAGCCTCATGTTGTGCCAACTACTGATGTCTTGATATTTGTTTCTCCAACCCTCTAATTGGTTGCCGAGGTTTCTCAGAATAGAGGTGCCGACTAGGGAGATGTAAACATATTTGGTCAAAAACCCACCCCTATATGATAAATCTAAAACTAGTTAAAATGCTATTTCACGCTGTTGCCACTATCATGAGAGACCAGTGAACTACTATAAACGATTTGAACATCAGGGCCTCCATCATGGATAAAATAAGTGGCCGGCGCGATTTCCAACCGGATTTGAACGGGCCCGCGGGGATTCGAACCCCGGGCCTCCGGCTTAGAAGGCCGGCGCCCTATCCTGGCTAGGCGACGGGCCCTCCTCTTGTGTTTTAGTATTGTTTCTCGTTTTATATTTTTACTCTCAGCTCGCTCGACTTAGGTTTAAATTAGTGTTTATATACAATACATCACGTGTTCTTCATGAGCAAGCTTGTGGTTTTACTATTAACCGTGGTCTTGGCATCTGCGACCGCGTCTATAGTGTTGGTGAGAATTGGATTAGAGGGGTATGTTAAAGTGGGCTCTACTCTCTTGTCTAGCACCATTATCTTAAACATTACTTCCTCGGAGGGCTATGCAGAGTACGACCTAGGATATCTAAGGACTGAACACCCGGTGTCTGTGAGGGCTTTTGCCCGCCTTGTCGAGATTGAGGGCGTGTTTTCGGGATCCATTAGCTTCAACCTCCTCATCAACGGCAACGTCAGCTATAATATAGGCATGCCCTGCGCGATAGTGGTGGGAAATGCTTCGTGTGCAAGAATCCTAGTAGTCATCCCTGGTTATGATGTGCCGTTAACTATTGAGGGCGGAGAGTACACTGTTAGACTGATAGTCCGCTGGAGCGATATGAAGGGAGAGGGGAGATTCAAGGCGCTCATCGGGCTTGCCGAGGCATAGCCTCCCCTAACTGGCGTTTTTAAAAAGAGACGGGCAGACATCGCATCCTAGTGGATCTACGGAATTGTCGACAGCTTTATGAAGTCTACACAACTTCTTACTCGACAGCGCCTTCAGAACTATACGAGCAATCTCGAGTCGTAGTTCATATCCTCTCACCAGCCCGAGCGCAATTTTCTCAGCCAACGCATCCAACTCTAAATTAAGCTCCGGTATTGAAGTAGGGTCGAAAAACAACCCTCTCTCCCCCTTCACATATCTCGAGATAAGGGATGGGGAGATTTCAAGCCTCCTAGATATCTCTATCGGGGGGATTTTCTTCTCAAAAAGTTTTAAAGCGATCGCCCTCTTAATGGATGGTTCGACATACCTTGATGCTAGTTCGAACACTCCTCTCGACATTTTCAGAGCACCACTATCTTCCTCTTTACCTCCTCAGGGTTGTTGACGATGTCTGTGAAGTCCTCTACTACTTCGAGAACTCCAAGTAGCTCGTTTTTAGAGTTTCTCACAGCCACTATCATTACCCTTATGATCCTATCTCCCAGCTTCGTCCAGAAAACCCTGTATTTCTCTCCAGTCTTCACTAAGTATTCAATATTTTTCAACACATAGTTCTCCAGCCTCGGCGGGTGACAATATTCAAGACGCCTTCCAATGATAGTCTTAGCTCTTGGAAAGCCTCCAGCGATACTACTCTCGCTGAAGAACCTCACTCTTCTATCAATGTTAGCGTAGGTTACCTCCAGCGGCAGAGACTTGAATATCGCTTCAATCTCCTCCTTTCCTAGAAAACCTGTCTCAAACTCTATATCCCCCTCCTTTTTTATCACGTAATCGTCGGGGGTCGTGTGTCCTGATGCGAGAACTTCCCTGAACTCCTCGGGAAGCTTATCTAGCCCCTCCTCAACCACTCCTGCTTCAACCTCATGCGGGTATTTCGGCTCTCTACTGGGAGACCATTCACGTCTTCCCACACTAATATTGTACCCTAGCCTCCCAGCCACCTCGTCCACTGCCGCCCACTCGCCTTCGGAAAGGATCACCCATAGGGCCGGATAGAGGATTTTATTCTCTCTGAAGACTAGGTCGACGACTTCCTTGACCATGTTTGAAATGGTGTTTACGATGCTGTCGAGCGATTTTTTGTCGAACCCTGAGATAGTTTTCTCGATCTCGGCCTGAACCTCCCTTATCTTAACTAGTACCTGGTCTTCCCTCCCCCACATCACCCTAGGTATGGATACGATACCCCTTCTCTCGAGATATGGGAATAAGACCATTTGATTCTTCCTGTAGTGGTTTCTGAGATTCTTCTTTAAGATGGATAGTAATTCTCTAATATTGCTTAACAACAATCCTATATTGGTGTCCTCGCTGTTATCGATCGCCCTCTTTAAACCCCCTGTGTAAACTCCTAGTGCTTCAGCGGTTTTCAAGATGTCCTCGTTCTCCCTCATAAGCAAGTCCAGCGGATGCCCATGAGGCACGTCCCTTAACTCTCTCTCGCTTAATGATTTTCTGAAAAGCTCCAGGTGAATATCACACATCTTTAGTATTTCGTTAAGAGATACACCTTCCCTAACAAGCTCGTGCTCAATCAAAACTATCTCGAAAGGCGAGATCTGCGCTAATACGTTCTCAAACTCCGCTTTGAGCTTCGAGAAATCTTCGCCCTGGTGTATCTTCTTGAGTATTTGCTTAACTATCTCTATCTTCTCTCGGCCTATTGTTGACATGTTTCTCACGATTTGAGTTATTCTTGAAACCCCTTTTAAATTTGACACGTGTCAAATCTAATCTATATCTGCTTTGCCCTCTGATAGGGTTAAAGGAAAAATGAAGTATAGTGTAGAAAAAAAATTAGGGGCTTGTCTTGTAAATGGTTGAATACGGCATGAGCATTGGCGGCCCTATCATTATTCCATGAACATTCTTGTAGTAGACTATCATCAAGTTTCCTTGTAGCAATGGGATGAAGGGTACTTCCTCGGCCAATATGTTTTGTACTTGAGCGTACAGCTGTGTTCTCTCTGAAACGCTTACGAGGACTTGGGCCTGGTTGAGCAGTTCATCAACCGTCGGGTTGGAGTATTGTGAACCCGTCCACTTGTTCGCACCCGTCTTCATGAACGGGGTCAAGAAGTTGTCCGGGTCTATGTAGTCTGGATACCAGCCGAACAAGCTGAGCATCATCCTGTTGTTTCTCGCGTTATCTACGTATGTACTCCACTCAGCGCTCTTGATTTGAACGGTTATCATGCCCGTTGCCTCTAGCTGGTTCTTTAACAGAGTTGCAACATCGGCTTCAGTGTCACCATAGTGTGTCGGCGTGTACCAGAGCTCGATGACTAGCTTGTTCTCCTCGCTGTAGCCTGCTTGAGTTAGGAGTTGTCTCGCGAGAGTTATGTTGGGGCCGGGCCCATAAGCATTCTTGAAAGCATCTACGTGACCCCACATGCCAACTGGGACTAGGCTGTAGAGCGGGCTCATGGTATCGTAGAAGACTGTTGAAGCTATCTCGGTTCTGTTTATCGCCGCGGCAATCGCCTTTCTCACTAACACGTTGTCAACGGGAGACATTTTGACGTTCACGATGATGTATCTTATGAATGTTCCCGGTATGCTCTTGACAACCAAGTTCGGGTTTTTCTGCAAGTCTATGTAGTCTTGGGGCCTGAGAGTCCTCCAGGCAATATCTACCTCTCCGTTCTCTAGCGCAAGCCTCAGTGATGTTGCATCCCTGTAGAATTTCACAACTATCTCTTTCGTCTTTGGTTTATCGCCGTGATAATACTGGTTCTCCTTCAACACTATGTATTCGTCTCGTTTAAACTCGGCAATGCAGTATGGCCCCGCTCCTCCCCACGTCGCATCGCTCACTATTTCGTTGGGATAGCTTGGATGCACCGGGAAGTATGGGGGCGTTGCAGCTACCGCGAGGAAGTAGCTTGCCGGAGTAGCTAGTTCAAACCTCACCGTGTAGTCGTCCAGCGCGGTTACGTTGGCTACGAAGTCAGTGACAAGCCAGGCGGGGTCTCCGTTTATGCTCATGACTCTTTCAATACTCCTCACAACATCTTCCGCTTTTAGACTTCTCCCATCGCAAAATGAGACGTTTTTCTTCAACTTGAAAGTCCATACAGTTCCATCATCCGAGACGGTCCAGCTTTCAGCAATCCCTGGTATTAACTCATCTGTTCCCGGCTTGTATTTCACGAGACCCTCCATCACGTTAGATAGTATCTCCCACGTGAAGAAATCATACGCATTTGACGGATCTAAATCCGTTACTTTATCCGTTACCCCTATAACTATTCTCTCTGCTGCAGTCGGTTGCGCTGGTTGAGTGTATATATATATGCCGACTCCAGCGGCGATTACTATAAGTAGGATTATTACTATCAATATCTTCTTATTCATATCCCACGCCATGTAGATTTTTAATACTCCTGAGGTTATAAAGATAGCCTTGAATAACCTGTAAATGTTTGACGGGGATTGTTGAATGGGTCTTGCGCGCTACGTGTTGGTGAGGGGTTTACTCATTATTCCGACGATTCTTGTGCTCTACACGTTGGTTTTCATAGTTTTAAGGATTCTTCCAGGAAACCCAGTTCTAGCGGCACTAGGGACTAAGAACATCCCTGAGGAACAATTGACGGCAATAATGAAGGAGCTGGGTCTCGACAAACCATTATACCAGCAGTACTTTGAGTACTTGTTCAACTTTTTCAGGGGAGATATGGGTAAGTCAATGATCATTAGGGGGAGGGCAATAGCCAGCGATATAGTTGACAAGCTTCCCGCAACGATAGAGTTATCCATATGGGCAATGGGGTTCAGCCTCTTAATAGGGGTTGGTATGGGATACCTGGCTGGGAGAAGCCGGAGGGTATGGGTTAGGGATTTCACAAGGCTCTTCGGCTCTATCACCTATGTTATATTCATACCGGCCCTCGGACTATTTCTCCAGTTGCTGTTTTCACAGTGGATTAGGGTTTTGCCTTCTAGCGGGAGGATTTCAACTGGGTTTTACTTGAAACCTATAACGGGATTGTACACTATAGACTCGCTCCTCCAGTTTAATGTTCCCGCATTCGTGGATGCCGTTAGACACCTCATTCTACCGGCATTCACGCTGGGGCTTGTCCTCTCGGGACCCTTTACGAGGCTTACACTGAATAACATGCTGAGGATTAAAGATTCAAAGATGGTTACGGCTTACTATGCTAGAGGGGTTAGAGAAGAAGTTGTTTCGAGACACATCTTCAGACACGTGTTGATTCCCGTGGTGACGTATGCTGGACTTCAATTCGCACTACTTCTTGGAGGAGCCGTCTTGACGGAGACGACTTTCAACTGGCCTGGCATAGGGACTTACTTGGTCGATAAGGTGTTTTACAGGGATTACACTGCCATTCAAGCCGTAGTTATAATATTTGCGTTAATAGTGGGTTTGACGAGCCTGATAGTTGATGTAATCTATGCTCTAATAGACCCGAGGGTGAGGTATTAGTGAAGATTTTGAGAACGTTGAACGCTTACATGGTAGTCGGCCTGGCAATAACCGCATTCTTCATAGCTACTGCACTCCTGGCCGACTTCATAGCCCCGTATTCACCAGTCGAAGCGGTTGGACCAGCGTTAAGCCCTCCCTCAGCCGAGTTTATTATGGGTACAGATAATCTGGGAAGGGATGTTTTCTCGAGGGTATTGTATGGTAGTCGGATCATATTGGTCGTCGTGTTCATCTCTGTGGCGATGAGCGGGGTAACGGGGACACTCCTAGGCTTGATTAGTGGATACGTGGGCGGGGTCTCGGATAGGATAGTATCATTTATAATGGACTCCTTATACGCGTTTCCCTCGCTCATACTGGCGATAGCATTATCGGTAGCCTTGGGGACAAGTCCTTTGAACGCTGCAATAGCCATAGCCGTCGTTTACATTCCAACCTATTTTAGAATGATACGGGGGCAGGTTTTGAGCTTAAAGAACGAGTTGTTCATCGAAGCAGCTAGGGCGCTGGGAATTCCTTCAACGAGAATCGTGACTAGACATATACTCCCTCATCTCACGCAGACGTTGATGGTGGTTTTCAGCATGAACAGCGCAGACGCCGTGTTGACCGAGGCTGCGCTGAGCTTCCTGGGGTTAACCGTCCAACCCCCTACGCCTGACTGGGGTTTCGACCTCTATAAGGGCAGAGGATTCATTCTCTCGGGTTCATGGTGGTTGCTAGCGTTCCCGGGCCTTATGATAACTCTGCTAGCAGTTGGCTTCGCGCTTCTCAGCGAAGGCATCTCATTGAAGTACGGAGGGAGGGTTAATGGAGACTATTAAGGTAGAAGATTTATGGGTCAAATACTTCGCTGCAAGCGGCATAGTCTCAGCGGTTTCAGGGGTTTCACTCACGATCAAGCGTGGTGAAATCCTCGGCGTAGTTGGCGAGAGCGGTAGTGGAAAATCCACCCTGGGCTTCGCCCTCATGAACATGGTTCCTCCCCCTGGGAGGATCGTTAAGGGAGCCGTTATTCTAGAAGGCGTTAACCTCCTCGATCTCAGCGAGAAACAGTTGAGAGAGGTTAGGGGAAGCAAAATATCAATGGTTTTTCAAGATCCGTTCACCACGCTGGACCCCTTGAGGAGGATAAGCGATCAATTCGTGGAGTTTCTAATGGAGCATGGGTTATCCAAGGAGGAAGCAGTCTCGAGGTCATTCGAAATGCTCGCGGCTGTCGGAATACCGGAGAGGCTTAGAGACGCGTACCCTCATCAACTAAGCGGTGGACAAAAACAAAGGGTATCTATAGCCATGGCCATAGCTCTAAACCCGTCGCTAGTGATAGCTGATGAGCCCACGACAGCTCTTGATGTCATCGTTCAAAAACAGATTATGGACCTAATCGACGAGATCAAGGTCAAGCACAATGTTTCAGTAATGCTGATAACACACGATATTGCTTTAGCCTTGGAGAGGTCTGACGGAATACTCGTCATGTATGGAGGAGAGGTTATGGAGTATGCTACTAAGGTCGAGTTAATGAGGAGCATGCATCACCCGTATACGCGAGCATTGTTTGCATCCCTACCCAAGCTATCGTCAAGCGATCTTCCGAGATTCCTGAAGGGTTATCCACCAGACCTTAGGAACCCGCCGAAGGGATGTATTTTCCACCCTAGATGTGACTACGCTAGGGAGAAGTGTAGAGTCGAGAAGCCTTTCGTCAGGGAGGTTTCCCCTGGACACTTTGTTTCGTGCCATTACGCGGGTGAGCTGGATGCCGTTGGTTGAACTAATGAATATTGTAATGGAGTTTGAAACAGGGGCTTTCGGCAGAAAGAAGAAGGTTAGAGCGGTCGATAGAGTATCCTTAAAGATCGATAGGGGATTGATATATGGCCTGGTCGGCGAGAGCGGTAGTGGGAAGTCAACGCTGGGAAGGGTTTCCCTGCGGTTATACAAGCCTGTTAGCGGTAGAATCCTGTTCGACGGGCGAGATATAACTAGGATGCCTGAGGCAAAGCTCAGGTCGTTGAGGAGAAGGATGCAACTTATTCCACAAGACCCTTACGGAGCCGTTAACCCCGTTCAAACGATAGGGGAGGCGTTATCTGAGCCCTTGATCATCCACTATGGGTTAAGCGGGAGCGCGGCCCTGGAGAAGGTGATAGATGTTTTAGAGAATGTCGGCTTGACACCACCCGAGGATTTTTTGAACAGGAGACCTTATCACTTAAGCGGTGGACAGCTTCAGAGGGCCGTTATTGCCAGAGCGATGCTCTTGAAGCCGGATTACTTGGTTGCTGATGAGCCTACCAGCAACCTCGACGCTTCAATAAGATCATCGATTATAAAATTGTTAATCGATTTTAAAAACAAGTTTAATCAATCCCTCCTTTTCATAACTCATGATATAGTACTGCTCAGCCTGATAGCCGGTAGAATAGGCGTTATGTATCTTGCCCAGCTAGTTGAGGAAGGACCAGCTCGCGACATTATAAAGAACCCCCTCCACCCGTACACGAAGGCTTTGCTCTCCGCAATTCCGCTCATCGGTGAGGAGTTAGGGTTTGAAAAAGTGGTTTTGAAAGGCGAAATAGGGGATCCAGCGTATCCTCCAACTGGATGCCGACTCCACCCGAGGTGTCCTTTCGCCTTTGAAAAGTGTTCCATGGAGGAGCCTCCTCTCGTAGAAGCCGGTCCTGGGAGAGCGGTTAAATGCTGGCTATATGCTTAATCCCGCCCTCCCAACCTCTACTCCTCTGTACGACCTGGTTTGCCATTTTTCTACAAATTTATTAAGACTGTAATTCCTACATTTAAAATGGTTGTAGTCATGAGTTCTAGTGCAGGTTCATATTCAAAGAACTATGTAGCATTTCTATTAAAAAAAGTCGCCGAGGCTTACCAGAAGCTTGGAGACGACGAATTAGTCGGCTTCGCGATGTATTATTCCGAGAAGCAGAGGAAGAAGCCCGGGCTCCTTAGAAGAAAGGGTGAAAGAATAAAGACCATTGGTTTAGTGTTCTACCCGTTTCTCCTCAGGCAGTACGCTCGGGGTGTTGCAGTATTGATAGATTCTCTAAAGGTGAACAAATTCACGGCCTCCTATGGGGTTCTCGATAAAGATGCGATTGACTCTGAGATAAGGGAACTTTCGAAGCTTTCGGGGAAGAGCTTTCTCGACGGACTGGTCAGAATGAGTAAGCTGACTCAATCGATTGCTAAGGGGGAGGCAGGCGTTCGTGAGGAGAAAATCGAGCTTGATGGAGTAGTATCCGATGTATCGTTCATCTCCAAGTTGAAGACTTTCATAGAATATACCGCTAGCTATGAACTCCCCTTTCTCGAACTCCCCTTCCCCACGGTGAAACACGAGGTCGTGGTTGGCGAGATAAGCAAGGCTCTTGATGAAATAGATGAACTCATGAAGTATGTTAACAGTGTGGTGGAGAGGATTGAAGACATGCTGGGTCAGTGGAGGCGTGGAGTGAGGGGAGAGTATGAGGAGAAGTTGAGGAGAATAGACGAGAAGATTGAGGAGACTAGACAGGTGGTTGCGAGAAATGTTGATGAGTTGAGAAAGAAGAAGGAGGAGGAGCTGGCGAATATTCGGGAGAGGTATCAACCCCATATCGAGGCTGTTGAGAAGAGAATTGTTGAGACACGTGAAGACTTGAGGAAGCTAGAGGAAGAGATCGAGAAAGCGAAAAGCTACGGGAGAGACGCGTCGGATTTGAAGAAGAGGCTTAACGAGTTGAAAAAGACTTTGAAGGCTCTTGAGGAGGAGCTGGGGAGCGAGAAGGCATCCTACGATCGCGAGGTTGGAAGAATTGAGAAGAAGTATAATGAGCTCGTGGAAGCAGAGAACAACAAGGTTAGGTCGTTAATCAACGAGAGGGAGGGGGTTCAGAGAGAGCTCGAATCGATTCTACAGGACGCTGATAGAAGATTCGACGAGATCAGAGGATATCTCCAGGAGTACAGGGAGAGATTAGCGGAGGCCGAGAAAACTATTGAGAAGATATCACTACCAGTGCCCTCAGGGGGCGAGGGATTGTACCTTATTCCTTTGATATACACACAGTATGTTTCGGGCGGCTCTACTCGCTCCACTATCACTACGCCGGTCGTACTCGAGCCCGGCGGTAAGCTGGGACCCAGAGTTAAGGTAATCATTCATGAGGAGATTGCCAACTACATGTCATGGGTAAAAACGTTGTTGGATAAAGAGGAGATGAAGCCTGACGTCGAAAGCAATAACCTGTTGTGGCGCGTCCCTATTGAAAGAATAGAAGTATCTTTAAACCGGCTTGCCGAGATCGGGTTGTTTGGAAGAGAGGAGGCATCAGAGATTGTTAGGAGGCTAGGGGAGCAACGAGAGATGAGGTAGTCAAACCCTTGCTTTACTATGCGTAAGTCATATTTTTATTTTCAATCTGCTTCAATATCTTCTCGGCTATCAAGGGATGCTTATGAACAGCGAGTCTAAACTACTGATAACCTTGGCGATGATCGTTTTAGTGGGTTTGATAGCTTACTCTCCCATAGGGGGTCTTACCTTCCAACAGAAAGCGATGCTGGGTATCACGGCACTTGCAATAATCTATTGGGTTACCGAGTGCGTTCCAATACCGGTAACGGGCATAATTATCATCCTTTTGGAAGTAGTTACCGGAATATTCCCTCTCTCAAGGGGATTATCGTACATAGCCTCCGATGTTAACATGTTGATCCTTGCAGGGCTCGTAATATCTATTGCCCTGTCGAAATACCAGCTTGACAGACTCTTGAGCCTGAAGATATTATCCTACATGGGGGAGAATACGGATAAGATAGTGCTCGGCATGATGCTGTCCACCGCCCTCCTTTCAATGTGGATTCCTAACACAGCGGCAGCCGCTATAATGGCGCCCGTAGCAGTAGGAATGTTGGAGTTGATCAACGCTGAGAAGGGCAAGAGCAATATCGGTAAAATGATGATGATAGGCGTTGCATACGCTGCCACGATAGGCGGCGTTGGAACTCCTGTTGGAACACCACCGGTGCCGATCACCATGCGAAACGTTAAAGAAGCAACAGGCTACGACATCACTTTTGCACAGTGGATGGCGTGGGGTGTACCCATAGCTCTGGTACTAACCCTACTAGCATGGGGTTTATTGAAGACGTTTTTCCCGCCGGAGGTTAAAGTAATCCCTGGGGGTAGAAGCATTGTTGAAAGAGAACTGTCGAAGATAGGCAGCCTCGATAGGCGGCAGAAGATGACTCTCGCCATCTTCGGGGTTGCAGTGATCCTCTGGCTCATGGATTCGTTCTACCCTCTTCTACCAAACTGGACCTATATTGCGTCGCTGATAATAATCATTCTCTATCTGATCCCCGGTGTTGGAACCCTTTCATGGGACGAGGTGTCTAGGGAGGCGGACTGGGGGGTTCTCTTCCTAATAGCGGGAGGTTTAGCGTTAGGCGGCGGCCTGAGGGAGACGGGATTGGTAAGGATGCTCGCAGACTTCATTGCAACCGGTTTAACGGGAACATCCCCATATATCGTGAACATTATCATAGCACTGGTAACCGGCTTCAGCGTGACCGTTTTCTGTAGCATAACGGCGACGTCGTCGGCCTTTGTCCCAGTAGCTTTGGCAATAGCCTCCTCCCTCGGTATTGATGCCAGGTTCACTGGCATCGTTGCTGGCATAGCCTCGTGTTTTGCATTCCTTCTCCCAGCTAACACGCCGCCGAACGCCATTGCTTACTCGTACGGGTACTTCAAGAACTATGAGATGGCTAAGGTAGGAGTGGTTATGACTATATTGTCTTCGATAGTTATAATAGTTTTCATGCCGTATATTTCTATTCTGACACGCTAACCACTTTTACCCTAAAGATAATGTTTTTTATGAAAAAGGCTCTAATGTATCAGTGGTCGTAGCTTATGGTGTTGTTGAGAGGATTCAACATTTTGAAAACTGTAGCTGCCTTGTTTTCACTGCTAGGCGGGCTCATGATGTTTGTACCGTTGGTTGATTTCCTGTCGGGTGTGAGTGTATCGCGGGTCTTCCTAGCTTTTTCAATAGTCCTGCTGGCGGGCGGAACCCTACTCGTCTACAAGGTTAAATCCGAGGAGGGCTTGTCATTTATCGAGGCTACTATATCCTCTACTCTAGCGTGGACTCTACTACCTGCAGTCTCAGCGATTCCTTTGTCGATAGAGCTGGGAATCCCCTATTTCGATGCGTTCTTCGAGAGCGTCTCGGGATTCACTGGAACAGGGTTAACGGTTCTCACCGGTTTAGACAGCATGAAGCCCAGCATCTTGTTCTGGAGAGCCCTTATGCAATGGGTAGGGGAGCTTGGTTTCGTCGTTTTCGCTATGGTTTTATTCCCATTTTTCTACAAGTATGGCCTTTTAATGTATGGCGTCGAGAGACCTATAAGAATAGAAGCGTCAATGTATAGAACTGCTAGGAGGTTATTCAACATCTATATAATACTGACGCTCGCGGGAACCCTCATGCTTTACTATACTGGTATGAACGTCTTCGACGCTCTCGTTCACTCTATGACGGGCATAGCTACCGGTGGGATGAGCAATTATGACAGTAACTACGACCAGATATACCGCACCGCACCGTTAACCTCCATCCCGCTGATAATCATAATGGTGCTTGGGGCGACGAACTTCCTGCTTTTAGATAAACTCTTGAGGGGGGAGGGCGGACAAGTAGTGGGGAACGAGGAGTTCAAATTATACGTGTCTCTCCTAGCATTCTTTTCCATCATAACATCTTTAACGGTTGTTGTTTCAAACCCAAGCTCCATTCAGGAGGGAATTGTTTCAGGGGTCTTCAACGCGATATCCGCTATGACCACCACCGGGTTTAACATCGGCTCGATTAACCAGCTCCCCTACGTTTCCAAGCTAATCCTAGCGTTTTCAATGTTCATTGGGGGAATGACTTTCGCCACAGTGGGCGGTATTAAAGTGATGAGATTCCTGATACTGTTGAAGAAGCTTAAGGCGTCATCGGTGAACATCGTCACAGGGGGAAGGGCGGAGGTCAGGGTTAGGCTGGGCGGCAATATTCTCGAAGACTCCGAGGTAGCGTCTGCATTGTTGATAACGGTAATCCACTTTACCACGATATTCGTTGGCGCTACTTTGATAAAGTCAATGGTCCCCGCGTTCGACTATGCCGACGCATTCTTCGAGTCGGCTTCGGCTTCTAGCTGTGTGGGTTTATCGGTTGGAATCACCTCTCCCCTTGCTCCTGCAGGGGTTAAGGCGGTTCTAATAGTCTTAATGATACTGGGCAGGCTCGAGTATCTTCCACTATTAATGTTGATAGGCTACGTTGCCGGGAGAAAGACTATTAAACTATTAAAGTAGGGAGAGCATAAAATTATTGATGGTTAGGAACGGTAGCACGAGGTTTACGTTATGAAGATATTGATTGCCGGGGGCGGCGAGTTCGCCGAGAATTTGATAAGAATGCTGAATCCAAGGGAGAACGAGATCATAGTGATAGAGAAGGATGAAGCTAGGAAAAGGGAGCTGGAGTCTAGGTACGATATACTAGTGATCAATAAAAATGCCACCGACGTGGAGGTCTACACCAACGAGGTCAAGATGGACGAGATCGACGCTGTCCTTGCATTAACGAACAGCGATGAGATAAATCTGCTGGTCCTAGCGATAGCGAAGCTCCACAATATTCCGATAAGGATTGGTCGGTTCGCGGAGGAGAAGATTGGAGAACTCGTGAGGGAGCTTCAACTAGGGATACCTATCACGCAGCCCAAGGTTCTGGCGAATCTCGTTGCGAACTACATATCCTCGGTTCTAACACCTCTCTACCTCGGAAAAGTTGGCCTTTTCGACCTATACTTGTTGGGAGTATCTGAGGGGGACAGGGCTGCGGGGTCTAAGATAGTGGACCTGGAGATGGATGAAAGAGTTGGCAAGATAATACTAATGTTTGATGGAGTAGGTTTCAAGGTGCCAACTGGCGAGGAGGTTTTAAAGCCCGGCGACATTCTTTTCATACTCTCCTCCGGAAACGAGTTTGTTAGGTATATTAAGGGATGAACATGGCTGAAGCAAATATTGTTCAAGAAGTGCTTGCAAAGCTAGAAGTCCCGATCATTATTATTGCAACACTGCTGATCTTCAGGGTATTACTCAAGAAATTTCTCGACTCATTGTCCTCACGGGGATCTATATCGAGTATTGCCAAAGAATCCGTGCTACGGATTCTAGACATTTCTATCATAGTGATCTCGTTTCTAACGCTCATAGGACAATTCATCGAGGTACACTTGGCTATCATAGCCCTCGGCGCTCTCAGCGTACTGCTCGTGCTCATGTTAGTTGACAGGATCAGGGGTTTCATTGCATACCTTGCCCTCCAAATGGATAGGAAAATGCTCGGCAGGCATTACATGATATTGGTTAACGGCCTTGGGAAGCCGATCTACGGTAAGGTTACGAACATTTCGACATCGCACTGCGTGGTTGAGGACATATTTGGGGAGCGGTATATCATTCCCAACACATTAATGTACAACGCTATTCTCAAACCTCACGCGATGTCCCTCGTGTTCGACGTCAGAGTAAGGCTTACAGGCAAGGAGGATTTATCCAGGCTCATATCCTTATTCAGGGATTTAAAATCCGAAGTTTTCAGAATTGACGATAAGAGGTCCATTATTAGATACGTGGGTCCTAGGGGATTCATCGTTAGGATAATCGTTCACCCAATATCATCGACGATTAGGCAGTCAGACATCAACGACTTCATCGCTGAAATCCTCGAGAAGTTCAGGGAGTATGAGATTGAGGTAAAATTCGTGGAGATGCACTAGGCTCATGCAGTTTTACCTTTTAAACGGTGACTACTAATCCCCTTAAATCATAGAAAGTAGCCCTCTCGATGAGAGCTTCAACCAATTCTCCGTAGCCAAGGGATTTATCACTATTTAGCACGACGGGGATGTAATTCCCTAGTCTTCCCACCCATGTATTAGAGTATTCAGTTATGAATACTGGGATTTTACGGCCAACGTATTTTTCACGCACCTTCAACCCTACTTCTTCAACGGTTTTCAGGAGCCTCATCATTCTCTCCTTTCTGGTTTTTGTTGGAACGGGTGGAAGCCCGGCTGAGAGCGTGTTGGGTCTTAGACTGTACCCTGCGAAGTGCACTCTTTCAAACTCTAACTCTTTGATGATCTTAAGGGTTTGCTCGAAATCCTCATCACTCTCCAGGGGGTGCCCCACTATAATGTCTGTGGCTATGCTTACATCAGGTATCTTTCTCTTCACCTCCAACACTGTTCTCCTGTATTCTTCGATTGAATACTTCCTGTTCATGGCTTTCAACACTTTATCGCTTCCCGATTGAAGGGGTATGTGGAGGAACCTGTATATACGAGGGTCTGAATTGATTGTCTCGATTAGATCGTCTAGGATGAACTCTAAATGCTCCGGGTTAATCATACCTATTCTAATCCTGAAATTTCCGCTGACTCTTGAGACCCGCGCGACCAGCTCGGGAAGGAGCCTCTTCCCGTAGAGGTCTAAGCCGTAGACTCCTAGATCCATCCCGGTCAGCTGGACTTCGACGGCTCCTTTGGCCACAGCGGCCTCCACAGCTCTCACAACTGCTTCGATGCTGTGGCTTACCACTGCTCTTCTTGCATGCTTAGTGATGCAGAAGGAGCAATTGCTCAAACATCCCTCTTGAATTGGTATTGGGGCTATTCTGCCCTCGAAACATAGGCCTATGAGGTCTCTTACCCTGGGTCCGTTGAGGAGAAATACCCTATCTGCGGCTTCCACGGCTTCATATATCCTCACAGCGTTTTGCGGAGATACCAGGCTTGCCTCGGGGGCGGTCTTGTAGACCTTGTACGGCTGAGCCGCGGGCATGCATCCAGCTACTACTAGTTTCGCCCCCTTCCCGAGGGCTATTCTCCGGAGCTCTGCTATCCTCTTAATCATGTGTTGCTCAGTGTCAAGTCTCACAGTGCAAGTATTGAGTACGATGGCGTCGGCACTCCAGGGGTCCCCGGCGAGAGAGTGTCCTCTCTCGACTAAAACCTGTTTCATCAACGCTTCATCGCTCTTGTTTAGGGCACACCCGTAAGTCTCCACGTAAACCTTCATTAAAACCCCTGGTTCTAGGATATTGTTAAATAGCCCTCTTAACAATAAAGTCTTTTAATAGAGGTGTTGCCCTTGAACAGCGCTGTGGGATACGAATACGAAGAGCTTTTGAATAGGGCTTTAGAGAGGCTTCCCTCGAAGAAGGGGAGCAGCGAGGTTTTCGAGATACCGAGGGCTGAAGTTTTAATAGTTGGTGGCAGGACAATCGTGCACAATTTCTCAGAGATCGCTGAAGTTCTTGGAAGGGAGAGGGATGTTGTACAGAGATACTTTGTGAAAGAGCTCGGTGTCCCTGCATTCACTAATGAGGCAGGTCAGCTCCTTCTCCAGGGAAAGTTTAATGCCTCAGTGATTAACAAGCTGATAGAGGTTTTCGTAGAGAAGTACGTGAAGTGCCCTACTTGTGGCGCCGTTCACACTAGGCTCGCTAAGAAGGGGAAGGTTTTCATCATGAGATGTGAGGCCTGCGGGGCCGAGACGACTCTACCGGCTTTTTAAAGCGTGTGATGGTTTAATGAAGGATTCAGATGATCAACAGCTACCCGGGCTTGTCTACGTTCACGTCCGCGTTGTCGAGGGTGAGGTAGTAGTTTCGGCGTGCGACGCAGAGCTTCTCGGCAGGGTTTTAATAAACAAGGAGGGGGGCATGAAATACAGCGTGGACCCCTTCTTTTATAAAGGAGAGCTTAAAACGGTCGAGGAAGCATTAATGCTTCTCTCAAACGCTACAACGGGAAACCTCGTGGGGAGTAGGATAGTTAAGGCTGCCGTCGAGAGAGGCTTAATCCATCCCGAGGCGGTCTTAGTAATTGATGGGGTTCCAATAGCGTTTTTCACAGTGATATAGGTGTTTTAAATGAGGTTTTGCGTTAGATGCGGGAGAGAGGTTTCAGAGGATGAGATCATCGGTAATTACTGCATCGATTGCTATGTTAAGCATCAAACTCCTTTTAAGAATAGGCCGAGGCTTGAGGTCACTTTATGCCCTAAGTGCGGCTCCTGGCTCTACAAGGGAGAGTGGAGCCTGCCCGTCAGCACCGAGGAAGTGTTCAGGAGGGTCGCGCTGAACGAGTCTAGAAGATTCCTCAGGGACGAGGTTGAAGCATTAGACGCTAGTGTTCTAAGAGGGGTTCACAAGATCAGCGCCAGCGAGCATGGAATAACCCTAAGACTTCACCTCCTTGTTAAAGGGAAGCATCCAATTGATTATGAGCTCGAGGTCCCGGTTAAAATCAGCTACAAGCCATGCCCATCCTGCTTGATGAGGTCCGGGGGTTCCCACAAAGCCTTGGTCCAGGTCAGATATGAGGGTAGAGTAGACCTGGATAGGCTTGCTGAAGAAGTGGAGGAGTTAATAGTAGAGACGGGCCTCGCTTCAAGCGTAACGGATGTTGAGGTCGTCAAGGATGGCGTGGACGTGAAGTTTGAAGACCCGGTACCTGCAAGAAAGCTCTCGAGCATTCTGGGTAGAAGGTATGGAGCTATGACCACCGAGTCCTTTCGCTCAACGAGATTCGACGCTCATGAGGGAAAGTGGAGGGGGGTCGTAACCATCTCGGTGAGGATACCGCCCGTGCGCAAAGGCGTCGTAGTGGAATACCTCGGGGAGGTAGGAGTTGTAGAAGAAGTATACAAGGGATTGGTTAAGATAAGGGTGCTCGAGACCGGCGAACTAGTTCAGACAAAGGTTTCCAGCTACTGGGAGGGCAGGATCAGAGTCGTCGAGAAAGCCCACGTCAGCGGCCCCTTCCTCGTAACGGGGGTTGACAAGAACTACGTATATCTTCTTAGGGAGGACAGTGGAGAGATGAAGGAGGTTTCCGTTAAGCCGGGCTATTCTCATTTAAAAGCAGGTGTCAAAGTATTATTATTGACAATAGAGGATAGAGAATACTTGATAGAGGAGAGTGGTTAAGTTTTGCCTAAGAAGGATCAAGGTCTAGGCCCCGGTGCTGAAACACCATTACCCGGAGATGACACGGTAGTTTGCGGAGTCATAAGGCATCTAGGCGGAGACTACCTACTGGCTAAATGCATGGACGGCGTCGATAGGAAGGTCAGGATCCCGGGGAAGCTTAGGAAGAGAGTTTGGATTAGTGAAGGAGACATCATCTTGGTAGGCCTCTGGGATTTCACCCCTGATAAAGGAGAAGTCGTATACAAGTATGGTAGGAGCGAGGTAAACAAGCTCCTGGAGAAGGGTTTTTTGACGAAGGAGTTCATCGACGCGCTCAGTGAATACGTATGAGCGACGATATGGATAGGCTCCTGCGGCGTGGAAGCGAGGAGCCCAGGATAAAAGATGCAGACTTGTATGAAACGGTTGAGGAAGTCTTCGACTCCTCAACAGTGTTGACCATAGTCTCCCTGATTAGGAAGAGGGTTTTGAAGCGATTGGCGGGCGTGGTCAGCGCTGGTAAGGAGGCCAGGGTTTACCTCGGATACGCTCCCGACGGGAGGCCGCTGGCCGTTAAGATATACTTGACGAGCTCAGCGGAGTTTAGACGGGGCATCTTGAAATACATAATGGGGGATCCCAGGTTTCAAAGAGCTAAGCTCAGCGACACTAGATCCATCATTTACGCCTGGACTAGGAAGGAGTACAGGAACCTTGTGAGAATGAAGGAGGCGGGAGTAAAGGTCCCGCAGCCAGTCGCGTTTCTGAACAATGTCCTGGTTATGGAATTCCTCGGCGAGGACGGCCGGAGGTATCCGCTTCTCGAAGAAGCCTACAGGGACCTGGAGGCTGTGGAGCTTGAAAGTATCTATACTTTAGCCTTAGAGGAATTGGAGAAGATTGTCTGTAAAGCTAAGCTCGTGCATGGGGATTTCTCAGAGTTCAACATCATGGTTAAGCCTGACTTGGACGTGGCGGTGATCGATGTTAGCCAGGCTGTTGATCACTCGCATCCCAATGCGAGGGATTTCCTGGAGAGGGATGTTAGAAATATTAACAGGTTTTTCAAAAATGAAGCCAAGATTAATGTATTGAGTGAGGAAGAGGTCTTAGAGGGGTTACTTAGATGTCTGGAGAGGAGAAGGGTAGATTCATCCTAGGCGTTACAAGGCTCTACGAGAAACTCCCTTTGGATAGGATCGGGGTTTTAATCGGGGATGATGGGAGAGTTAAGAAGGAGATAGAGGTGAAAACTAGGACCAGCATCACCATAGACTCAAACACTGGTGGAGTCGTCATCGAACCGACTCTTCCAACTACTTCAGCCCTCGAACTCATGAAGGCTAGAGATATTGTTAAGGCTATAGCGTATGGATTCAGTCCCGACAGGGCCATGAGGCTCCTCGATGAGGATCAAGTATTGGTCGTTATCGATGTTAGACAGTACGTGGGTGACAAGCCAAATCACGTTACAAGAGTTTTGGGAAGAATTATTGGAGAGGATGGAAAAGCGAGGAGGACTCTAGAAGAAATGACTGGTGCATACATCTCCGTGTATGAACCATACGTCGCGATTATCGGGGATTACGAGACAGCGAATATTGCGAAAACGGCCGTGGAGATGCTGATACAGGGTAGGAGGCACTCTTCAGTCTACAAGTACGTTGAGAACGAGACATTCACGTTGAAGAGGAGGAGGATGAGAGAGTTATGGATGAAGCCGCCGGGGATAGGCGAGAAAAAAGAATCCGAGAGCGGAGAATAGATTTTTCAGAACACTAACAAGTATATAGCAGCTATCATCAAAGCGCTCGCAGCTATCTTCTTAATCGTTATTTCCTCATGCAGTATGAGGATAGACAATATGATCACGAATAGGAGGCTTGACTTATCTATTATCGAGACGGGAGTCGTTTCCCCCTTTTGAAGGGCGAGGAAATACAGAACCCATGAAGCGCCTCCAGCCACGCCGCTAAGTATTATAAACAACGCCTCCCTAGAGGTGATCGTGGAGACGAAGCCCGTTCCCCTGAAAGCAAACATAACTCCAACCGCGAAAATCATCATGACTACGGATCTCAAAGCGGTAGCTGTCACGGAGTCTACGTGTTGAAGACCTATTTTAGCGAAGATGGTAGCTAGAGCGGCCATGAACGCGTCGAGTAATGCGTACAAGACCCAATCCTCCATGTACCCCACCAGCGGTGAACGGCATCTCGTGCGGGCCTCGTCAACACGGGTTTCAGAGGGGCTTCTAACCCCGGGTTCCCTCTTCATCTGCCGTTGACGAATAGTATGGGGTGATCCCTATTTAATGCTTAACGAGGGCTGGGGAAAAAGCTTATATGACTCCTAAGACTATAATACCTGGCGATGACTGGTAGTGGGCCCGTAGCTCAGCCAGGCAGAGCGGCGGATGCTGGGGTATAGCCCCGGCGGCCGATGCTCCAGATCCATGCTATGGGTCATACGACCTTCACGGGATGAGATAGATCTGGAGGGAGTGACCCGTAGGTCAGGGGTTCGAATCCCCTCGGGCCCACTACGATGTTTAAAAACTATTGATTAACGATTTTCCTGATCTTGTAAGCTCCCAGGAGGGCTCCGGATAACACTATGATTAAAGCTATTCTTACATCCATTCCAGAGAAGCATATCCATGTAGCTACGAGGAAGAAGATCACTCCGATGAACGCTCTGGATGCAGCCGGGTTGAAGGCGGGTTTCCTCGAAGGCTCTCTCAGGCTCTCGAACCCGTAGTACCAGATAGCGTTGACGTATAGGAATATTGTCGAAGCTAGGGGTAATGCGTTTTCTCCGGGGACGGCGAACGTTGAAGCTATTGCGAGGATAACTGATGCAATGAAGACCGCGAAGTCCCTGAAGGTTTCAGCTAGCTTAATCCTTGTGAATGAGAGGGCGATGAATACTATTGTTGACGCGACTCCTATTGCAAGCGTGACCTCGCTCATGTTTTCAACCACGTTAGATAGATAGTTTTACAAGGTTATTTAACTCGGTCGCGAGTCTTAGGCCTAGACCCTTCTCGTAAACCATTGTTCTCTGGTCGACCGTGTTGAATGGAATGTAAACTATTCCGGTTGCTTGAGAAGACGCGAATGTGATCTTTCCCCTGTACTTGTTGTTAGCAGCTTCTATGTAGCCGTCGGCGAGCTTCTCGGCTAAAACGCTGGATATTAGCGGTGGGAAGGCTTTAGCGTCGCCGGGTATGCTCGAGGGTTTCGCCGATCCAGCTATTTCCCTTGCTAGTAAGTATCCGTGAGCCTCAGCTATCTTATCGGGCTGGACGGTTTTACCAGAGTATATTCCGAGGACGTCTAAGACGGGGTTTTCAATATAGGGGGGTAATCCCGCGACGAGAAGCGTGAGACGGGACTCGCTCCCTTTTTTCAACAAGAGTCCTTTCACGAAGGAGAACCTGCACTCCACTGTGAAGAATGGAATATAGAATCCTCCCTTTCCCGGTGCAACGTTGACTTCAGGGCTACCTGCTCTCGCGCTGGCTAGTTTCTTCAGGTTTAGGCTTGTCTCCACGATGTCTTGGACGGGCCTCTTGTAATTGTCCCTGAGCCATTTGAAAACACTAGTGTATGCTTCAACCCATTTAATGATCTCTAATGGATCCTTTCCCGCGGCGAAGAACATGTGGGCTGCTTCTGAAATATGGTATACGGCTTCCGCAACTTGTTTCTCTACTTCGAGGATTCCCCTGTTCACCTCTGGTATTGCCGTGGAACCCGTCTTCTCGAGGAGTAGGTTATACTGGTCTATGCTTGCCTTAGCGATGTCTACCGCGGCCGAAGTATTCCTATTGTATAGCTGGTCTAAAGCCGTTAGAATTGACTTGACAGCGTTTAGTCTCTGCTTCACTAGTGTGAAGCCGGGCTCGTCGGGTATTTGAGCAGTAGCCTCCTCGATGTTTTTCAAAGCAGATTTCACATCGTGCTTTGACAGTGCTTTCAAAGCATTGATAAGGTAGCCGGCCGTGCTCCCGTATACTATGGTCTCGTAAACGAACTTCGAGTCCTCCTCGGATACTGCGAAATCCTTTACTGCCTGCACCCTCAGGGTTTCCTCGAAGAATTGTTTCGAATCCTCGCTCGGAGGTGTGGGCGGGGGTATGGGTGAAACCGGGTTTGACAAGTACTGTAGGTATTTCGCCCTAATATTCGCCCTAGTCAGTAATAGCTTCGGTTTTATAATGCTCTGAAAGATCTGGTGTCTAGCGGCTGTGTCGACAACTGTTGATGAAACAGCGGTTGGGGGAAGCAGCTCTCTTA
This sequence comes from Thermosphaera sp., assembly GCA_038827615.1. NCBI lineage: Archaea > Thermoproteati > Thermoproteota > Thermoprotei > Desulfurococcales > Desulfurococcaceae > Thermosphaera > Thermosphaera sp. The sequence goes on from JAWBNK010000001.1 coordinate 131,692, forward strand.
TCCATTTCTCAAGCTCCATCCTGAGCTTCTCTATGTATCTTGTAGCGTCGACGATTTTATTGAGGAAGCCGCAGTACTCGCATCTAACCCAGTCTTCTCCCGGCTGTGGTTTTGGAAGGGGTGCTCCGCAGTTCGTGCAGCGTAAGGCGGTTGTTTCCAAAGATTGACCCCTTCTCTACTTGTTACTTACGCCCGACTTGAATCCTTACCGCTGAGACTCTTACCTCTAGTGCGCTTATCCTAGCGTTGAGCCTCGCTTCTACTTCCTGCAGAGCTTTCATGGCGAGCTCGTAGTACCTCTTGGCTAGTGCATCGCTCAAGTTGTAAACCATCGTGTAGCATACTCTGCAGACAGCTATCTTACTGTCGGCTATTAGGAAGGATGCTTCTCCACCATACTTCTCCCTTATGTAAGCGTTTACGGAGGCGGGCATGTATATGTAGTTTACCTCCTCCCCTTGTATCTCCCTGTGGCAGACCCAGCACTTCGTTGTCTTGGAGAGCTTGCCGAGTTTGTCGTTGACGAAGCTCCTCACCTCGGGTGGCGCTTGCTGAAGGTATGCTGATGCCTCACTGTAGAGTTCAACCGCTTTCGACGGGTTGTCGGCTTCTATTTTCAAAGCCCTGATGATTCTCGCGTAGCCTAGTAGTCTGAGCCCGACGGAGTTTAACGGGTCGTGAATGTTCAGCAAGTCTTCGAGTATGAGTCTCCTGGCTCCTTCGCCGAGCAAGGCGTTACCTACTTGCTCATACTTGGATGCGGTGGCTTCATCCATCTTCCCGGCTTCAGCGACGCTGAATCTTGGGAGGCTTAATATCATGGAGGCTATTTCGAGATCTCTCGCCAGCTCAGCAGCGGTTGGCTTGGCGGCTGTTCCTATGTCTAGAGGAGTGACCGGGTCAAGCTTCCTGCACTGCTCGGCTGCTTTCGAGAATGCTTCAGGAGTCTTCTTGACCAATGCGTCGTAGAAAAACGCGTAGAAGAGTACTTCCCCAGCTCTTCTCGAGACTTCTGAATCGCTGGTTTTCGAAGCTATTTCGTACGCGTTTTGGAAGTGTTTAACAGCTCCTTCAAGGTTTCCCTTGTTTCTATCGCTGAATGCCTTGTTTAACTCGTCCTCGAACTTCTCCTTATCGCTTTTGAAGAATATCACGGCTACATCTCCTTCTTATACTTCTCGAGCAGTTCCTTCTTCATTTGATCGTATTCCTCCTGGGTTATCAAGCCCTCGTCAAGCATCTTCTTAAGCTCTCTCAGCTTAGCTATCACGGGGCTCTCCTGAGGCTGGGCCGGAGCCGTAGCTGGTTGCGGCTGCGGAGGTTGCTGTGGCTGCTGGGCTGGCTGCATCGCCTGCTGCATGAGCGTTGGCATTGCTACGAGGGCCCCCATCCATCCAGCGGCTGGTGATCTGCCAATGGCTCTCATTACCTCAACGGTTTTCACTATCTCGAGTACTTTGTCCTCGTCGCCCTTCTGTATGGCGAGCAGTAGCGGTAGACCATACGTTGGGTCTTCCTTCTCCATTCTCTCGAGCTGTGGTAGCGTTATTCCAGCTATTTTAACGTCTATTAGCTCCAGACCTCTCTGAGCGAAGGCTTCTTGTATCACTCCCGCCTTGAGCCTCGAGGTCACCTGGGTTAGGTTGGTGTAAATATCTATTGCAGTGTACTTGCTGATCTCCTGTATCAGGGTTTCGACGAAGTAGTTTCTTATGAAGTCTGCAACGGCTGTCGAGGAGATCTCTCTAACGGCGCCAGCTATTTGTGTTAGAAATAAGACTGGGTCGGAAACCCTGTACCAGAACTCGCCGAAGCTCTGTAGCTCTGTCATGTAGAGTGTTCTAGGCCCCAGCTTGACCCTTGTCGAGAGTCCGAACTTCCCTCTGAACTGCTTGAGGCTTACGAACACTACTCTGGCTTTGAACGGGGTTTCCCCGTAGCCCATTACTAGCCTGAAGGCTCTTGTGAGTAGCGGGAGGTTTTGAGTCGTTAAGACGTGTCTCCCTGGGGGTAGGACGTCGTAGATTTTGCCGTCTCTCATGAATATTGCTGTCTCATACTCGTGTACTACGAGAACGCTTCCCCATCTAATGTCCTCGTACGGGTATACCCATAGGATGTCCTCTGGGCCCGGGTTAACCCATTCTATCACGTTTGTCCTGCTCACCCTCTATCACCTCACAATCCCGGAGAGGATCTTCTCCCTCTCCTCCAGCATTGACTCATAGTCTTTGACCAGCTTCTCGATGCCTGCCAAGTAGTTTTCAACCTCGAGAAGACTGAGGGGTTGGTTTGAAGTAGCCTTGTTCAAGGCTTCTGCTGTTTCACCCAGCTTCAAATCATGCTCGAGCATCTTGTCGAGCACTTCCTCGCCCACCTTAGCAACGTGGAACAACGGCCTGTAGCCGTAGGGCGCGTGCCTCGTTCTCTCAGCCAGGGAGTCGAGCTTGTACACGAGCTTCTCCACCCTCTCGGACAGGGGTGTTGAGCCTGAGGATGACACGAGGGTTGAGTATAAGACTTTCAAGTCTCCAACGCTCTTCTTCAACTTCTTGTAGAGCTCATCCCTCACGATCCTATCGGTTTCACGGACGAGTTCCTTCTCCTTATAACCCCTGTAGCCGGGGAAAACCATTAATAGCTTCTCATATAGTCTGAGCTCCTTGCTCAAAGAAAATCCACCATATAGAAATATATCCCGCCCCCTTAATATAGTGGGTGACTCCCGGGTAATATGCAGTGTTTAATTATTCTATGCTTGAGGGGAACTGTTTTCCCCCTAGGGAGGTCTCGTGGCGGGCACGCTGTTCTTGGGTGAATCCTCTTTTCCCGCTCCTCCATTAGAGTCTATGCCGTTGCCCGGTACTTCGATGAAAACGTGCCCGAAACCGGTTGCCCTCCCCACACCTACGCCGAGGGTTATCGTGTATGCGAACAGCTCCCTCAAGTATTCTTTCAAGTCTATGTTCATGTTCTTAGAGTACATATCATAGTAGTGCTGGTTCAAGTAGAGGTTCACGTAGCCTATGATGGTTGGCTCCGGCCTCCTCTTATAGACAACCCACTTAATCCCAGTTGTCTTGAGCACCGAGTAGGGCTCGTTGAAGATCCTGTGGAGCATGAGCAAATGCCTCCTGAACCTCTTGTAGGTGAATGCTCCCTTGTGGGTCAGCATCGTGTAGACCGGCACCGCGAAGATGTTCATCACGGAGGGAATAAGGGTCTTATGCTTCGTCCTCTTGAAAGGGTCCCTGAGCATGGTGGGCGAGGCAAAGACGATCTTCACCTTCCCCGTCTCGAAGAGCTTGCTCATCAGCTCGCTCGACTCCATCTGAGGGATGTAGTATTCGACTCCAGTGGTTTCAACGCACACTCTCTGATCCATGTATGTGAAGCAGTCGTTAACGCCTAGGAGGCTTGACATGGTTTTAACCGGGTCTGAAACATTGCTCGTGAATCCAGCGTAGAAGTAGTATTCGCCGTTTAAAACTACCTGTGAGAGAGGGCCCTGGCATTTAGCTGTTTTTCGATTAACACATTTCACGTAGCTGTACAGGCAAATGCTCTTCCCGCCCGAGCTGTAGTATAGGGGTGAGACGTGTATGTACTTGGGTTCTCCCCCAGCCCTGGGCTCGAAGAACCCCTCGAGCTCTGGGAGCCTCCTGATCAATATAGTCTTGACGAGCTTGCTGGTGAAGAGAACCCCTTTGAAGCCTTGAACCCTGACGGATGCCTTGAAAGCGTGCAGCATGATAACCTAGCACTCCTGTAGCTATCTCTTCATGCATACAATATCACGTATACAAATATTAGGATCGTCCGCCCGGACCTCGCCGATATCGATACGGAGCTCCTTCAGCCAATCCCTAACGTATGAGGAGAGGTTGTAGGGAAATGCCCCTCTCTCGCACGCGGCTGCAAGGTTGTCGGCGACTACAAGGAGCCCGGTTAGAACCTTGACCGCGAACATCTCGTAAGCCTGACCGCCCTCTTCTATCTGCTGGCTTGAACACTTTAGCAATCCTTCGCGGCAGTATGATTGCCTCTTCATGATTCTCCCGGGGTAGTCGTCGAGTTTGACTGCGCAGAGGGGGTGATCTGCGCACTCTTTGAGGAATTCCTCTAGGATTTTCTTCTCAACTCCCACCGTTACTTTAATGATATCGTTGCAGAGTAAATTCTCGGTCAACCTATCCTTCATAGCCGCGTGGTGTCTCAGTATGGCCTGCATCAACAGCCTAGCTTTTCTCTTAGTGTACTCATTACTGTTTTCCACGAGCAGGACTGCTATCAGCATTCCCGCCGCGAACTCGTGGTAGGGGAAGGAGACCTTGACTTGCCCAGCATTGAAACTATTGTTCAGGAAAGAGGACTTGTAGTAGTTTGAGGATTTACCGATGTCGTGGAGGAGACCCATTATTTCAGCGAACTTTAACGTCTCGTCTCTTTCCCAGTTGTAGAAGCTTCTCGTTCTGTTCTCCACTATCTTTAATTGCCTCTTGAACAGGCCCGCCAGGATCTTACCAGTGTTGAGGGAGTGTTCCTTCAGGGGCGAGATTATTGGTTGCGAGCCCCGCAGCTCGGCGTATGCCACCGGCCACCGGTCTACTACGGTTTTCTTAAACGACCCGAGAATGTTAGACAACCAGCAACCCCTCTCCAGGACTGTAGCACCGTGGGTTTAGTATGAGGTATTGGTATTCCTCGTTCGAGTCATCCATGTAGATGGATGGGATCTCCCACAGGTTCAACGATTTATATTGTTGAAAGTCTTTCTGAAGTAGATTTTTCCCTAGTTTCTTGGATAGGGAGATCTTGAAGCGCGTGCCCGTGCTGTCTGCTTGTTTAGCGATCAGGGCTTTGTCCCCCCGGTATTCCAGGCAAGCCCTCCCTTTGTTAAACTCTCTTACCTCCTTCCTGAGGAACCATTCAGCATCGATGCTTATGAAGTCTACGTCCTGGATTTCAACTATAACCGGGCCCTTATCTACCTGAGGTATTTGAGGCATTGTAGTCCTCGGAATTAACATGTTCAACTGTGCCGAGTCCCTTAAGAATCCTTCCAAGCCCAGGGCGTTCGCCAGGCTCTTGAAAACTTTGAAGGAGCCTTCACACATCAGGTATTGTTCGAGGAGTTTGCCGCCGCTGTTGGGTGAATTTTCAGAGGTTTTCGACGTAGGAGGACTTACTTTTTCTATTATTTCAGTAAAGCCGATCACTTTATAAATAGTGTCGGGTAGCCTCCAATTTATCTGGAAACCATTATTCAAAGCCTTCTTCAACTCTTCAACCGTCTCCTTAACCCTTTGTATCATGTAGACGTCGTATCTCTCATCTTTCCCTGCATTCAATGATCCCGGGTCGATCAAGATCACTTCTCCCCCCTCTTTTAAGCAGTCCTCATAGACCTTTGATCCCTCGCGGCACAGTCTTCCAGCTCTTTGAACGAGGTTCTCTATTGGCGCTGGATCGGTTATCAGTGTTGACGCATTGCTCTCGACTCCGGCTTCAATCACTTGGGTGGCCACGACTATTCCGCCGTTATCCATGATATCATCCACTTTCTTCAGCGAGCTCTCCCTATCCCGTATGCTCATCCTTCCATGTATTAGAGCAATCTTCGAGCTTGTTTTCCCTTTAAGATACTTGTAGGTGTTAAACGCCTTCTCGACCGTGTTTCTAACGATCAGCACGGGTTTCCCGCTCCCGGCTCTTTCCACAGCTATTTCCAACGCATCGCTCTCTGTTTTGAAAGATGTCTTCCACTCTATGTTGTTTGATCTGCAGTAATCCTCGTCTACAATATTTTCAACATCTAAGCTATTGCTCTCGGAGAGCTTTTGTATTTGTGGATTGCTTCCTCCGCACGATACATATACGACCGGTATCCTGCTCCCTGCTCCTCCTCTGGATTTAGAGATTATTGATGCCAGATTGCCTACGACTTTAGTGTTCATGGTCGCCGTCTCAACTATGAATGGGATTTTCAAGTAGGTGAGGAATGATATCCCCGCGTAAACGATGTCGAGCGAGATGGATTCGTCGACTCCCCCAGTATACACGTGCGCCTCGTCGAAGACTACGGTTGACGTCAGTATGAATGAAAGAGGTACGTAGTAGTGCCCCGCAGACTTCTCGAGCAACACTTTCCCCATCTCGGCAACGGGGATCTTGTAGAGGTTCATCATGAAGCTGTCTAGAGTTGTAACCACGAGCTCCCTCATGAAGAACGGCGTCTTATCCTTTTCTTCAAACGAGTCCTGTGATTGATAACCCGTGTTGAATCCGGTTCCCGCGAATTTTTCCTCAAATATCTTTCTAACCAGCGTTTTGAGGGGTGCTACGTGTATGAGACCCGCGGATCTTCTCGACTCAATGAATTCTTTAAGGATTAGTGGGGATGCGAGTGTTTTTCCATAGCCTGTTGGAGCTATGAAAAAAATAACGTCGTGGTCTGGGATGAGCTTGAGGAGGGCCTCAACTCCTCTTCTTCTAATCCTGCCCCACCCTCCTAGAATCTACAAGCATTGACAAGTATATTAGTACCCACTTCGCCTGTTCGGCGAGGTCTCTAACGCTGGCTTCAACGCTTGCGCTGTGGAGTCTTGCCAGGTTCCCTGCACACTCCAGGAGGGTCGAGTTGTCTCCCGTCTCCAGGTATCGGAACAAGCTGTTTAAGCACGACGTTGATGCTGCTACGGCGGCGTTCTTTAATCCCTCGCCCACCTTTCCCGGTAGGAGAGTCTTCACTACTAGGTTGTCCAGTCCTCGTAGGAGGTTTTGCGTGTTCTGAGCCCCGAGCTTATGGATGAGTTGTTCGAGCTGGCTTGAGATGATGATGGGGGTTGCGTAGACCAATTGAGGCCTCTGCTCAGCTATCGTCTTCACGATTAGGAACTGTTCGAACACTCTATTGGTCACCAGCCCGCCTATGAGGTTGAGGTCTTGCACGGCATGGATCATGACGGCGAGGCTCAACGCTTGATCAACGCTTACTCCAGAAAGCTCCTTTCTCGTTAGATCGTTCAGCACTTGATCGAATCTACGCTTAACGCTCTGGCTCTTACTATATACGAGGTTGTAGAATAAGCATGAGTTTATCATCGACGACCGGGTTCCATCGGGCACTAGGTATATCTCGGTCCTCTGATCGTTTATGTTCAAAACAGCTGCGAGGCTGGTGATGGCACCGACTAGTGCAAGCCACAGCGAGCCAATGCTTATGTTCGTGACTATGTTGCCAGACCTGTACTTGGAGAACACGTAGTGTTTCAAAAACATGGGCATTAAGACGGAATCCATTAGTTTCTGGCAGGTTAAGTTGGCTGATGCTTCCTTCAACTCCGAGGCATTCAGCACGTTGGATTTTATAATACCGGCCTTCTTGAGTATTTCAAAATCCTTTGCTCCAGCCGGATACAGTCTCGGATACATTGTTTTACGCCTCTCTTCCCCAGCGATCTTGTCCAAGTGAGCGGATATTAGGGAGAGCATCTCTTCGCAAAGGCTCTGATCTAATATTATGAATCCTGTTGCCAACCCATCTTCAAGTGCTTTTTTCAAATTATTTGATGCTTCACAGTATATACATCCTAGGGTGGCTACCTGGAAGTTCCTTCCCAGAGTCCTCTCATCCATTAACTGTATTGTAATGCTCATACTCCCACGCTCGTGAACGACTCCATCCCTTCCCTAGACGGCTGATACGCTTTACACGGTTCTTTCAGCTTGAAACGCCGGGTCTCGCCTTTTCTAAACGGCAATAGGATGGCGTTGGATGCCTGTACAGATGGTACGTAGAATCTCCTCAGCTCATAGTCTAGGTAGGGTAGCTCCACAGTAGGAGTGACCATAAACGGCTCCACGCAGCTCGCTAGGACGTATTGCGCGGTCTCGAACTCTTCCCCGGTTCTCACAACGGGCTCTCTATCGTATCCCGACTCGGCTGGGTCTGTCGAGGCGATCCCCTCCTTGCTCCCGATCCTTGACACGCCCGTTGAGACCAAGCGGCCTATGGAGTCTATGTCCTCCTCTTTCAGCTTGACCCCGGGGTTCATGGAGAGTTTTTTCAATAGCTTTTCAACATCGACAACCCACGTGAGGAGGAGTTTGACGCCGGGAGCGTATGCTGAGCCAACTGCTTGAGCTGGGAATATCCTAGGCAAGGCCTCCGTGTAAAACTCTATACTGTGTACTTCGGCCCTCATCCTTGCTCTCTCAGAGTCGCCTTTGTAGATGGATGCAGATATCTTTGATATCTCGCTGTGGACAACGATCCCGATCTCCGGTTCATCGACGACTACGCCTGCGGACGCAGCTATCGTCGCGTCCACGGCTTTCTCCATGAAGCTGGATATTAAGGTTCCTCTCCCATGGGTCAACTTCTTCTCGAGACTATCTCTCTCCCCGAGAAGTCTTGCAAGCGGGTATGCGAAAGCGCCCACTACGGTGGTAGGGGGCGGGATAACGTATGCTGGCTGAGATGCAGATACATCCTTGTACCTGACCGTGAAACCCCATGAAAGGGTTACGGTGGAGTAAAAAAGACGTATTGATTTGGACACGTCTCAACACCTCTTACCTGATTGGCGCCAATATGTTGATTATCTTGTCCTTCGCCTTGGCAAAGGCTTCAGCCGGCGATGAAGCCTTGTCGAATGTGACTTGTTTCACGGGCTCTCCGCCGGGCTCCTCGAGACCCTCGCCATTGTACGCGTAGATGTTCACTATGAGGTTGTTAATTATCTTCGACATTGCAACGGCTCTCTCATAAGTCTTCTTGATGTAATCCCTGCTTAATCCAGGTGATACGTTGAACTCGACAGGCCCCCTGGAGAAGGCTACTACAATGCTCCTCACATCCCACTGCGGCATGTACCTGCTCCTCTTAGCGCCGAATATCAATCCGTCCACAAGGGCTGTTAAAGCGTCGATGGCTGCCTCAACTCTTTTGACTCTTTGACCCTCCAGCTCTGGATCCAGGGTTTCGGAGTAGTTGAGCCTCGCTATGTCGGAGATTACTAGCTGTGTCGTCAGAGTATACAGCGCGCTCCCGCTTTCCACGTAGAATAGCGCCTGCTCGCCTCTCTTTGCCTGGGGCGTGTACCTCACGTGGAGCTGCGGTATTACGACAGCCCCGCCTTCTTGAACCGCGTCCAAGGATGGGAGGAGGTAGGAGAATCTGATGGCAGACGTGCGCTTTAACTGCTTGTCCGTGTACAAGAATCCTCCGACATCAGCTACAACGCTTGATTTAACAAAGAGCTTCTCCAACTCCCCGGGTTGTTCGATCTCCTTCAACTTGTTTTTAACCTCCTCGGGTTTCACGCCGAGCTTTCCCGCTATCTCGCTGTAGTAGCTCTGTATGATGTTGTCGTCCGAGAACTTCATGAAGTATCCTTCCAAATCCATTTTAGTCACTGGAAGCCCTCTCTGGTTTGCAATATGGGCGAGTACCTGCTGATATGCGTGGGCGAGGGATTCGCCGCTGACGGCGGGAACGTAGATCACCGAGTATCCCTTCTCGGTTTGAACGATGATAGGTGCTTTCCTGTGCCTCGTATAGTTTCCGACGCTCTCAGCCATGTTCAAGGCTTCAGCGTTGACGAGTATTCTCGCGGACACGCTTAAGTTGTAGATGATCGAGGGATGGACCATTCCAATCACCCTTGCCCGCCCGACTCCTCCCTGGCGATCATGGAGGGTATTCGCGCATATGCCCTCATGGAGAGCTCCCTGGCCAGCTTAACGATCTCGGTCCGAGGCCTGTTCTGGAGCATGCTGGCAAGCATGTTTACAGCCCTCTCCAGCTCGGCATCCGTGATCGATGGGCACATCACTACTCTGCCTTCACCCAGGTCGACGGAGCCCGGCCCCTCCCTGCAGAGTGCTAAGTATGCTCTTATGGCATCTCTGATTGCCTCCATTATGGAGATCTCGTCGAGGGCGTTGCCCAGTCTGTCAATATAGCTGTAGTCTTTCTGGGCGCCTAGGAAGGCGAGTATTTCTATTATCTGATTCATACCTTACACCAATATATTATTTAGACCCGAAGGGATATATAAATTTTTCCTATCAAGAAATATTTCTTACCCCGAAACGCAATTATTCATGAAACGATCATTAATTATGTTTCAAAACACGAAACATTAGAGCAGATCATAGACCTCCTTGCATAAGAGGTAGACATCGCCTTCCCCACACACTATTCTGTTTGCCATCAGCTTCCGCAACCTCTTGAATACCGTAGACTTCGGTATCCCGGCTTGCCTAGCGAGCTCTGCAAGGCTTGCCCTCCCAAGCGTTCTCAGGCTCAAAACTATGTCCCTATCCCTATCATCCATGCTTAAAAGCTGTTTCAAAAGGCTTAGCTTCGGCTCCCAGGAGTGCTCGAAAGCCTCTCCCTCAACGGCTATCTGGATCCTCGACGACTCGTCCTCGCCGAGCATTAGCGCCGCCACCAGGGCTGAGACCACGAGGATTCTAGGCCCCCCGGTGAGATAGAGGTCCACGGGCCCTTTCTGGGAGGCATTCTTCAGTATCGTGTAAACGGCTCTTATGATGCCGCTGGCTTCAAGGCCCTCCAGGGTGCAATCGATCCTCATTGAGATGCAGATAGCTTTCAAGGCGTGGAAGGCTTTAGCAACCCTCTCCTCACCCTCTCTCGTCTTAAGCGATAGTAGCCTGACCTGGCTGTACCTCCTAGCCGTTATCCTCCTCACGACAAAGTCTATGTCAAAGCCGAAGGTTGCCACGAGGGTTCTAGCCTCTACCTCCTCCGACATCTCCCTAACCCAGAGATATATATTTGTATGAAGGAGTTATTAACAGTGAAGGATATGCGGGTTTTCCTTTTCCCGCTCGGATTCCATGAAGATCCCGCGATACGGGTGCTAGTGGAGTTCAAGAGTAATGTTGAAGACGAGGCACACGCTTTCACTTGCCAACCCCTGTCTCCCGGGTCGAAACGCGCCTTCGAGTCCCTCAAGGCCTTCTCATCTTCTCAAAGGTTTCCAGACCCCGCACTGGTGCTGGTCAACTGCTCCAGCTTCTATGAGAGTTTCAAAGTGGTCAGAGGGATTGTGGAGCCCAGGGACGCCTTGTTCATAGTGGAAGTCGGCATGGGGCCGAGGATCATAAGCCACGCGATTATCCAAGCCTTGATCTACTCGAACAAGGATTTCATGATCCACTACGAGCCTGAGACGGGCGTCGACTCCCCCATAACAGTTGATCACAGATTTCTCAAAATATTGCGTGAAGGCTTGTCTTCCTCCGAGCTGAGGCTTCTCGAGGCCCTCTCCCATGGAGAAGCCTCCATGCCTGAGCTAGCCGGGGTCCTAGGGGTCTCGGAGAAGACCGTAAGGAATATTGTATCTCGCCTCAGAGCCAAAGGATTGATCGCTAAGATAGGTAAGAGGGAGAGGGTTGTTTTGACCGAGGCTGGGAGGGCTCTCGTCTAGCCGTAGGGGCAGAACCTCCTGTACCAGCACCACTTACACCTCGAGTGCTCCGGGATGGTTGGAGGAGGCCTGTCCCTCGCCTCCTGCACTTTAACTCTTCTGAAGTGTTCTTTTGCCCCGTCCATTGCATCGTCGGATAACTCCAGCTCCCTTAGGGAGCCCGCAATCTCCAGGGCCATGGTTCTTAATCCTTTGATCCTTCTCGAAGCTATGTAAGATGTAACGGCTAGTTGAGCCACGTATCTGTGAAGGCTTCTCGTGGGAAACTTCTTCCTCTCAATGATCGTGAGGTGTTTTCCCCGCTTAACGATTTCATCAACCAACGTCACCATTCCGTTTGAGGAGAGCTTCAACTGCCCCTTCCCATCTGAGACTTTTACGTTTCTGCCCTCCTTCATGGAGTCGGTGGCGGGTTCGACCACGTTATACTTAAGTCTTATCCAAGCGATGATGGGACAGTAGATGAAGTCTTTAACCATGGAGGGGGAAACCGACTGCTCGGGCTGGTAGGGCATTATATCACTGTGTAAGTTTTGGTCGAGGATGTTATGTCGCTCAGAGGCTTTCCCCAGTGCTTCATGTACTTTACAGAGTACTCGAGCAACGGTATTAGGTGTATTACGTCCGAGTCGCAGGCGACGTACTTGGGTAGGATTCTCTCAACGTCCTTCACTGCCGTGGGCAGGAGCCTACCTATGAAGACGCTTTTCTGCACTCTCGAGAGCCCTCTGTCCAACAGGTAGTTGCTTAGCTTCAGCCTCACGTTATTGTCTGATATGTCGTAGACTATCAACACTATCATTTCATCACCAGTTGTGGACATATGCCCTGAACACAGCCTCGCCTCTCACGGCGGCGGCGAGGTTGAACGCGCTCCTCCTCAGCACTTGCCTGAGGGTTGCCGGGGCCTCGCCCAGCCACTTCGTCTTGGTCTCGTCGAGGGTTGCGTTGAATGAGGTTATAAGCTTCACCCTGGACTCATAGTCTAGGAGGCCGTTGACTACCCTGGGGATCCAGCCGTGCCTCAGTATTGACAGGAGGGTCATGTCCGCTGTGAACCTGAACTGCTCTATGTAGTCGAAGACTAGTGTTGGATTCCCTGATCTATCGGCGTGGAGGTATCCTAGGTAGGGGTCGAGCCCTGCGAGGACGAGGGCTTTCCACGACTCCGAGTAGAGTATTCCGTACAGATAGTTTAGCGACATGTTTACGGGGTCCTGAGCGTCCTGGTCCCTGCTGTTGAACCCGAGGCTTTTGGGAACTAGCTTCGCATATGAGGACCAGTATGTTCTCGCCGCTTCTGCTTCTATCTCGACTATCTTGGCCTTAGGGTTGTCGGCGCCCAGGAGTGCTGCATCTATTCTTGAGGCGTGTCTGGCTACTTCTTCTGCAGCGTTTTTAAGCTCTTGGTCTCTCGTGTAAGTGTAGTACCTCTTGAGTAAGCCGGCTTGATTCAATATCTTGGCTTTCACTATTTCTGCAGCTATGTCGAGGCTTTTCCCCTTTACCGCTGTCTCGTACTGTTTTCTCCTCGTCTCTACTGTTTTATTGATGTATACTGGGTAGACTCTCCCCGATGGGTATCCCTTGCTGTCGAGGAAGACTAGGTCTATTCCGTGGTCGAGTATTTTTCTAACTGTTTTACTCGATATCGAGACTCCTGATGAGGCTATTATGACTTGCTCGACCTCGTGGATTGGTATGTTGTTTTTCTCGCCGTTTTTCTTCTCCACTACTATTTGGTTCCTCCTCGTCCTCAATCTAGCGCCGTATTCGGCTACTATTAGCTGCTTCATCACGTGCACACCGTTGCGAGCGGGCATGACTCGGGGCATTTCACGTCTCTCGGCGGCTCTCTGTCTTCGAGGAGCATGTCTATTATCTCGTCTCTTTCCTCTATGAACCATCTTCTCAGGTCGTTTGAGATGTATACTGGTTTGAGCGTTGTTTTTAAACCGCTGGTGTTTGAGACGTATATTAGTATTCCGTAGTCGTGGGGCGTCTCAGTGTACGCTTTTAGCGCGAGGGCGTATCCGGCGATGGTTAGCTTGTGGAAGTCTCTGGGCTGCCCGTACTTCATGTCGACGATTACGTTTTCAAAGAGTATGTCTACGGAGAGGTTTTGTGAAAGCCCTAATGGGGTTCCGTCGACCTTGTACTCGGTCATGGTTGGTGCCTGTGCGGAGCCGTTTACTACTTGCTCGTACTGCGCCTCCCCGAGTGTGGTGAGCAGGGTAGTCTTGTATGCCTCCTCAACCGTTTTCGCGTGCGCTGGGTCTGGGTTTAAGATCCGCCACTTGTTCTGGAGGATAATATAAGCTGTTGTCGGGGGAATGTCGTTGGCGAGTGCTCTAGCGGCCTCCCTTAAGGCGAGGCTGACCGCGTCGTGAATAAACCTCCCTGTGAGCAACGGGTCACTCGCCTCTGCTCTCGCGCCAACTTTCCTCCTCAACCAGACATCTCTTCTCGTCGGGCAATACTTGGAGGCTACTTCGCTGACTCCGAGGCCGAGGTAGGCCCTAGGCTTTAGAGGCGGCCGATCCCAGCTCCACCCCCTCAGCTCAGCGTCAACCGGGTCATTCCTAGCCCACTCGTAGAGCCTCCTAATGCTCCTCAACACATGCCTCCTCGCTATCATGATTCCACCGCTATCCCACTTCTACTTAAATCCTAATAAACCGCCCCCATCATGACAACCCCCGTTTTCCCGGGAAACCCCGGGAAAAAGCCGCCGCCGCGTCGAGGAACGAAGTGATCACTTCTCGTCACGGAAACGAACACAGTTCAGAAAACACGCAGAGTGCCGCGGATAAACATTATGCAAAATCCCGGGGAGCCCCGGGAAAACCCCCGGGTCCGCGGCGCGGACCCGGGTGATCAACCCCTCATCAACCCCATGGACCCGGGCCCACAGAGGAGGCAGGGGAAAGACTTAAATAGAGGAAAACAAAATAAACAAATCAAAAACCAAAAACAGAAACAATAGAGAAAAATTGAAAGCATTTCGCCGTCTACGACGCCTATTTCAACAGCTGTTGTGAAACAATAGAGAAAAATTGAAAGTTATACAAAACACCTGACCCCAGCTTGAAGCATATATTAACCTGAAACAATAGAGAAAAATTGAAAGGCCAAACACGCTGACAAGCAATATGCCCGCGGTGTTCACTTGCGAAACAATAGAGAAAAATTGAAAGTAGACCGTGAGGAGATCTATAGCAGGACAGACAGGTATATGAAACAATAGAGAAAAATTGAAAGCTTATATATTTTGTGGTTACAGTGAGTGAGGATCCTAAGGAAACAATAGAGAAAAATTGAAAGTTCATCTTGCTGTTGCTGTTCGGTTGGCGACCCGACGATGTGGAAACAATAGAGAAAAATTGAAAGCATCGCACGTATATTTCAAGATTTTAGACGACGCATCATAGGAAACAATAGAGAAAAATTGAAAGTAGGGATTGTCCCGCCTTTGTCTTCATAATACTGATACAGGAAACAATAGAGAAAAATTGAAAGTGAAAAACGAAATAGAGGCTCCAGGATTCTACCTTGTAGACGAAACAATAGAGAAAAATTGAAAGTCTTTATCAAAAACATTTTTGATGAAGGTGCCAGGCCTTGGAAACAATAGAGAAAAATTGAAAGGCCTGGGGACGGTGTCAATACTGGCCCCGGTTTTTTCGTGGGAAACAATAGAGAAAAATTGAAAGAAGTGGAAAGGGGAACCACGGCACGCCTTACAACGGCACGGGAAACAATAGAGAAAAATTGAAAGTTTCAACGCGTAGAATATTGGCACAAGTATGAACATTAACGAAACAATAGAGAAAAATTGAAAGAGCTATAGTTTACAAAAACCCTTAAATTAACCTTTTTGTATGAAACAATAGAGAAAAATTGAAAGTGTCATCGAGTTCTATGTACAATATCACGCCTGACCTCAGAAACAATAGAGAAAAATTGAAAGATCTTTTTTTCCATCTTTACCCCCATATAACATACTGTAAAGAAACAATAGAGAAAAATTGAAAGGTAGCGACCCATCGAGAATTGAAATACTCTTATTTTGAAGAAACAATAGAGAAAAATTGAAAGCTAGCCCCGCTTGGTTAGAATTGTAACCCGAAGTGTCGAGAAACAATAGAGAAAAATTGAAAGTCTTATAGCTGTATACAATTGCCGAGAGCCGTGTGGCAAGCGAAACAATAGAGAAAAATTGAAAGTCTATTCTGTTTATATCATACACGTTTACATAAACTTCTTCGAAACAATAGAGAAAAATTGAAAGTGATCATTTTAAGATAGTATCTCAGCGCGTCGCGTATTATCTGAAACAATAGAGAAAAATTGAAAGCGCCACACCGCACCGCACCGCGGGACCGCAAGGCTTATGAAACAATAGAGAAAAATTGAAAGTTAAAGATGTATAAAGATGTATATGTTGCAAGCGTTGGAGTCGGAAACAATAGAGAAAAATTGAAAGAAATAACTCTTTTGATCAAAAAAATGTTCAAGGAAAAGGTGAAACAATAGAGAAAAATTGAAAGTATTGAACTCCTCGTGGCTTGGAAATATATTGTGCTTAAGGGAAACAATAGAGAAAAATTGAAAGTCTAGTGCCCTAACCCGCCTGATCACATTTTCAATCTTTTGAAACAATAGAGAAAAATTGAAAGCTATTAAATAATTGTGGTGAGACAGATGTCTGGCTCGTATATGGAAACAATAGAGAAAAATTGAAAGTTACTTCTTCAGTTAGTTGTGGTGAATGCATGAAGTGCGCGAAACAATAGAGAAAAATTGAAAGTTAAGAACATATATAAAGCGAGCATTACGAAGCCAGCGATCAAGAAACAATAGAGAAAAATTGAAAGGCTGTTTTAAATGCTCATATTCTCTCATCATTAGATCTCTTATTTTGAAACAATAGAGAAAAATTGAAAGTGAATCATTGATCTTCGCGGCCAGGCCGTACTCCTCCAGCTTGAAACAATAGAGAAAAATTGAAAGATAGGGCTCTACTAGAGCAGGGCTATAACGTGCTGTTTATGAAACAATAGAGAAAAATTGAAAGCGCTGATATTCCGCAACACCTGCGCAGTTCTTCTAATAAATGAAACAATAGAGAAAAATTGAAAGAGACGCTGCCTGGGTCTCGTATAAGCCCCCGTACTGGGCGAGAAACAATAGAGAAAAATTGAAAGTTTTACATATATAATAGATGGGGCGAATCCCCTATGGCCAGAACCGAAACAATAGAGAAAAATTGAAAGCTTGTTTCAGCCCACTGCCTCAGTGCTTCACCATACTGGAAGAAACAATAGAGAAAAATTGAAAGACACTTGTGCTGTGAACCACCGTAACTTCTCCTGAGATAAGGAAACAATAGAGAAAAATTGAAAGTCTTTTATTACAGTGAATTTTACGCTCTCCCCGTATTGGGTTGAAACAATAGAGAAAAATTGAAAGCGATGGAGCGTGAAGGATTCAAGAAAATGCTTGAGGCATGAAACAATAGAGAAAAATTGAAAGTGAATGATGAATGTATAAACGTTATTAAAATAGACATCGAGAAACAATAGAGAAAAATTGAAAGCTGTTTCATCCATGCAGTTTCACCTTTTACAATATTATAAGGAAAGAATAGAGAAAAATTGAAAGAATAAGCAGTATTATATAGTTTTACATTGTTTTTTACGTAAACGGAAACAATAGAGAAAAATTGAAAGCGGCATATGCCCGTACTGGAAAATCACGGCAAAGGGGCGAGGAAACAATAGAGAAAAATTGAAAGTTAAGGGGTTGGATACTTTTTCATATGAGTATGTATAGTGTGTTTTGGGTTGATTCGGGTGTTTTTAAGGAGGTAGTGGTGGGGGTTGTTTGGGGGATGATTGTGGTTTTGTTGTTTTGAGAGGTGTATTTTTAACCCTGCTCTTCCATAGGTTTTTGTGAAGGTGTGTTGTATGGGTAAGGCGTCATCGCAGGCACCTCTTCTCGCGGCGCTCTTAATCCTTGCAGCTCCTCTCCTGTCCTTCGCCTGGCTTGGAGGGGTTGCTGGAGAGGCTCCGGCGGGCATTAGAGTAGTGTTGGATGACCACTTGTTTGCGACATACACGTTGGAGTCAAACCTTGTCTACGCCGGCGGCTCCTACCTGACCAGCCTCTTGAACATAACCCATGGATCCTTCATCGAGGGAAACATATACTTCGTGAGGATCAATGCTTCGACGGGGGAGCAGTCCAGGATCGTGTTAACCGACAACCTCGGGATAGACCACTTCACCCTCCCAGTCGGGGACAAGATAGCCCTGGCATACTCCAGGTTCGTCAGCACGGCTCAGAGGAGGGATTTGAACCTCACCATAATAGACCCTGCTGGAAACGAGGTGCTAGCCGATATACCGATAGAAGCCACTGCGAACCACGATGAATACCCAGTCCTAGCCTACAACCCGAGGACCGGCACGATAGCAGTAGCATACTTCATAAGCCTGGGAACCACTAGAACCATAGCCGTCAAGCTGTTAGACGCCTCAACCCTATCCATCACAGCATCATACCAGTTCCCCAACGCCACTCTAGACTACTCGAGGATAAGCTTCAATATCGCCCCGCTCGGAGCCGGCTTCATACTGGTCTACCCCAACGAAACCGCAACCCCTGGAGAGGTCGACACGGTCGCAGTATACGTCGACGGAGCGGGAGCTCAGCCGATAACCGTAGACCCCACCCCCGGCGCCAACGAAACCTTCGGCGAAGTCATCACAATGAGAGCCCCGAACTACGTTAGAACCGACACCCTATACTCGCCCTTCACCCCCCTGGTAATCGACGAGAACACAGTAGTCTTCACAGGATTCACATACAACTCCAACGGCACGAGAAGCGTCTTCACCCTCCAAGCAAAAATGGAGAACGGTCAACCAGTCATATCCCAAGTCTTCCACGGCCTCGGACACTACCCATCAATAGCCCAGGGCTCCTCAACCATAGCGCTAGCCTACTCAGCCCCAGGCCCCGGCGGCTACGACGCAGTGGTGAAAATACTGGACAAGCAAACCCTCCAGGAGATAGCGTGGCTAAACCTCAGCGCGATCGCCGGGACAGCTCCCCTCCCAGAGGGATTCGTTAAAACAGCCTACAGCCCCTCCGGATACTATCTAGTAGCCTGGAGCGTCCTCGGACCCGACTCAACCTACACTATAGTAGCAGCAGGGGTTAAGGAGTCGCCTCTCGCCTTCACGGGAACGGCAAGCATACCGACAACAGCCGGATTCAACGCCACGGCCCTGAGGATAGGAGTTGATGATTCGAACGGCTTCGCAATACTATACAGAGAGTACAAGATCGCTACGAACGAGTCAGACACCTACCTGTACATGGGTAAGATCGGAGTAGACATACCCCCGATAACCGAGACCACAACAGTCACGGAGACAACCACTACCACGCACACAACCACAGTCACCGCTACCGAGACCACTACAGTACCCACGACGACAACATACACTACAACCGAAACAACAACCACGACCTACACTACGACTACAACAGCGACCGTGACCACCACGGAGACAACCACCGTGACCGAGACATCCACCACAACTACTACGGCCACCGTCACGGAAACCACGACAATCCCGACAACCACCACCGTGACAGTCACCGAGACAACAACTTCAGTCATACCTACAACAACTACCGTGACAGAGACAGCTACTCAAGTAGTCACGACAACCCAGACCACAGTCATACCCACGACCACAACGCTCACTCAAACACAAACCTCAACAGTAACCTTCACAATTACTCAGACAGCCACCATAACCACAGAGATCCAAACTACGAGAACAATCACTGAGACGGAGACCACGACACAAACCACTACGAAGACGGAAACCCAGACCACGAGCATACTCGAGACGTCGTCGGGCGTGGCAGCAGCCGCAGCCGCACTACTCGCAGGAGTATTCGTGGGATGGCTCCTGAGGCGCTCGAGATAGCTTTCTTTTTAAAAACCCTCCTCCACCATTAGAGCACTTATTGCGGAACAGCTCAATGCCTTCTCAACCATCCACAATATCGAGCACCAAACAGAATGGCCCTCCTGCTTGAAAAGCTCGGTGGCAAATAAGTGCTGACGCCTCTCTCCTCCCCCGCACGACCGGCTTAAGGAACAAGACGAGGCACAGCTCCCGGGGTGCACGACCCCGCAGGATACGATTTTTATACATGGTAGCGCACGTTGGAGGCAACAGAGGGGAGTAAACAGGGGTGCTCTCATGCTTGAGACTACGGTAATAATCATCCTTTCAGTACTGTCAATAATTCTCTTGTATTTCCACTTGCAACTAAGGTAACGTGTTGAGGTGAAAGCCATGGAACTGGCTCACGAGATCTTGAGGCGGAGGAAGCGCGAAATCAGACGCGACGCTATCGCTAGATGTCAGCACACGAATCTGGGAAGGATAGGGGAGCATCTCTCTCCACTCGCTATCTTCCTAAACTACGGAGTCGACTTAAAGGACCTCAGGTTCATTGGATCACCGATCGACTACGTAGCCTTCAAAGGCTACTCCGGCGGAAAAACAGAAGAGATCATATTCATTGAAGTGAAGAGCGGAAGTTCGGGGGATCTAGAGGAAAAGCAGAAGCAAGTTAAGGAGGCTGTGGAGTCTTGTAGGATAGAGTGGCTGGCAATACACTTACCAACCGAGATAGAGAATTTGAAGCGAGCTCCGTCCCAGAGGCAAGAAAACACGGTTCTAAAATACCTGTGCGTCTCCACCAGATGCTTGATTAGCTGACGCGTGCTCCTCAACCAGCACGCCATGAGCGGTTCGGATAGACCAGCCTCCGGCTGAAGATTTATTAGGGCTTGCTCATAGTGTTACTGGTTTAGAGGGCCCGTCGTCTAGCTTGGTTTAGGACGCCGCCCTGACACGGCGGAGGTCCGGGGTTCAAGTCCCCGCGGGCCCATCCTCCACAGTATAAGATAGTTTGAAAATCTCTGGCTTGTGGCATAGAGTTTAGAAAAAGGACACCTATTTATTGACTTTAGACGTGTCATCAATACATTATCTACGTGAAAGATTTTTACAAATGTCATTCATGCATAATTTACGAAAACTCTATGATGGTTTTTTGTTATTCTTGCAGGTGTGTTGTGATCTCGTCTATGTAGTTTTTAACGAGCTGGTGGTGGCGGGCTCTCTCGCTGAAGTATTTGACCGCCTGGTCGAGCTCACCCCTGTACCTCCGCACGTCCCTCAGCGTGCCGACGGGGACGATCCTTTTCAAATCCCCCTTAACCCTCCTCTCGCGTTCGAGAACCGCCTTATCCGCCTCGTCCGCGGGGAGGTCGAACAGCAGCTGCCGCAGCGTATAGCCATCCACCGCGGCCTCGTCGAGCCCGTAGAGGCGTGTTCCCGAGAGCTCCTCCGCGGCCCTGAGCGCGTTCAGCAGTATCGAGCGGGCGGGGGCGGTTAGGAAGCCCAGCCTGCTGTACCCCGTGGTCTTGGCGGCCCTCATGCTGGGCATGTCGCTTATCCACCTGTACATTAATCTAAAAGCCTCATAATACATTAGATCGCTGCCAGCCAGGTAGTTGCCGAGCTGGTGCTTCACCAGGGTGCAGTGCCAGCAGCCATACCTCGCCTTGACCGCGCCCTCCCCGTATAGCTTGAACAGCGGCTTAATATCGATATCCCCGTTCCAGTTCCGCAGGTAGTTCCACACGTCCTGCTCGCTCCAATCCCTTATCGGGAAGGCTTTAGCCGCGGCCCCGTGGTTCATTAAGTAGTATGAGGAGCATCTGCCAGCGCTCAGGGGGCAGAACCCCGAGCTAACGCTGCTCAGCCGCCTGGCCCTCGCGGAGGACTCCTCATCCCTGTGGCCCAGCAGTACTACAGAGCCCTCCCGCTCAACTATCTTCAAGGCGGGCTTCCTCTTCAACAGGTAAACGCACCACCTGAAGCTGAACGAGGGAGCGGGGTAGCCCCTGATGAACAGCCTCCAGTAGAACGTGTCCTCGGGCGGGGGCGCTACTATTTTAAACCCCGCGTTCACGCCCAGGGCCCGCAGCCTCTCCACATAGTTTTCCATGAACCTCCTAGTCCACTCCCTCATCGGCGGGATTTCGCTCAGAGTGTCGCTGTTCACAAGCATTATATTGGCATCGGCCGCGCCCATCCTCTCCCGCAGCCAGTCATATAATAGGAGAGAAACTGTTGTCGAATCCTTACCGCCAGAGTAGGCGACGAACACCCTCCTAGACCGCCTAAGCACTTCGTCGAAAACCCTGAACGACCCAGCCGCCAACAACACCCTCAAAACCCACCACTCCAATCAATACCTATGGTTGAAGAGCACCTGCTCTTCAATAAATTCCAGTTTATATATAAAAGCTGAGCATATATAGATTGAGGGAATACGTCTTGCCCCACTCTTATCTCGGCGAACTTATAGACCGTGAATTCAAAAACAAAACTTCTCCCCAAGATTACCAGAAGATTGAGATGGCTAGGGAGGTTCTTCGTGAGACTCTGACCAAAACAGCTCACGTCCCAGTTGTCACGAGCGTGGCAATAGGCGCGGCCCACTGCTCTTTCAAGGCGAAATTAATTGAGGCGATAGGAGTTATTAAAGACCAATACGTATTCAAGGATAAAATAATGGGAGAAGGATCAAACCTCCATAAGATATTAGCGATAGCTTCTCTTCTGTACTTCAACAAAGGTCTTTCGATAACGCAAAGCATTAGAGAGGCAATAAATGATGTGAAACAACATCTAACTTCTAGAAGTGGTTTAAACGAGGAGAGGCTGACTAATGATGCAGTAAAATTGTTTGAAACTTTAATAAAAAATCTTCAAATTTTTGAGAAAAACTTAGATGTTAGGGAAGGTCAACTAAAACCGGTAGTTGAGCAAACACTCATAGATTTCGATGTACATCTTAGGGGAATCCCGGATCTCATCTTGGAAGATAGGAAGGCTCGGAAAGCGGTGGTCGTAGAGTGGAAAACGGGAGGTAGCGACACTCCTTCAAATTATGAAAGGGCCCAGGTGATTGCCTACGCCATCTTGGAGGCAAGGAGATTGGGATATTCTATTGAGGAACTTGAAAGAGTAATTATTGGTACCCTAGACGATACGGGGCGTGTTAAAGAATATTCAATTCTACCGGTCATCATTAGGGCTACTACCAAGGGCGAATTGTATCCTCATCCGGCTTTGGCACCTCAAGATAAGGTTAAGGAGAGATTCGAAGAGTTTAAAAATCTGCTTCGGAAAATCCTTATAGAGGCTGAACATCTCACCGTCCTTTTGACTCATCAAAAGAGTTTAACAGGAGTGAACCCAGATGTTCTAAAAATCCCCCTTCCAAATAATCCAGACATTAAAGTCAACATCTTGAGATATACGCCTCCAATCCTTCCTAGAGGGACACCTAAAACCCAGGATTCTTGGCCCTGCGTAAGCAAGAAGAAAAAACCGATTTGCGAGTATATAGAGCCGTGTAAGTTCTACTTTGGCAGGTTTGGGGAGAAAGAGGATTATGAAAGAATTCTATGGGATCTCAGATTCGAGGCCCTGAATTATAGGGAAAAGATGCTCTCAGTATACAGAGGTCTCCACGATTTCTTTAAATTCTATGTTTTCTTTAAAAACTTTGATGTAGACAAAATAATCGGTGAATTGAGTGATTCGGACGGATCTAAATGTATGGGAATCATAGTTGATTTGGCCCGACCATACGAGGAGAAAATCTCTTCCAAATATGGGAAAAGACGATTATGCAAAGATATTATCATACTGAGAGACAAACAAGAGTTATTTAATGGAAGGGTGGATATTGTGGAAAAGATAGAGATAGGTGAAGATGGAGAAATAGTTTATGTGAAGAGAAGGATAGCCAAATATGAAAAAGATAGTGAGCATGGATTTATGCCCAGAGTTGTGAGAGAAGGATCTCCAATACTGATATCCCTCATGGACTCATGGAGTCCCTTATTAAGCACGAGCATTTTCGGGAGGGTGGATAATGTAAGGTACATAGGAGACAACATCGAGTATCAGATAGGTTTTCCCAGTAGACTCCTAGAGTTGCAGAAGAATCTTCTCAAGCACTATGTTGAGAGAAGCCTCGAAGGCAGATTTTTAATGGCAGAGATTAACGTTGACCTAACCAAAGCCGATCTAGAGACTATAGATGCTCTTCAAAGATCATTGAAAAGTAAAAGTAGAGAATTACCGACAGAAGAGGCCAAATTGCATTCTATGGAAGATCGCGTTCTCGAGAAACAAAAGAGAAAGCTACGAAGTGAGTATGGAGATATCGATGCTACTTTCGATAGCATTTTAAGAAAAGTATTATCCAGGAAGAAGGGGTGACAGATATGGTTTTCAACGTGGAAAAGATAGTTGATTTCGAGCTAGAACAACCTTTCTCGTCTCCCTCGACGGAAGGGATTGAAAACATATTAGGTTTCATCACCGACAAAATCAAAAGTGATAACATAGGAGTAGTTCAGGGCCCACCCGGCACTAGAAAAACCTTTTCTATATTTACAAGTATCGAAAAAGTTTTTGATAACCTCGACGAAAACGAATTAATAATCTACGTTGCACCCACTAATGCGCTTGTTGCCCAGGGGTTGCAATACGCTGTCAGAGCTTTACGTTGGAAAGGCCTCACCCAGAGAGAGGTGAAAAGCGAGATTCTGAGGTCGGTAAGGGTTTATGGATCACAATTTGAATTACCGGGAACTTATAAAAAACTCAGAGATAAAGTGGATGCAGAAACGAGGATTGTGCTGACTACACCGTATCAGATACCTTCGATTGAGGAGAAGGACTTCTTCCACATAATGGTGGATGAGGCAAGTAGAATGAAATTACATGAAGCCTTCATGGAAATTAGAAGAAAAATTGTGGAAAAAATATCAAACGGGGAAGGGCTTGAAGGTTCAATGATCGTGGTAGGCGATCCCATGCAAGCGATCGTTCTTCCAGAACACTATAGGGAGATTGAAAAACTTAGAAAGGAGAGATTACTCCTCGAAAGCCTTCTTGAGGGGCTTTTAACAATTAGCGGAGTAGATACACGTGAGTTAGAGAGCTCGGATTTAACTAGGGAAGCTCTTCAACGAATTAGAGGAAAATGGTTCGAGTTCATTGAAGTGACTTTTAGATTGCCACAACCGACGGAGAGACCGATTAGTATGGGCTTTTACGATGGAAAACTTACGGCAAAATTCTCTTTTGAAGAGAGATTAAAAGAGTTAGAAATATCCCCGGGCAACTCTCCATTAAAATTTGGAGATGAAACGCTCGATAAGTTAAGTGAGAGCGTATTTGAGTGCCTGAGCACTCACATTCCCTTACTGGTCATAGAGCCAACTGAGAGTGATTGGATGGATGAAGAGTACGGTATTCTTAACGAGCCTCATAGAGCAAAAATAGCAGGGGCTCTCAGCGTGGTACTGAGTTCGTACGGTTTTAGGACCACCGTTGTAACAGCTTACAAGGACCAGGCTTTTCACATTAAGATGTTCACTGAGGAAAAATACCGAAACTATTTAAACAATATCAAGGAGAGAGTCGACTTCATAAACGTTCACAGGATATTGGGCGGAGAAAATCAAGCAATAGTCGCTGTACTGGGGAAGGAGTATGCAACACGGCATGAAGATAGACAAACAGTTTACTTCCAAGAGCCGGAACTCCTTAACGTTCAGCTAAGCAGGCATAAGGCGTTCTTGGCCATAGTCGGAGATCTAAGGAGGTTGTACAGGAGTGCCACGTCGTTAGATCAACGTGAGCGAACAAAGAGGTATAGACCAATAATTGAGACCGCAAGAGAGATTTTAGAATTAACGAACGTTGAAGAGAATGAAATCGAGAGAGCTAAACGCGGTAGGGAAAAATACGAAGGAGATGAAGGTCTCTACATAAGATGGAAAATATGAGGATCTAATGATAATTAACAAAACCATCGTACATCGTTTAACGATCACACTTCACTGATGTTTTATATCGCGAAAATCGGAATAGAGACGTTTTATTTTATTCTATCAAATATCGATGGCCGTAGAGGATTAAGCGACACTTAATACCGATCTTGCAATTTTCTGTGAATTGGTTTACAGGTCTATGAGAATCTATCATAATCGTTACTGATCATTGGTCACCAGTTTCCACCATGTAATGTAGTTTGAAGCCCCTAATGGTCCTCTCCGCTCTTAATATTCTTACTCTGCCGATCTCTCTGGTATTTGCTACGTGTGTCCCGGTGCACGGGATCGCGTTGACTCCCTCGACCTCGACTATCCTGTACTTGCTTGTCTTGGGAAGCCTCTGAATGTTCGGGGCATTGTAGGTCCTGGACGCCAGTTCGCTCGGGCTCACCCAATACCACTTCACCCTCCTGGCCTCGCGAACGATCCTTGAGGCTTCATCAGCGATCTCCTCGAGGAGCTTGTCGCCCGGCGGCGGGGCCTCGTACTCTATGTAGGCCTCGGGGGGCCCGTGGTGTGCGTCGAGGGTGTTGACGACTCTCCCATAGGCTTTCGAGACAGCGTAGTCTAGGACGTGTCCCGCGGTGTGGAGCCTCATGACTAAGTGCCTTGTCTCCCAGTCCAAGAGGAGCTTGACGAGAGATCCCTTGACCGGGGGACTGCCCTGCAAGACCCTCCCGTAGTGCGCGAGGACGCCTTTAACCATCAGCACCTTCTCAACCTTGAACGAGAAGCCTTGGTCGATGACGAACCCTGTGTCGCTCGGCTGCCCCCCGCTCCTCGGGTGGAAAATGGATTTATCGGAGACCAGGTAACACCTCCCGGGCTTGTCGCAGGATGAGTCGAGGAGAGTCGCCGCAGCCTCCCTCAAATAAGGGTCTTCGAGGTACAGTAGCACTGTCTCCCCAAACCCCCTCGCCCACTCGTACAGGTCGACCACGGCGGGCTCACCTGGAGAGGTTGGCGCGCTTAAACACGAACCAGCCGATGATGAAGGGGACGAGTATCCACGCAGCCCCGGCGAGCACCACCAGGTATGGGTCAACAACAGCGACCTCGGTGAACCCCTCGAGCTGAAGCCCCTTGTACACGAAGTACGTTGCAAACGAGACCATGCCCAACGGGTTGAAGTAGCTCACTGTGTACTGGAGCTCGCTGAGCCTCGAGGCTAGTCCAGGCCCGAACCCGTATGCAAAGATGGCTATAATTGCCACGAGAACGTTGAGGATCATCGTGAAGAACAAGTAGGCAAATATTGAAACAGCCAAATACCTGCCCCCGCTCAGGAACGTCGACAGCATGTAGCAGAGGCTGTAGAACGCTATGAGAGACCCGGTTAAACCCAGGAAAACGGTTAAAGCATCGCCGAGCTCCATCGTATAACCGATCAGTAGGAGGCTGGCAGCGTTAACCGAGGCCATGAACACGGCTGAGGAAGCAGTAGCCGTCAACACGCCTGCCGCAAACCTCGTCGCGTACACATCCCATCTCGACACTGGGCGCGCTATGAGAAACTCTAGGGCGCCGATGCCCTTCGGCTTAGCTATCAACGCGTAAACCAGGTAGAGCACGACAATGGGGAAGAAGCTTGAAAACAAGCCCAGTCCAGCCGACCCGACCAACTGGCTCGTCAAAGCCCTCTGAACCCTCCCAGCATAAGCCCTCGCAACAGGGTAGCCCTCGCTGAAGTAGAGCGTGCCATCGCCACCTTCCAGCGCAACATACGCGATCCTGGCTTCGCTGGCGGAGACATTGCCGGCTCTAACTCTAAAGATGTTGACGCCGCTTGAGACTGAACCCGCTAAAACGTAGCCTTCAAACCCCGGAGCAACGTTAGGCGATAAGGCGTAGTACAGTTTGAAACCGTCTCCAGGCAGGTCGAGAATGGCGATAATGACGAACTCGTCGTTAACCCTGTAAACCATCGTCGACGATGCAATCACTTTAGAATAATCCTCGGATGAGAGGAAGGAGCAGACCGGGCACCAGTACTGGATTCGAGAATCCTTCCCGGGATTAACGAACGCGCCTCCCTGAGACCTCGACCCCACTGGGCTAGAAGCCGTGAAAACTAGATAGGGGAACATGCCTGATTCGCCGAGTAGTTGTTTGAGAACAGCCGACTCATTCTCGTCCAGAATAATAGTAGCGTTGAGGAAGCCCCTCGCCTCGTAGGAAGCATTCTTCAACGACACGGCGCCGCTTGCAGGATCGGTTAAGCCGGTTTTGTTCACTAGTTTAAGCTCTACATCGATCCTAGCGTTAACGGGCCTCAGCTCGGCGTCGACCACGTAGGCGAAAAGCCTGAGCCTACCGGATTCAACATCGAGTATTCCAAGGGCCTGGGGGCTGATGTACTGCATGCTGACGCTGAGGGTAGCCGAGACCAGGTAGGATAAGCCCACGCCCACTAGTATGAAGGCGAGCAGGGCGATAAGAGTGGCAGGCCTTACAAACGCTCTCCTAAAATCGTAGAGAACTGGGTTCACTTCAACCACCTCTCTCCTTTATCAAGCTGAAGAAGAACTCCTCCAGGCTCCTCTCCTGGTGCTTAACCTCGAGAACGTTGAAACCCTGGGAGACCAGGGCCTTAACTATGTCGCTGGAAGTCGCACGGGGGTTTGAAACTATGAAGTAGTCGTTCTCAACTCTCACCTCCCCGAAACCCTCGAGAACGCTTATCGCGCCGCTGTCAGACCTGTCGAGCTTGACGATTATGGAGGGTTTCGCCTGGTTCACTATCTCGCTCATCCTGTACACCCCGATAATCCTCCCCTTGTGGATGAAGACCACTCTGTCCGCAACATCCTGCACTTCGCTGAGAATGTGAGAGGAAAACAGTACCGCCTTCCCCTTGGCCTTGAACTTAACGGCCATTTCTCTGAAGAAAACGATCCCCTGCGGGTCGAGGCCGTTTAAAACCTCGTCAAATATGAAGTTTGGCGGGTCGTTCAACATGGATACGGCAAGGGCGAACCTCTTCTTCATTCCCTGGGAGAAAGCGCCGAGCTTCAAGCTCAGAGAATCCCCCAGCCCCAGGGTTTCGAGAATCTCCCTGCCCAATCTCCTGGCCTCGCCGGCTGGGATTCCATAGTATCCTGCAAGGTAGACGAAGTAGTCTAGGGCTTTAAAATCAGTCTCAAATATGGGGAGCTCAGGCACCCACCCGACTCTCCCGGACGCCTTCTTCTTCTCCCTCGCTACCGAGTACCCATCGATCAAGACATCGCCCGAGTCAGCTGGCAAGACGCCTACTGCGATCCTGATAGTGGTTGTTTTCCCGGCGCCGTTCAAGCCCACGTATCCAACGATTTCTCCATTATCAACTCTAAAGGATACATTGTCTAAGGCCCTGAGCCTTCCAAAGGATTTTGAAACATTGATGACCTCGATCAAATCAAGCACCACGTGTTTTCACGGAGGATTATCGCTTGTAAATCTAATAAAGCTTCCACGAGCGTTTGCGCCCGCTGAGGCATGTGGAAAAACCACGTTCGGTGAGGATATATGAAGTCCGGAGCTAACATATTTATTTGGTCGTGAAAGTTTAATGAATCCTTAAGAGATAATAATACATACATGTATAGCGGGATGAGTATGTTAGAGTATATAGCGCCTGTCGCGGCATCGCTGACGTGGAGCCTCAACCCCGCCATCATATCCAAGTACAGGAGACACATCAAGCCCATACTATTCACGGGCTTCAGGGCGCTGGCCGCGATAATATTCCTATTCCCCATTGCAGTCTTCACCGGCCTAACCATCCCCGATGCAGCAGGACTATCCCTTCTAATCATCATGGCTTCAGCCGTGCTCGGACCCGGAGTCGGCGATGCATCCTACACTAAGGCCATACAAGTAATCGGGGGATCGCTCGCTGTGGTTTTAAGCTACACATATATCTTCGTCTCTCAGTTCATAGCGGCGGCATTCCTTCACGAGCCATTGAAACCATCGGTCCTCATTGGTAGCCTCCTAGCCTTCGCGGGAATAATCGTAGCATCCGTAAACGGTGGTGGCGTGAGAGTCTCGGCTAAGGGGATCGGCTACGCTCTGCTCGCCTCTCTCTCATGGGGCGTTGCCACCGTCATGATCAAGGTGGCCCTATTCTACGCTGATGTGTTTACACTAACGGTCATGAGGCTAGGGTTCACAGCAGTATTCTTCATACCTGCAGGATTGATCGTGGAGGGCGGGCCGAGTAAGATGGATTCGAAGCCTATGGCTAAAGCAGCGTTGATCACAGGGGTGTTGGGCTGGAGCATCGGAATGCTCCTCTTCATATACTCGATAGGGATGATAGGTGTTTCAGCAACAGCTGTGGCGACAGCGCTGACCCCTGTATTATCCCAGTTAACTGTTAAAGCATTATCAAGGGAGAAACCGGCCCTGAAAACCATAATCGGCGCCCTACTGATCTCCACGGGGATAGCGTCATCTCTCCTTTTAAATTGATGAAAGGATTTAAATTATCGTAAAATCGTTAAATCCTCATGATAAGCAAACGGTGATGATGCGGCTTGAAATACCCATTGGACAGGATCTGCGTGAAAAGCGGCATACTATGCCCAAGTTGCCAGCGAAAAGTGGAGATAGGAGTAGTGAGCGCGGATGAGATAAGAGTGATGAAGGCTCTGATGGATCTTGAAGACAAGCATAAAATCTTGAGAAAAGGCGAGTATGTGAAGTCCTTTACGCTCGGGGATCAACTGATCCTAATCGTTCGCAACGGGATGGAGCAGCAAGAGCTCGACGAAGCCTCCAAGCATCTATCAAAGGAGCTCGACGTTAAGGTTAAGCCAATAATTGAAACAGGAGACCAGAGGAAGCTGATAGAGCAGTTGATAAGCCCTGCATCACTCCATGGAGTCAACCAGGTCTGGCTACCCGATGGGACGGAGATGGTGAACGTCAGGGTCCCCCGGAGAGACAGGAGGTATTTAGAGAGAAACAGGGAGGTCTATGAAGAGCTCATAACGAGGCTGACCGGTAAGAAGGCTAGAATTGTTTTTGAATAATCAAAAGTTATTTTAAAATCAGGTTCTCCTTGAACAACTCCCTCAACACGATGCTAGCGTATAGTCCAGGGTTTAGTGTGAAGCGGATTCTCAAAACACCCTGATCCACACTCACCCCGATCCCGCTCGGCCTGAATAGGCCCTCTCTCCACCAGCACCCGAGCTCTCCCACGTTAAACCCTGTCAAACCCTCTGTCTTCAATATCTCGTAGTAAAGGGCTCCTGCTCCCTTGCATCCTGGAGTCGGCAATACCCTATTCAAGCATGCCCAGCCGCACTCATCTATGATCTTATTGAGCAACAAGTTGAACAAGTAGCTCGAGTATGCTTCGATGAGGATGTGGGAAAGGGATTCATCAACCATGCTCATACCTGTTGAAGCAGGTGATTTAGCGTACAATCTCTCGTAGAATAATCTACGGGGGAAACGGCCAGCGAGCCTCGAGGAGATAGTCTCAGGTTTCTCCCAGGGATAAAAATCCCTTAAAAGAGTCCTGCTGAACAAGTCCTCCCTCCTCGTTAAAAAGTATTTGCCGAGCAGGTGGGTAACCGGTCTCTCCACCCCGAATCTCTGGTAGCCGTAGTAAGATGGTAGCCCTAGGGCTTCAATCAGCCCTAGGATCATGCCCGCTCTCCCAACATCGCTCTCCCTCGCTCCCTCGACGAGGATCGTGAAAGAATTACCTATCAGAAACCTTCTCGACGGCTTGAACCTCGTGTAGCCGATCAGCGATGCTTTGAAGCGGTCGCCGGGCAACTCTGAGCGGCTCTCGGTCAGCAACAGCCTCTTGACGAAAAAGTATTGAGTACTAGTGGACTCCTTATCCTTCAACCCTAGATGGATTAGGTTGGACTCGGGTATTCCGAGCTCTCCCGCGATGATCCTCTTAACATGGAGGGTATCCATCGACCTCTTAGTGATTTTCAAGACGGCATACTCTCCCCTGTCCCTGGAAAGCCCTAGGCTCTGGAAATCGACGATCTCCTCCACGATGAAGGTATCGGGAGTCATCTTGAACTCAGCGTCGAGCTTTAAATGAGTTAAAACATGCTTCAACCCTACAGCGTAGTCGATAGGGTGTGGATAGAAGGTCACAGGAGCTTCAACCCACCCGTCAGCTCGTCAACCTTTTCATCCGGGGCCGGACCGATCCCTACAGCCGTCGCCGTCCCGGGCGGTAGCTCGGTTAAGCCAGCATCCCTGATGAGCGAAGCCGGGAGGCCGCCCCGCAGAGCCTTATCGTAGAGCCTCACCAGCTCCTCCTCCCCGTTCACTTTCACCACTACTTTCTTCTGACCGCTCCTCACCCACTCCTCAAACCACTCACGCTTGCGCTCGAAGGCTTCGAAGGCAGCAGAAACCGAAGCGTGAGCAACCTGTACGGCGAGCTTCCCTTTGCTCATTCCCAAGTCAGCTCTGACCGCGATCACCTGTTTCAACGGCAAACCCCACTTTGTTATAAGCAAAACCCGCATATATTATCCTATAAGACCTTATTAGTACCTGGATGTGAAAGAAATGCTTAAGACCCGGGCGATCTCACTCATCCTCGCAGTAACGGTATTAACAGTAGCAGTCCATGCTTGGGCGGATCAACCCGTCTTTAAAACTCAGGACTCGTTCAGATACTCTTACGTGGTTGCCTTTTCGAGAAGCAACTTCTCTTGTGTTGTGAGGGCGTTTTTCACAGTAAAAGTAGTGGACATCGCGCCCCCGCTAGTAGAGTACACTGTGGGAGATTACACCGGGGTCACTCTAACAGGCGAGTGCGGCGAGTTCGGGCTCACCCGCGAGGCAGTAGAGAAGGGTCTGCGAGAATACACTAGTGTCGACAGACTCGACTTAAACCCCTCTACCGAGTACATCGGCTTCTTCGCGAATCCATTGTATACTGGGGAGTTCACGGAACGCTACCCAATACTTGGCGGGGGCGCGAGCATAATGGCCAAGTATGTTAAAGGGGTTTTAACCAGGTATTCTGAGAGGCTTGAAACCCCCTTATACGAGAGCGCTTTAGAAATCAACCTAGTCTCCTCAAACGTCTACTTCAGCCTGTATCCCAGCTCCTTAGCGATAATGCTGGCAGGTATAACCGTAACCCTGGCCGCGATCTTTATTTCAACGGCTCGAGCCCTAGGCGGGTCCAGGGGGCTGTGAGACAATATTTTTAATACCTTATTCACGTTTTATGAGATGAGCGCTTAGAAGCGGTGTTTTACATGGCCATGAAGTATAGTCTAGCCCAGCAAACCGGTATTTCGATCGAGGAAGCTGCCTCCCCGCCTGTGTGCGACAGTTGCCACAGGTTGATGGAGCCTGGAGACTACGGTACGGAGTTCATGTGCCCTAACTGCGGGAAGGTATTGATTAGGAGATGTAAGAGGTGCAGGCAGCAAGCCGTGGAGTACACATGCCCCAACTGCGGGTTCCGAGGACCTTAAGGGGTGGGTTGAATGGCCCGGGTAGCAGTTGTAGTTCGAGTCCTCCCGGAAAACGTTGAGACACCTTTGAACGAGTTGAAGGCGAGAATCGAGCAGAGCCTGCCACAGGGATACGAGGTTAAAGCAAGCGACGAGGAGCCGATAGCCTTCGGCTTAAAAGCCCTCCGCCTACTCATAACCATCCCAGAGGAGACCGAGGGCGGCACGGAGCCCTTGGAGAACGCTTTGATGAGCGTGCAAGGGGTAAGCCAAGTCGAGGTTGAAGCTGTTTACAGGCTCTCCTAACAATGCTCTCCTATATTAAGGGTTTTTCAATCTCTTCATAATAGGCGGTTGAAACTGGTGCTTGATTTGTCCAGTAATCGCGTGAGAATACCTTTAAGAGTGCTTGATGCTGACAGGAGGGATCTTCACAGGGGGATAGCGAGGCTCGATCCCGAGGCAATGGAGAGACATGGAATCATGGAGGGAGACCTCCTCCTCGTCGAGGGAGAATATGAGACAGCCGTTATAGCGGCTTCAAGCAGGGACCAGGACAGGGGTCTCGGAGTAATAAGGCTGGACCCTATTACGAGGAAGAATGCCGGCGTGAACATCAACGACGTAGTATTCGTGGAGAGAGTTGAGAAGCAGTACGCTCAGATGGTTAAACTCGCCCCCACGAACTACTTCGCACCGGTCGAACCAAGCGTCATCGAGGAGGTTAAGAGAAGACTCATAGGCAGACCATTAATGGAGGAGAACGAAGTCCACGTAGTGTTAATGGAGATGAGCATACCTTTCAGGGTTACAACGCTGAAGCCGAAGGGACCAGTGATCGTCTCCGATGAGACGGAGCTCTATATTTTCGAGGAACCAGTCGGGGAGGTCCCCAGGATAACGTACGAGGATATCGGCGGACTGGGCAACGTCATCGAGAAGATAAGGGAGATGGTCGAGCTTCCGTTGAAGTACAGGAAGGTTTTCAGGAGGCTGAACATCGACCCGCCAAAAGGGATCCTGCTATACGGGCCCCCGGGTACGGGTAAAACCCTGCTCGCCAAGGCGCTGGCTAACGAGGCCAACGCCTACTTCATAGTCATAAACGGGCCGGAAATCATGAGCAAGTACTACGGGGAGTCCGAGCAGAGGCTCAGAGAAATCTTTAAGCTTGCGAGGAAGAAGGCGAAGAAGAACCCCGCTATAATATTCATAGACGAGCTCGATGCTATAGCCCCTAAAAGGGATGAGGTAATAGGCGAGGTTGAGAGAAGAGTCGTAGCGCAACTACTAGCCCTCTTGGACGGGCTGGAGAGCAGGGGCAACGTGATAGTCATAGCTGCGACCAACCGGCCCAACGCAGTGGACCCCGCTCTGAGGAGGCCTGGAAGGTTCGACAGGGAGATAGAGATTCCAATGCCCGATAAGAAGGGCCGCCTGGAGATCCTGCAGATCCATACTAGGAGGCTCGCTAAATTCGGGATTCTAGGCGAGGATGTCGACCTGGTTAAGCTCGCAGAGATGACTCACGGGTATACTGGAGCCGACCTGGCCGCTCTGGTTAAAGAGGCTGTGCTCCACTCCCTGAGAAGATACATTCCCCTAGAGAAGCCCAATCCACCGACTCCTGAGGAGGTTTTAGAAAAGGTTAAGGTGACTTTCGAGGACTTCCTTGTAGCGTACAAGAGCATTGTTCCAAGCGGGCTCCGGGAGATATATGTTGAAGTACCCGAGGTCCACTGGAGTGATGTTGGAGGCTTGAGGGAGGTCAAACAGGCTTTGAGGGAGAGCGTTGAGTGGCCGCTGAAAACCCCGGAGGTTTATGAGAGATTTGGGATCAAACCTCCCAAGGGCATACTCCTATACGGTCCCCCAGGATGTGGTAAAACACTGCTCGCGAAAGCAGTGGCGACCGAGAGCGGCGCAAACTTCATTGCTGTTCGAGGAGCCGAGATCATGAGCAAGTGGGTGGGCGAGTCGGAGCGGGCTGTGAGGGAGATTTTCAGGAAGGCAAGGCTCCACGCGCCCACTGTTGTCTTCTTCGACGAGATAGACGCCATAGCATCGCTCAGGGGAGCGGAGCTTGACTCAGGCGTTACGGAGAGAGTAGTTACTCAATTGATAACAGAGATGGACGGGATCCAGAAGCTGGAAAACGTAGTAGTGATCGCGGCGACGAACCGACCCGATCTAATCGATCCAGCACTGCTCAGACCCGGCCGCCTCGAGAAGCTCATATACGTTCCTCCGCCGGACTATGAGGCAAGGCTCGAGATACTTAGGATCCAGACCCGGAGCATCCCGTTGTCCAGGGATGTTGACCTCGGCGAGATAGCTCGGAGAACGGAGGGTTACAGCGGGGCCGATGTTGAAGCAGTTGTAAGAGAGGCGGTTATGTCGGCGTTGAGGGAGTCCTTGGACACGAGGGAGTTATCCATGAGGCATTTCAGCAAGGCGTTAGAGATTATTAAGCCGAGTATTAATGAGAATATGTTGAGATACTACTTGGAGTGGGGGGCTAAGGCGAGGCAACAGCTCCCGAGATCTCACCTCAAGCCCCAGGTCTACTTGTAGGGTGTGTGAAATGAAGTATAGTCCAGGCTACTGGAGGCTGACTCCCCTGTTCAGGATGATACTCGAGATAGTTATCGACCACCCTGAGGGGATCTCGGAGTCGGATTTAATAGACTCGTTGAAGAAGGAGCATGAAGTCGATGTTAACAAGGCAGAGCTGTATAAGGCTTTGATGAAACTCGAGCTTTCAGGGTACATCCAAGTAGAACACGTGGGTAGGGAGTTGGTTGTAAGGCTTTCTCCAGCCTTCCCCGAGCTCTTCAAGTAGATAGTTTTAAATGGTTTAAACAATTATTTTAATGATCGTGGGAGAGTCATGGGAGTAAACCTTAAAGACCTCATCCCAGACGACGCTAAGATAGTTGTTGAAAACATGAGGATCATGAAGGGTAAGGTCATCGCGATAGACGCCTACAACGCTCTGTACCAGTTTCTAGCTGCCATCAGGCAGCCTGATGGAACACCCTTAATGGACTCTCAGGGAAGGATTACGAGCCATTTAAGCGGGTTGTTCTACAGGACCGTCAACTTCATCGAGGAGGGTCTGAAACCCGTATACGTGTTCGATGGGAAACCCCCGGAGATGAAGGCGAGAGAGATAGAGCGGAGAAAACAGCTGAGGGAGGAGTCAGCTAGGAAGTATGAAATGGCTGTTGAAGCAGGAGATCTCGAGGCTGCCCGGAGATATGCGATGATGTCCTCGAAGCTGACGGATGAAATGGTGAAGGAGGCTAAAAGGCTTCTAGACGCCATGGGGGTTCCATGGGTTCAGGCACCCGCTGAGGGCGAGGCTCAAGCAGCTTATTTAGCCAAGAAAGGTGCGGCCTATGCTTCGGCGAGCCAGGATTACGATAGCCTCCTCTTCGGATCTCCTAGGCTCGTGAGAAATCTCACTGTCAGCGGTAAGAGGAAGTTGCCGAGGAAGGAGGAGTACGTCGAGATCAAACCGGAGATAATAGAGTTGAACACATTGCTCTCGAAGCTCGGGCTCACATACGAGAACCTTGTAGACATAGGCATCCTCATGGGTACGGATTATAATCCCGAGGGTTTTGAAGGAATAGGCGTCAAGAGGGCGTATCAGTTGGTTAAAGCATACGGGTCCATCGAGAAGATACCTAAAGCTCTTCTCAGATCCAGCTTCGAAGTCAACGTAGTCGAGATCAAGAAGTATTTCATACAGCCACCGGTCACCGACTCCTACAAGATGGAGTGGAGAGAACCCGATGAGAAACAAGTGCTTGAAATACTGGTCGCGGAGCATGATTTCAGCGATGAGAGGGTTAGGAACGCTTTGGAGAGGCTTGTCAAAGCGTATAAGGAGAATATAAGGGGTGTTCAAACCGGACTCAGCAAGTGGTTCGCGAAACCCTCCTAGCTTTAAAACAGCGGCAGGTATTTTAGCATCCATAACCTAGAGTGTACATGGTGATATTGAGGGGTTTGTGTGTATGAGCGGTAAGCCCACTACAGCATTCGCCCTTGTATTGGCTGGCGGAATATTAGTCATAATCAACTCCATACTCGAGCTGGTGGTCGGGTTAATTATCAGGGGAGTCAGTCCTGGTGAAGTAGTGCCGTTTCCAGCCGGTATGGCACTCGTGATGGTCCAATTCCTGAAGATCATACTAATAGTTCTCGGCGTGGTTGGAACGATAGTTGGATTATTGATGATAATTGCGGCAACACGGATTAATAG
This sequence comes from Thermosphaera sp., assembly GCA_038827615.1. Taxonomy (NCBI): domain Archaea; kingdom Thermoproteati; phylum Thermoproteota; class Thermoprotei; order Desulfurococcales; family Desulfurococcaceae; genus Thermosphaera; species Thermosphaera sp. The sequence continues at coordinate 168,892 of JAWBNK010000001.1, forward strand.
CGGAGAGCCTGGTAAAGTTAGAACATGGTCTGTAATAGGAATAATTCTATCTGTCATCAGCATTCTCGTAGCAGGCGGGGGTTTTTACGTTGGCTTCATCCTTGGATTAGTTGGTGGAATACTAGGATTAACGTGGAAACCAGCGGAGGCGGCACCGCAACCTGTCGCTCAAGCCCAGACTCCGCCGCCTGTCTAAGCACGCATGATTCAACTATTCGACCCCTGCCTCCACCCGTACTCGCCAATCAAGGGGACAAAGACGCACTCAATCCCCCATCGCTTAAAGAGTTTTCCACCTCTCTTCTCAACTATGACTAGTCTCTGAAGATACCGGTCTCCAATAGGGGCCACGAGAACACCGGGGTCCCCGAGCTGTTCGAGTAGCGGGGGCGGTACATTAGGGGCAGCTGCTGTTACAATGATTCTATCGTAAGGAGCGGCATCGGCGTATCCCAAGGTTCCATCGCCAACGATAACCCTCACGAAATCCGCATAACCAGCCCTCTCGAGATTTAACCTCGCGAACGATGCGAGCTCGGCAATTCTCTCAACTGTGAAGACCATGCCGCCCCCGGCATCCTGCTTCGCAACAATATCTGCTAGAACGGCGGCTTGATACCCGGAGCCCGTGCCGATCTCTAGGACCCTGTTCCCGGGCTCAGGGTTCAACTCCTCCGTCATGATCGCAACCATGTGGATCGCGCTTATCGTCTGCCCCCATCCTATTGGGAGAGGGGTATCGTGGTATGCGAAGTTCTTCATCTTATCCGGGACGAAGAGCTCCCTGGGAACAGTGAGAAGGGCCTTAATGACTCTTGGATTACGGAGGTAGCCGGCGTCCACAAGGGACCTGACGACCCTCTCCCTCTGTTCTATATAGTCCAATTTATCCCCTTGAAAAATATAGGCTACGTGGATTAATTAAACATGGGGATCTAAACTGATAGTGGCGAGCGAGCAGGTCACTGCGAGAGGGCACTTCAACATCACGGGCAGGCATAAGACAACTCTCGAGATCACGAGGGAGCGGGATCTAACGGTGAGGGGAGATTGTATAATAGGTGTTGAAGCAGATAAGGCTGCCTCAGACTTTTCCAGCGAATTCAAGAAAGCCTTGAGGGATCCAAGGAATGTTTTACTGATAATTCTGGAAGCCAGAGGGATAAGAGATTTTCTCCTCGCGCATTGCTCAAGCAGCCTCATTCTAAGCGATACGAGGAGGATTATAGTAAGGAGGAGCGGTTTCATCGAGCCAGCGACGATCGGGTTGCATGCGACGAAAGCAGCAGGCGACTTGAACAGGGAGTTGATCAATGCCTTGAAGAACGGCGAAACAGTATTGAAAGCCGATTTTTACGTTCTAAGGCTTGAACAAGTCGAAGCGGTAGATCCCAGCACCAGGGGAATACTCTAAGACGAGACGTTTACCCATGATTCTCCACTCCGGCAGTAGCGAGACCACCTCTTCCGCCGTCCCTTCAGCATCTCTCGTTAAAACATACAAGTGAAGAAATCCCCCCGGTGCAAGAAGAGTTGAATACGTCTCAGCGAAGTCTAAACTCCTCTTTGGGAGATTTGCGATCACTCTATTGGCGGCCTCCCTTCTGCCAAGTATGCCTGGTATTTCCGCCGCATCATTATTGAATGGTATGATGAAACCCTTCAATCTCTTCTTGTTTAAAACAATATTCTCAAACATTAGCTCGTACGCATCCGGGTTTAAATCATTCGCTATGATAAGTGAAAACCTTTGAGAAGCGATGTGTATTGGAAAACCGCCGATCCCGGAGAACAAATCGACAACGACTTCCCCGTCCCTCACCATTGATGCAATCCTTCTATGCTCCTCTGCCAGCCTGGGATTGAAGTAGACTTTGCCGAGTCTTACTCGAAAGCTGAGGCCGTACTCCCTTGCAACGACCTCTTCAGCAGGCTCCCCCCACAGTAGCTTGAGAACAGGTACTCTGAAATCCTCAACCGTTTCCTCTTTAACGTAAATAGCCCTCAGCCTAGGATACGTGCACCTGAGGGTCTCAACCACATCCCGGGGGTCCATGGTTTCCAAGACCTTACTCCTAAGGATGGCAACATTTCCGACGATGTCGTGTGAAGGCGGCTTAACTCTTGACTCCTTGATCCTTGGATCGCACTCGACTATTTCGAATGAAATATTCTTCAAACACTCGGGGGTGTTAACCACAGGTATTAAGACCTTGTCGCCGGCTCTCTCAATAAGGTATTTCTCATCGATCAAACCCTTCCTCCTCAAGAGGGTTATAGCTTCTTCAGCCCGCCTCTTATCGATGCTTACGCAGAGTTTTCCCAATCCGATAGACCGCCTCCATGGATCTATTTTATTGTTAAACCTATATTACTAGGTTCACCATATCATTGATCGTGGATAGGGAATGTTCGCAAAGGTCGGATTAATCTACAAGCCTACTTTGAAATGTATCGAAATGGTTAAAGAAGTATCCAACATCTTTGCGGGCAAGGGTCTGAAAGTGGACGTGTACACGGTGGACGATGTAATCCCCGCTGAAATCGGGCAATCAGACCTCGTAATAGTAGTGGGCGGGGATGGGACGCTGCTCAAGGCATCTATAACACTCCAGGCTAGTGAGGCGCCGATTCTACCAATTCTGTGCGGAAGGAGAGGAGCATTCTACGACCCATTAGATGAACCTTTAAGCGTGATAGTTGAAAAAATCATCAAAGGCGACTTCGTGATTCAATACTATCCCAGGTTGAAAGCGTGTAGAGGCGGGGAATGCAGAGTTTTCATCAACGAGTTAGCGATCTCGTCAATGGATCAGGGGAAGGTGACGGGTTTCAGCGTTTCTATCAGCACGCCAGGGATCTCGTCCAGGTACGAGTTCGAAGGGGATGGGGTACTGGTTTCCTCCTCGCCGGGTTCAGCAGCCTACAACTTGTCAGCTGGAGGACCCTTGGTCGATGCATGGAATGATTTAATGATAATAACACCTCTCAACCCTATGCAGTTGAAAATACCGTCTATCGTGCTTCCAGCATCCTTAACCGCGGTGAGAGTATCTTGCAGGGGCTTTTCAACGATGTTCCTGGACGGGGAGAAAATAGCGACCCTAGGGAAAGGGGAAGAAGTCTTAATCACGGGTTCAGGCAAATATCTAAGAGTAGCGAGGTTCAAATCCCGGAGGGATTTGATAAGAAATGTCATTGAAAGCAGGAGGGTCGTGTTCGACTAGTAGAGTCATCGTGCTCGACGCCTCCGCAGTTCTCGCAAAGATGTACAGGCTCCTGCCCCGATACGAGCTAGAGGTCTACACCACGCCTGGAGTGGTGAGCGAAATACTGGACTCGGAGAGCAGGCAGGCTCTTGAGGAATCCTTGGAGCTCGGGTTGCTGAGGGTTCGCTCACCTAGTAAGGCAAGCATCGATCTAGTCGTTAAGGAGGCGTCGAGGATTGGGGAAGTCTCAAAACTCTCGAAAACCGACGTGGAAATAGCTGCTCTAGCACTAGAGCTAAGGAATTCTTCAAAAACTATAGTCTTCACAGATGATTACAGTCTCCAAAACCTTCTCCTCCATTTAAAAATAGGCTTCAGACCGGTGAAAACCACGGGAATCACTGAGGAAAGAGTTTATGTGGAGAAATGCCCTGTCTGCGGTTACGTTCCCGGGGAGCCGGGCGAGAAGACATGCCCTCTCTGCGGGGGCGAGATCAAAAGGTTTAGGGCTTCCTCAAAAGAGCGATGAAATACCCGGGCATATCGTTGTTTAAAGGATGGAATCTGTAGCCAACCGTGCCTTTAAAATACACTTTGTCAACGCGTGGATCTCTCAGGTCTGCCTCGATATTTTCGAGGCCGAGTTCTTCAACGGCGTACGACACGATCTCTTCGTTCTCTCTAAGCGTTAGCGTGCAAGTGGAGTATGCGACGACTCCACCGCTCTTCAGGAGCTTATACGCTGTTCTGAGAAACTGCTTCTGATACTCCGCGTTGCTTAAGACATCATTAATAGTCTTATTGAAAACGAGCTTAGGTCTAACCCCGAGATTACTGCAAGGAGGATCGACTAGAACCTTATCTGCTCTTCCCTCGAGTCCAAAGTCGAGGTGAGCGTAGCGAGAGTCGTATGGAATCGCTGCAACGTTGCTGATCAACCCGAGCCTCGTCAAGTTTGACCTTAAAAGGGCGACTTTGCCTTCGTTTCGATCGAATGCTATCACCCTAGCTCTCCCCTTAGTGTACTGTATAACATGTCCTGTTTTCCCTCCCGGGGAAGCATTCAAGTCTACTACTAAGTCCCCGGGGTGAGGATCTAGCAACAGTGTCGTGTACATCGCGGGCAGGCTTTGAGGGTAAACCCAACCCTTCTTGTAAACGGGTAACTCGCTAATGGGTGGTGATTTGTAGATAGAGTGAACGTTTACTCCCACTAAGCCCTCCTTCATTTTGAACAGAGTGCTTGATGATACACGCGTTTCGACCACTCCGACGTAGAAACCGCTCTTCGACAATACTTTAACAAACTCCCCAGTTCTAAAAGAGTCAGCCTTCAAAACCCCAGGTCTGTATAGATTAGACCCCATCATCACGGAAACAGCAGCCTTCTCGTCTACCACTATCTCCTTTTCAACGTCCCTCGGCAAAGAGAACGGTCCTTCAAGCCTCACATAGATTGCTTCACTAACGTGTTCATCCCGCCAGGCTCTTATACCCTGGGCATTAAGCTCGTTCAACACGTCTTCAGCGGTGGTCTTCATCGTGTTGACTCTCAGGTAGAGTCTAATCGGAGGGGCTCTCAGAGCATTTATTAAACTAGCGGTCAAACTCCCGAAGGCTCTTCCAAGCTCTTTTACGATTTCCTCGTCGATTTCACAGCATCTCATCGCAGTTCATCCGGTTTCAGAAATCCTTATTAGATATTTTGTCATATAGTTTTTATCAGCCAGGAATCTACTCGGTTGAAGAGGTGAGAATCGAATGTCTTCCTCGACGCGAATAACTGACAAGGAGCTGAACGAAGCGCTTATGGATAAGCAGGAGAAGAAGCCGGTCGACGAGAAGCAACGATGGGTCAACAGGATCATGAAGAGTGCTAAACAATACCATAAGATATGCCCTTACTTCGACAAGAGGACGAAGATGTGTTTCATAACTCTCGGGACGAAGTGCGACAGAGAGGGAAAATTCGATACATGCCCGGTGTTCAAGGCGTTCTTAGAGAAGAAATTCGACGAGTACAAGGCGAAGAATCAGCCACTGCCCTTGGACTTCTCAGATGTTGTAGCATCCCCGTTGTAGGTGTGAGACTTGGAGAAGAAGTATTTCGTGGAGAACATCGGAAATGCTTGGATAGAATACGATCGGCAGAACGACATACTTTACATAAACTTCACGGATGAGACCAGCGACGCTGATGAAGAAGTGTTAAGCGAGGATGGTGACGTCGTGTTTAGGCTGAAGGAGGGACGTTTAATATCACTAATGATTTTAAACTTTAGCGAGAAAATCGGCGCAACCATTCTCTAGGGTCAATACGCGTCGCCCACGCCTCTCAACATTCTCCTCGCGAAAGAGTATTCAAGCGGTAGCAGCTTACTGATCTCAAGAAACAGCTCTTCCGACCCCTCGCCTATGAGATCGATCAACACTGTGTCGCCTCTCAAGTTGATAAAAGCCATAGTGCTTCTACAAGCATACGTGATAGTTTTCTCAAAGGAGCCGTAGGCCTCCACATTCTCCTCGAATATTTTAACACAGCCCCTCTCTCCAAAGATTTCGTACAGGCTTCCTTTGAGCTTGGAGTACAAAGTATCTATGAGGAAGTGCGGTATCACTTTTACCCCCATTAAATACTCTCTATAAACTCCTTGAACCTCACGGGTTTTACAACGTATACTCTGACCCCTGCTTCCTCTACAGCGAATTCTTTCTCGTCAGCTATGCCCGAGGTGACTAGGATGCTTGCATCGTATTCTTCGAGCAGTTCCTCGAGAGTATCTACGTCGTTTCTCGGGGAAGGTATCTCGGCGATAATTCTCCTCGAATCCATATCGTACACTACTAGCTTCTCCGATGTAGCTAGGGGCGAGATTCGTTCCTTATCGACGGTTATAAATATTATATTGTTTCCAGCCATGAACACACCAATATCAAGGATACTGGCTTCAACAACTTATAAATAACGAGTAGAAATATATCTGGGTGAGGCTTCTGGGAATGATCATTGATTTGGAGAGAGCTAGAGAGATAGGGAGAATGCTAAAAGTTTTCTCGCACCTTACTCATGTTTTCGAGAGAAACGATCCACAGTACCGAGCGGTAGAGAAGATAGTGGAAGCGAAAGGATGTAGTCAGGCCGCGCTAATCGTGCTGGGTAACTCCCTTGCAAGCTACAAGCTCAACGTGAGAGGAGAGGAGTATTGGACTGCGCTCGCAGAATATATTTCACGTTCCGAAGGCACTCCGGAAAGAGCCCTTATCCGGTTCCTATCGGATAGGAGAGACCTCGCTCGCTTAATAGATCAAAAGATAAGGAGGATTCAAGCATTCTTCAAAAGCGAGCTTAGTAGGGAGTTAAGCGTAGATGGTCTGGGATATTGTTCGCGTCTCAACGCATTGAGGAACGAGCTAGCGGCCTCGCTGAATACGAGCAGGAATTCTAAGACGATTTTGTTCGCGGTGAAGATGTATTACTATTTGTGCTCAGCGTGCGGGAGGGATACTGGGGAAGATATCGACCTCCCAATAGACTCGAGGAACTCAAGGCTATCCTTATGGTCTTGCATCGTGAGAGGGTGTCATGGAGGGTTAGATGTCTGTGCAGAGAAGCTGATGAGGGATCCCTATAGAGGGGAGCTGGTTCATGCTTGGAGAATAGTATGTAAAGAATCAGGCATTCCATGCGTAAAGCTCGACTCTGTAACATGGCTTCTAACTGGCGTCCTCGCGGATTCAGGCTTGAACCCGGAGGTTGCTAAGTCGAAGATCTTTGAAAAGTTCAATATTGAACTACCTCTTGAAGTAGTCGAAGAGTTTTTAAAATGCACGGGTGATTCCGAGTGAACTTAAGTATACTGGAGCAGTTATCCAGGAGCCTCCTCGGAGGGGATTTTGACCACGGGTTTCCCCATGTAGAGAGAGTGTTGAACTGGGCTAAGAGGATCTCTTTCCACGAGGATTTAGAGGTAAACTGGGAATTGTTAAAGACGATAGTCCTCCTACACGACCTCGGTAGGATGGTCGGAGAACCTCACGCTTACTATTCTGGACTGATAGCGGAAGAATTACTAGGAGAAATGGAGGCTCCACCAAGCTTCAAGCGCAGAGTCGTCAACGCGATCCTATTCCACAGCTTCTCCTATAGGAGGAGGGAGAAAGTGAACCCGGAGTCTACGGAAGCACTCGTTGTCAGCGATGCTGATAAGTTGGATGCTCTCGGAGTTGTGGGGTTTCTCAGAGTATTCCTGTTCAGCTTCAAGCATGGGAGGAGTTTGGAAGAAACCCTCAGGCATTTTGAAGAGAAGATCTTCAATCTCGACAGTGAATTGTTCTTCAACTACTCGAGGACTCTAGCTGAAGAACTGGCGGCGAGGACGAAGAAACTGGTGGGTGATCTTCTCTCTGAGCTTAGCTCAAACTCCCTGGGTAAGAGTGATAAGGGGTATTGAAGAATTTTTACCAGTGGATGAGAGTTTTGGAATGGTTTATAACGATGATTCGTGCACGACCCGACGCTATTCTAGTATGGGATGATCCGGATGTATGCGAGAGACTTTCATGGTATTACAGCGTGATGAAGAATTTGAGGCCAGCTAAGTTCATGATAGCTAAACGCGTCCGAGTCGAAGAAAATCCATACAGGATGGATTTGCCGACCGAGGAACTATGGAGGATCCACGATAAAGCATCATTAGACTTTAAGAAAATATTCGATGAAGTTAGAAATGATGCCCTGAGTATTGATAAGCTTGAGGAGCCTGAATACAGTCTCATTGACGCTAAGATAGCTCTGGCTTACAGGCTATACTCTCCATGTAGGTTGTGTGAGAGAAGGTGTGGTGCTCTAAGGAGTCGAGGCAAGCCTGGAGTTTGCTCAATGGATAGGGAGTGCATCGTCCACTCCTACTTCCACCATATGGGCGAGGAAGCCCCTCTGGTACCCAGTGGAACAATATTCTATGGGGGGTGTAATTTCAAGTGTGCTTTCTGCCAAAACTACGATATAAGCCAGGTCTCCCCTAGGAGCGGTGAGAGGCTCACTGCCGAGGGCTTGGCGAGGATACAGGAGTCGTTAAGGAATAGCGGGGCGCGCAATATAAACCATGTAGGGGGAGAGCCCACTCCACACTTGCCTTTCATACTCGAGAGTCTGAAGCACGTTAAAGTGAATACGCCCCAGCTTTGGAACAGTAATATGTACATGAGCCTAGAGTCCATGAAGCTCTTGATAGATGTGATAGACATATGGTTGCCTGACTTCAAGTACGGATCCGATGAGTGCGCGTGGAGGCTCAGCAGAGTGAGGAATTACTGGGAGGTCGTAACTAGAAATCATAAGATCGCTTACGAAAACGGAGACATGATCATTAGGCATCTCGTCCTACCGAACCATATCGAGTGTTGCACGAGAAGGGTTTTAGAATGGATTTCTCAAAACACGCCGAGGGTGCTTGTGAACATAATGGAGCAGTATAGACCGGAACACTTAGTCTTGAAATACCCGGATAAGTATCCCGACATTAAAAGACGCCTCACCCGCGAGGAATTAAGGAAAGCGTATGAGATAGGGGATGCGCTCGGCATAGTATATAAGCCCGTTTCATAGTCTAGGATAGTCGAGCGGATTCTACGGTGAACTATTTGGATAGCGGTGAAATCCAAGTAAGCGAGTACTACTTCAGCGATTACTTCAGGGTTGTGCTCCTCAGGGATGGAGACCAGTTCATCGCATCAGTCGACGTCTACAGGAAGGGCTGGTTTTTCAGCGGTCATGAAGAAAAATGCGTCTCTGACAATAGAGTATGCATGATGTTCAAACGCGTTGATCCATCTATACTTCCCAAGGATTTTTCATTAATCATAGACCAAGTAATCATAGTGGGAGCTAGGATTTCGGGAGTCGAAGAGACCATTAGTGTTAAATGGGTGTTGAAGAAAGAGCCAAGCTACGACGAAATCTCAAGGATATATGAGCTGTCGTGGAGGATAATAGGTTGTAAACCTCCGTTGCCGGAACCCTTCCACATAGCTTGTGATTGAATTACCTCTAAGGCCGGCTCTCCCCTATTCTGCTTAGTCTGCACGGTGAGCAATTCTTTATATTCTCCATGCACATGAGAAATAATTGTATCAGTTTATTTAAAGGGTTTAACATGGAGGAGTACACGCCTAGGCTCAAGGAGACGAGGTGGAGCCTCGACAAAGAGAAGGAATTACTGAGTAAATGGGAGAAGGAGAAAATAGGAGCTTTCGAGTTTTCCCCTGAAGACTTGAGAGAAGTAATAGCTATAGATACTCCCCCACCGTATGCCAGCGGGAAGTGGCATGTAGGGGGAGCCGCTCACTATGCCCAAATAGACATGATTGCTCGGTATTTCAGGATGAAAGGATACAACGTATTGGTCCCGTTTTACGCTGACAGGAACGGCCTTCCCGTCGAAGTCCAAGTTGAAAAGAAGCTGGGGGTTAATCCTCACGAAATGGCTAAGACCCCCGATGGCAGGGAGAAGTTTCTCGAGGCATGTAAGGCATTCCTAGATGAGGCGGAAAGGGACATAGTGAGCGTCTGGAGAAGGCTTGGATGTAGCTTCCAGTACTGGGTAAACGGTACCGACAGCCCCGAGTATAGAACTCTCACTCAAGCCACTTTCATAGAGCTCTTCAAGAAGGGACTGATATACGAGGCGGAGAGACCGGTGAACTGGTGCCCAAGGTGTAAGACTAGTCTCGCGGACGCTGAGCTTGAGCATGAAGAGGAGGAGGGAGAATTATATTACATCAGGTTCAAGGTTTTAGAGACGGGCGAGGACCTTATAGTAGCTACGACGAGGCCGGAGATGCTTAGATCGTGTAAAGCTCTCGTGTTCAACCCGTCTGACGAGAGGTATGTCAAGTATAAGGGCATGCATGCCATAAACCCCCTTTACGGTCACGAGATGCCGATACTCGGGTATGAGGAGGTAGATCCGGAGTTTGGAACAGGATTGGTAATGGTGTGTAGCTATGGGGATCAAGTAGACGTTAAAATGTTTAGAGAACTGGGATTGGAGCCGGTGATCATCGTAGACAGGGATGGAAGACTTAACAGTGAAGCTGGAGAGTTGGCGGGGTTAAGGGTCGATGAAGCTAGGCGGAGGGCTGTGGAGCTTTTAGAATCCAGGGGAAGGCTGGAGAAGAGGGAGAAACACGTTCACAACGTCCCTGTTTGCTGGCGGTGTAAGACCCCCGTTCAAATAATTCATTCCCGCGAATATTTCCTGAAGCAACTTGAATTCAAGAACAAGATACTCGAGACTATTGACCTGATGGATTTCAAACCTCCGATGCACAAGAAGAAGCTCGTGGATTGGGTTTATAGTGTTTCGACGGACTGGCCCATCAGCAGGGACAGGTATTATGCGACAGAAGTCCCCGTGTGGAGATGTAGGAGATGCGACTCCACGCTGATACCAGAGCCCGGGAGATACTACCGTCCATGGAGAGACCCGCCTCCATGGGATAAATGCCCGGTCTGCGGTGCGCCGGCCGAGGATATCGAGGGTGAGAGAAAAGTCTTCGACACATGGTTTGACAGCAGCATATCAGTCCTATACGTCACAGGGTACTTGAGAAACCCTGAATTGTTCAAGAAGGCCTTCGGAAACACTCTGAGACCACAGGGTCAGGACATCATTAGGACTTGGCTGTACTACACTATTTTGAGAACATACTTGTTGACTGGTCAGCCGGCTTTCAGATGGGTCAGGATAACGGGGATGGGTCTCGACGAGAAGGGCGAGGCAATGCATAAGTCTAAGGGAAACGTCATAGACCCCGAGCCCTACGTGGAGAAGTATGGTGCTGATGCCTTTAGATACTGGGCAGCGGCAAGCAGTAAGCTTGGATACGACTATAGGTTCAGCGAACAGTTGATTAAAACCGGGCTCTTGTTCGCCACCAAGCTCTGGAACATAGCGAGGTTCGTGTCGAACTTCCCCGAGCCGGAGGACTATGAGCTGAGACCTATCGACAGGTCAACGCTGGCCCTGTTCAACAAGATCTTGGTTAAGGTCGACAGGGCTTACAGCGAGCTCGACGTCTATGAGCCTGCCAACCTGATATATAGTTTCACATGGGATTATTTTGCTTCGAACTATCTCGAGTTGGTGAAGTCTAGGGCGTACAACCGGGAGGAGAAGTACTCGAAGCTTGAACAGTACGGTGCATGGTACACTCTGCACTATATTCTCCGAAGAATACTCAGGATGCTGGCTCCCATAATGCCGTTTATTACCGATGCGATATACAGGGAGCTGTATGGAGAGAGCGTTCACGTCCAGAAGTTCCCTGAACCCGATGAAGAATTCGCCGAGGCCTCAACAAAGCTTGCCGAAACGATAATAGAGGTGAACTCCGCAATCTGGAGCTACAAGAAGAAGAATAATATAAGGTTTAGCGAGCCCCTTAGAGACAAAGTATATCTACCATCTCTATTAGAGGAGGCTTTAAAGGAGATTGTGGATTTGCATAAACTAGAAACAGTCGAGTTCTACGAGGAATCGCCGCCAGAGGATGCTGTGAGCATTGGAGGCGGAGTCTACATATCTCCTTTCACTCCCTGATCCCGCCTAGACTCCTTATTCTGTGTTCAATGCTCCATGACAGTCTTTTCACCATCGAGCGAAAGGGGTATCTACCCTGTACGGGTTTTACCCTGCCCTTCAATAATGCCTCGAAGACCTCGGAGACTGTCAAGTCTTTAGCGTCTACAAGAGTGTAGGCAACCCCGACATGCTCGAGAATGTGTGCGTCGCTATTAGCAATCCCCGGCAGGTTGAGCATTCTTGCAGCTTCCACAGCTTTTTTGTTTGCACCAGTTGTAGCTCCTGCATTCCAAACCTCTATAGCACTCCACCCCTTGTATTCGAAAACCTTATCGCCTATTCCAAACCTCATTACGTCGAACGGGTGTGCCGGGACGACTAGGCAATTGTTTTCTCTAGCCTTATCTATTAGAGCATCCAGTGCTCTGGGGAAATCGACGGCTTCCCGACAATACAGTAAGACGTCTCCATCAATCGTCCTTACCTCCACCCCCATGATCACGACGATGTTGTTCGATGACGATGACAACCTGCTGGCCACCATGCTTCCGTGAAAAGTATCGTGGTCAGTTATAGATATGATAGATAATCCGCTTGCTACGGCGTAGTCTACAATCTCTTTAGGGCTTGCCCTTCCATCACTATATCGTGAGTGAATATGTAAGTCGGCTTTAAAGCTCATTAGCAGACCCACGTGGATGAGGATTCCAGCAACAGTTTTGTCGGGAACTAGGCTGAAAACGTTTTTAAATAGGGTAGTAGGGCTTTAACTCTGATTTACAGTAAGGGCACTTGTAGTGGACCCTTCTAGCATCGGCCCCGCAGAAGTAGGCTTTGATGCCCTGGCTGAGGCACTTAGGGCAGTAGTAGGCGTTGTTCTCCTCGTAGGCTTCGAAAAGATCGATGCTGGTCTTACATATTATGCATTTCTCGCTCGTCCACCCCTTATGTCCTGGCTTGTTGACACCCTTAATCAAACCGCTGGTCATTTAAACCACCATCTACTAGAGAGATATATTATTAGTTTTTTAAAATTAACGATTAGGTGGAATACTGTTGATAATCGCCGCTACAGGCGATGTTCACTCACCGAGGTTTCTTGAGTTATTCGCTAAATCCCTCGGCGAGCTGAACGTCAAGCCCGATGTATTCATACTACTGGGCGACAACGTTGATAAGAACTCAGTGGAGGCCTTCGGCCACGTGATCCAGTTGATAAGGAGAAACCTTCAAAACGTTCTCGTGGTCAGCGTTTTCGGGAACGAGGAGTACAGGGGTTTCGAGGAAAAATACGTCTCAAAATACCGTGAAGTAGTATGGCTTAACGACGAGTCAAAATTTTTCGAACTAGAAGGCTTTAGGATGTGCATAGTGGGCACTAGAGGTGCCCTGGAAAAACCGACTCCATGGCAGGCCAAGAACATTCCTGGCATCGCGGCCTACTACAGGGGCCTCCCCGAGAAGATCGAGAGCCTTCTTAGAGAGTGTAAGAATTTTTCGGCAAGCTACACGGTACTGGCTTCTCACTACGGTGTAACCTACTCAAACCTCAAGGGCGAGGACCCAGCTGTTTACCCCTACCTCGCGTCCCCCAGGATGAGCGATGTCATAAAAACGGGTCTTGTAGACCTCGTTCTCCACGCTCACGCGCATAACGGGGTTGTTGAACGTGTTTTACTGAACAACGTCCCAATTATCAACGCATCCCTTCCCGCAAGGCGTAAAATAGTTACCTTTGAGGCCTCAACGGGGAGAAGGAGCATTATGGATTGGATTAGGGGGCCTCCTAAGTAAATCCTTCGAAGACCGCTAGGGCACCGAGAACCGATACTATGTCAGCGTAGTGATTCAGACTTACCCCCTGTTTGCCTAGGAGCAGGTCTGCCTCGTATAGCTTCCTCGCCCCCTCCTTGCTCGTCATCAGGCCTAGGCTCCTGGCCTCGTCGATAATCCTTTTAGCATCAGAAGTCATGAAGGGCTCTGCGATGTCCAAGTAGATGGCGACCAAGGCGTTGTTCAAATCCTTAGCCTTCCTGTAATACTCTGCGATCTTCTTCAAGTAGTTGAATACGAGGGTTTCACGCGAATCGAGGAGAGTGAAAGCGGGTTGCTTGGAGCCGAGCGTTTTGAAGACCTCGCTGAAGGAAACGCCCGACTGCACTATCGTTATCTGGTCTACGCCCGTAGAGGATAAATGTTCATACAGGTCTGCCCTACCTACGGTTTTGAAAGCATCAATCATTGCCTTAACCTCTCCCCACTTGTTAATCGAGAGCACTAGGTCCAAGCTCCTCTTGAACTTGCTGGTGTCGCTTGAAACGCTCACGACGTTACTATGTCCTATCGCAATCGACAAGACCAGTAGGGGGATGGTGTAGGAGGGATGGCAGTTGCCGCAGAACCTGTATGATTCTCGCATCAGCCTGCCGGCGAGTTTTCCAAGCTCTACGCTCGCAAAGCTTAGCTCGCCCTTCCTCACCCTCTCCCCTATGGAGAAGGCTTCATCTATAACATGTATTGATGAGACGATATTGCATGAAGCTTCATCGAAGATTCTCAAAGGCTTCAACCTGTGCAGGCTCCCGGGTTTGAAGTACGCGTTGAGACCCGTTAAAGCCCCGTGTAAAAAGCTCCTTGTTACTTCGTTCACCAACGTGCACACCTAGATAATGCTTTACTGCACAAGGAATTATTAATGTGTATTAGTCAGGCTGAGAGCTCTTCTTCACGTATCCGACGGTTCGCTATTCATCATCGAAAACAATTATGCTTGAAGTTATTTAAAATAATGCCATAGGGAGGAAACACTACTTCCTAATCTTCTCGACTAAGTATTCAATAATGTAGTCGGGCGGATTAACCCCGGTAGCCGACCTCAACCCCTCCCAATATGGGAAAGCATTTACTTCGAGGATGTAATGCTTCCCTGTTGAAACGTCTTCGGCAATATCTACTCCTGCGTAGTCAAGCCCGAGCACTGATGAAGCCTTCAAAGCTGTATCAAAGATTTCAGGCGCATCAGCCTCTCTCACGGGTTCTCCAACAGCTCCTCTGGCAATATTGGTTTTCCAGCTGGACTTGCTCACTCTCTTCATGGCGCCGATAACGCGGTCCCCGACGACGAAAACCCTGTAGTCGTAACCCGGCTTCTCGAGGAATTTCTGCAGGTAGCTTGCGACCCCAACGTTCATCAAGCTCCTAGTGGTTTGAAAAGCGAGGTCAGGGTCTTCGATCAGCGCGCTTCCAAGCCCCAAACTCCCCATTAGAGGTTTATAGACTATTTTCTTCTTTCTCTCAGTATATTTCATTGCAGAGAAGGGGTTCTCAGTCACCATGGTGTCGGGAACGGGTAGCCCATGGAGCGATAGTCTGAGCAGGCTTCTCCACTTATCTTTCGCTACTAGGGCGTTTGAAGGTTTGTTGATAACCGTTGTAATGCTCGACAAGGTCTCAAGAACTCCAAGCCTTTTCTCGAAGACATCAAGGCTCATAACGAGCCCGATGCCGCGAAGTACTGCACCATCGATGCTCACAGGCTCATCCCGCGCCTTAACGACGATTTTACCATCTTCGATCACAGCGTCAAGGAGGGGGAGCTTCAAATACACTGGTTCAACTCCTCTCTTCTTTGCAGCCTCCATTAGATCGACCACGCTTCGGGGAGGCTGCCTCCTGTAGTCGATAATACCTATCTTCAACTCTTCAACCCCATGAAACTATTACTGAGTATACTAGGGCGAGCATGCCCAATCCAGCAACATAGAGTATGCTGGAGAGGCTCGAGAAGCCGTTCAACAATAAGCCTGTTAAACCCCCTAGGATAATCGAAGTCGTGGAGAGATATGAAAGGGCCTTGGCCTCACTAATGCTGCGGGTGGATGCGTACTTGGATACAAGAATCATCGACGCGAGCACTACGATGGCACCGGCTACAACATAGTAGAGTTCTACAATATAGGTCGAGATAGCTGTTCCCAAATAAGATACGATCAATGCTAGATCAACGTGCTTTTTGCCGAGTCTAATAGGCATTGAATCCCCTCTCATGAAAATGTGGAGATAGGGTATTTTAAAGTATCCTCAACCTGTCAACGTAAAGTGATAGGAGTGCTAAGTATAATCCGGCCTCCAAGGGGTCTGTATTAAACATGAGCTCGAACGCCTTCAAGCCCATGCGAGCGTACTTGAACTTCAATTCTCTGACGTAGTATTCTTCAACGCTTGTCGATACTAGAACTAAGTTACCCGGCCCAGTAACGCTCTCGGCATACTCGTACCGAGTTTTTAAGCCCACACGCCTTAATGCTTCATTAAGGAAGAGGGAGGGGGCCTCCATGAGCTTGCTCGAAGTAATCACAGCGTCCTCAAGTGATAGGATTTTGGCAAGGGGGTCGGAATACCTCTCGACTAGCTCGTCCACAAGTCCTACGAACCCCTCCCTGCTGTGCTGGAATAGCCTGGCCCCGCGCGCTTCAAGCTTACCCTTATACAAGCCTGAGAGAGCGTGATTCACTGCGAAAGCCATCACGAGAGATGCTTCAAGCTCATCCCCTCTATCAATGTAGACTGGGTTGTAGCGGTCTAGGATACTCTTAACTCTCTCGTCCGCGGGCTTTACGGTGACAGTTAGCATTTCATGATTGAGTAGCCTAGCCACCTGCATTATGTTCAACAATCCCGCGTATGGATTGCTCGCAAAAACTAGGATTCTCCACCCCTCTCTATAGGCTAAGCCGTATAGAGATACTGCTGGTACGTCGCTGATGAAGACGTTGAGCTCGGGGTCAACCGTTGATACATGCCATAGCGCGGTCGAAGCTGGGAGATATCCTTGCCTATTATAGGCTATGATCAAAGGCTTTCGGCTACCGGTTAAAAAGGCTTCGATCGTCTCCGATACTCTACTAGCCTCTCTTTCTAAATCCTCGACTAGCCTCGTGAAGCTCGCTAGACCAGCGCGCTCTCTAAGCTTCTGCAACAACTGCATAACTTCTCATCCGGCTTCTCCGGGAGTTTCTCAATGATTCTTGGAAGCAAGCTCTTAGCTTTAACGGTATTCTCCGACATGGTCCTGACGACTTCCTCAGCGGTCACAGGCTTCTCAGCCCACACATCGTAGTCAGTAACCATCGACACTGTTGCGTAGCACATTTCAGCCTCGCATGCGAGATTAACCTCCGGCACTAGAGTCATCCCTATAATGTCTGCCTTGAAAACATCTTTCCAAACCCTGCTCTCCGCTCTCGTGCTGAACCTGGGTCCTTCGATGCATACATATGTTCCCCTCCCGTGAATTCTTATACCCGGGGTTTCAGAGGCCGCTTCCAGGATAATGCGTCTCAAATGCTCGCAGAAGGGATCGGCGCAACTCACGTGACCTACAACTCCTCCCTCGAAGAACGTGAAATCCCTGACACCCTTAGTCATATCTATGAATTGATCGGGTACGACGAAATCGCCGGGCCTATAGTCCTCCCTCAGGCTCCCGACGGCTGAGAAGGCTATAAGCCACTTCACCCCGATCGTCTTCAACGCCCAAATGTTAGCCCTATAGTTTATTCTATGCGGGGGTATCCTGTGGCCTCTCCCATGCCTTGGGAGAAAGGCAATAGTTTTTCCTTTTAGCTCTCCTATGATGATGTTATCGCTTGGAGCTCCATAAGGAGTGTAGACTTTGATCTCCCGAAGGTTTTCAAGCCCAGGTAGATCGTAAATACCGCTTCCACCGATCACTCCTATGGTAGCCCTATGCTTGGGCTCTACGAGCACGGCTCAACCCCTGAATCTGTACATTTGCCTGACATCGTCATACTCGAGTATTTTCTTCTCCACGAGTATTCTCAGGGCGTCGCGATAGTATTTTTCGCCTACGTCTATTCCATACCACTCTTTGAACCCTTTGACTATCTCTTCATAACTCCACTCTTGTTTTCCGGTTTCCTTGAATGTTTCGCTCACCATTCTCTTAATGAACTGGTAGGTGTCTTCGAGCCTCGTCCACGGGTACTGGAACCATATCCACTCTCTGACATCTATGTAGTAGTAATCTGGCTTGTATTTGGCAACAGGGCTAATCCACTGTAACGCGGCGGTTTTAACGCTTCTCGGACCCCATTTCTCAGCTATGAACTCTTTGGCAAGCTTTAACGTCTCACCCGTGTCAACTATGTCGTCAACTACTAGCACGTTAAGGTTTGAAGCATCTATTATTGTGGGGAACTTGATAACGGCTTTTTCCTCGGCTTTCGCTGCCTCAGTCCAGTGTTGGCTTTGTATGCTCGCTAGATTGTCTATACCGAGAAAATCGCACAGAAGTCTCGCGGGGACAAAGCCGCCTCTAGCCACGGCGACGACTAGGTCTGGTTTAAAACCGTCTTCTCGGATTATCCTGGAAAGATTCCAAGTCCAGTCTACGATCTCCTCCCACGAAACTAGTTGTGCTCTAACCCGAGGCATCCTCATCACATGAGATATTAATGATGTAGTGAGATATAAGAGTTTTAACTAAACTACTTGGAAGCCCTTATTAGATTGCCAGTAGTAGTGAAGCTTCTGCCGGCCAAGTGGAGAAGTATCTTCGCTTTAGACAGGTTCCAGCCGTATTTTTCGTAAACGCTTTCATCCACGTGAATCGCTTTGGATTCACAGATGAACAGCGTTGACTCTCCCACCGGTATTTTCTCCTTTACAACGCATTCGACAAAGCCTAAGACGCCCTCAAGCCCGGGCGTTGAAATATACTTGGAAGGAGTTGGCTTGAGGTTGAGCAGTTTGAACTTATCCACTTCGGCACCTGACTCAGAGCCCGCCTTCCACGCCAGTTCAACGTGATTCTCGCCCAGCACGTTTATCGTGAGCTCCCCCGTCTCCATGATGTTTCGATGAGTTAAACTACCTCTCCAAATGGATACAGCAATCAGTAACGGGTCGTCGTAGATGGGTGAAACCCAGGATGCAGACATCACGTTTAATCTCCCATCCTTACCCTTGGAGACGATCAAATACACCGGCCTGGGATGGAGGACATGGTAATCGTTCGGAGATGCTTCGACATACATTTCGGACATCCTTTTTCAAAATATGTAGTAGCCGGTTAAAGAATATAAAAGCCCAGTATGCATTAAACATTTTTGAAGCGGGGATGCCCGAGCTTGGCCAAAGGGGCCGGGTTGAGGACCCGGTGGCGTAGGCCTGCGTGGGTTCAAATCCCACTCCCCGCACTATTTCATCCTTCTTAGCTGATTCGCATGTCTTGGTTTACTTTTTAATCAGTGCCAACATATACTTAAACCGGTGTTTCTGCTTGAAACTCTACGAGTACGAGTCCAAGGAGATCGCTAGAAACTATGGGGTCCCCGTTCCAAGGGGCAGGGTTGTTTCAACCCCTGAGGAAGTCTTGAAAGTAGCAGAGGAGCTGGGACCTGTAGTGTTGAAGTCCCAAGTCCTGGTTGGAGGCAGGGGTCTAGCGGGCGGGGTTTTAAAGGCTGAAACTCCCGGCGAGGCTTACGAGAAGGCAAAGAGCCTCTTGGGGCGAGAGATTAAGGGTGAAAAAGTTGAGAAACTCCTTGTCGAGGAGAAGGTTTGCATCTCCCGCGAGTACTATGTATCCATAACTGTCGACCGGGCTTCGAGGCAAGCGGTCTACCTGGTCTCTTCAATGGGTGGTGTCGAGATAGAAGAGCTCGCTAGGAAGCATCCTGACATGATCAAGAAGATGCCGGTGAGCCCGATGGTTGGCTACACAAGCTACATGTCCAGGGAGGCAACGGTTTTCATGGGTCTGCCCTGGGAGTTAAGTGCATCCGTCGACAAGATCCTTTCAGCAATGTACAAGATCATGGCGGATTATAGTGCGGAGCTCGTGGAGTTCAACCCTCTCGCCCTCACATGCGACGGTAAACTCGTAGCCCTTGACGCTAAG
This sequence comes from Thermosphaera sp., assembly GCA_038827615.1. Classification (NCBI taxonomy): domain Archaea; kingdom Thermoproteati; phylum Thermoproteota; class Thermoprotei; order Desulfurococcales; family Desulfurococcaceae; genus Thermosphaera; species Thermosphaera sp. The sequence goes on from JAWBNK010000001.1 coordinate 188,607, forward strand.
ATCATCGTCGATGATAACAGCTTGTTCAAGCACCCGGAGCTCCAGCCCTTGTTTGGGAGAGGGTTGTCGAGCTTCGAGAGGAAGGCGAAGGAGTTGGAGTTCAATTATGTTGAGCTCGACGGCGACATAGGCGTGATAAGTAATGGAGCCGGGCTCACAATGGCCACCATGGACGCCATCCTATACTACGGGGGCAGACCAGCGAACTTTCTCGATATCGGTGGTGGAGCTGGTAGAGATAGGGTTAAGGAGGCCGTTAAGCTACTGCTAAGTCATCCGAAGGTCAAAGTATTGCTAGTGAACATTTTCGGCGGGATAACCAGGTGTGATGAAGTAGCTCGTGGAATAGTAGACGCCTTGGCGGAAACCGGCGTGTCAAAAACCATCGTTGTCAGGATGCTTGGAACCAACGAGGAGGAGGGGAGGAAAATACTTGCCGAGAAAGGTATCACTGCGTACTCGGAGATGGATGAAGCGGTCTCCAAAGCAGTCTCCTACGCTAGAGGTGGTGAGTGATGGGCATCTTACTATCTAAGGAGACCAGGGCAATAGTTCAAGGGATTACTGGGAGGGAAGGAAGCTTCCACGCCAAGCTTATGCTGGAGTATGGGACAAGGATAGTTGCTGGCACATCGCCAGGGAAGAAGGGGTTAACAGTCCACAACATTCCAGTTTACAATACCGTTGGAGAGATAGTTCGCGAGCACGGCGAGGTTGATGCTTCAATAATATTCGTCCCGGCGAGGTTCGCGCCGGACGCAGTGTACGAAGCGGTCGATAATGGAGTCAAGCTGGTGGTTGTCATCACCGAGGGTATATCCTTGCACGAGGAGCTGAGGTTTGTGAACTACGCTAGGAGCAAGGGAGTAGTTGTCGTTGGTCCAAACACTCCCGGCATCATGACTCCCGGAGAGGCTAAGCTTGGGATCATGCCCTCTCACGTCTTCAAACCGGGAAGGGTGGGATTGGTTTCGAGGAGTGGAACGCTGACATACGAGGTGGCCCGAGAGCTTGGGAAACACGGATACGGAGTATCCACTGTGCTGGGGCTTGGAGGAGACCCCGTCACTGGTCTCGACTTCATAGATGCTTATAAGATGTTCCTTCAGGATGATGCAACGACTCACGTGGTATTAATAGGCGAAATAGGGGGAGACGCGGAGGAGAGGTTTGCTAAATACTACGCCGAGCTTTCAGTAAAGAAGCCTGTAGTAGCTTATGTAGCAGGTAGGACGGCTCCCCCAGGTAAGAGAATGGGGCATGCCGGCGCCATCATATCGATGGGCATAGGTGATTACGCGTCGAAGAGGCGGGCTCTCGAGGAAGCCGGCATTCCGGTTGCTGACACGCCTTCGCAAATACCCCTCCTTTTACGCTAATTAGAGAATGATTTTTCGGAAAAATTTTTATAATGAAAAAATCAATTATTATTAAGTCGTATTAGAGGAGGATTTGAATGAGTCAGATAATTAAAGAGTACTCTTCCTTTGCCGAAGTAATAAAATTCATCGACGAATCAATAGCTTCCCTGAGGCAGCAGCTCGCTGAAAATCTCAAGAAGCTGGAAGATGCTCGAGCAAGGGCTGAACAAGCGAAAAAACTCAGAGAACTGCTCAAGTCCCTGGCTGGCGAGGAGATATCTGGTGCGGGGAAGGTAATTGATTTGAAGGATGCCAAGATACTCGTCAACCCAGACCCTGTCACCGAGCTCCAGGTCATTGAAGAAGCTATTGAGAGGATAAACAGGACGATACTCTCACTACAGAACTTGAAGAAGGCGTTAGAGCCCTGGAGTAGCGTGGAAGTCCCCAACAAGATTACTGTCGTAGTCAAGGAGGGCATTCCATCCTCATTCATCCTGAGGCTTTAGGCTTTACTGTTTTTTAAACCAGTACTCATTTAATAATTCTTAGAAGTTTCACGGTGGTAGGCATGAGCGTGTATGATAAAATCGGGCCCGGGTCCAAGGCGCCTGAGGAAGTAAATGTCGTAATAGAGATACCAGTGAACTCAGGCGTTAAATACGAGGTCGATAAGGAGTCAGGGGTTTTGGTAGTGGATAGGATACTATACACTTCAATGGTGTACCCTTTCAACTACGGGTTCATCCCTGGAACCTTGGAGGAGGACGGCGACCCTGTTGACGTATTAGTAATATCATACGACCCGTTAATACCGGGTTCCGTCATAAAAGTCAAGCCCATCGGTGTATTAGAGACAGAGGATGAGAAGGGGCGGGACGCTAAAATCGTGGCTGTTCCATCAGGCAAGATAGATCCGAGGTTTGAAAACATCAATGATATAACCGATGTGCCCGAAGCCGTTAAACAGCGGATAGAACACTTCTTCGCTCACTACAAGGAGCTTGAGAAAGGGAAGTGGGTTAGAGTTGTTGGATGGAGGGATGCGGGAGAAGCTAAACACCGGATAGCCAGGGCGATAGAATCCTATAGGAAGTAGCACATAATTAAACGCGATCTTCGAGTTTTACTTAATTAAGAATGAGTTATGAATGAGTAAGCGATTTTAACGCGGCAATTACTTTACCTTCCTCAACAATTCAGCCATTTCATCTCTTGCCCTCTCCGGGTTTTCAATGAATAAATCACTTAACTCCTCCTCTTTCCCATAGGGGTTTTCTCCGAGTACCATGAACACTGGGATTATGATCATTTCTTTGACTATGAATTTGACTGATTCAATGCTTCCCTCGTAGTATTCGAGAAGAAGATCCTTGAACAACCTAGGGTTCGTGAAGAACAATTCTATGCAACCGATCCTCGCCCTCCCCTTACACACAAACTCCTCAAGCGCGAGTCGGAGTGCCAGCCCGATGCGTTTCGAATGATAATCAACCTTTCTAAGCAAAGCAGGCAGCAGTGGCTCAGGACTCATCGTCGCCCCTGATTAAATATTGTAAGCAATCGTATAAAAAGCATGGCTCGCGCTTGAATTAATGTTTTTAATCAAAGCAAGATATATATAAAATGAGCGGTTATATGAAGTATTCTACCGGCACAAGCGAGCTAGACTCCCTTATTGGTGAAGCATTGTACCCGGGGACAACAATAGCTGTCGTGGGGCACCCCGGAGCTGGGAAGACAACTTTTGCATCACAATTCTGCCACGCCAATGCGCTACTGGGGCATAAATGTTTGTACATTAGTTTTCAGGAAGAGAAAGAGAAGCTCTATAGAAACATGAAAAGACTAGGGATAGATCTAGAAGAGCTGGAGAAGAAGGGTTTATTCAAGCATGTAAGGCTTCCAATGATGGTCGTAGTTGATGAGGTGATCAGGGAAATATCCAATTTAATCGCTCAAGCAGGCTTTGACGCGGTAGTCGTCGACTCCGTCAACGCGCTTCTCGAGCCTTTGAAGAGCAGAGAAGATCAGAGGATGGTCTTGCAGAACTACTTTTACGAGCTCTCCCGCACTTTCAAGGGTGTGCTAGTCCTCTTAGCTGAGATCCCCATGGGAGAAGAAAGGATCAATCTTGGAGCAATAGAGTTTATCGCAGACATAATCATTATTTTGAAGCACAGGGTTACATACGGATTGTTGACGAGGATACTTGAGGTCCGGAAGGCTAGAGGCGCCCCGCTCAAGGTCGTAGAAATACCGTTCAACATTATCGAGGGTTTTGGTGTACGAGTATATCCTCCTCCCAGGTTTGAGAAAATAGCTCTCGGGAATGGAAAACCCCTTTCATCGAAGCTCTCCCTCACGAAGACGGTGTTTAAAACCCTATTGAAAGGGGAGAACGTCTTCATTACTTACTCACCGATGGCCCGCTCGGGACTTCCCGTCCTATTATTACTGGATTTCCTCGTCTCGAACAATGCCAAGGCATTACTGATTTCCTATACTTACTCAAGGGACGAGGTAGTGGACGCAGTCGTCGAGAAAGTAGTTAGGTATGGAGGTATCCCCAGGTATGATGCTCAAAGGTTGTTGACCAAGTATCTTAGGGTCGAATCGATAAATCCCGTTGGAGAAGCGATAATTGCTTTACACACATCGTCAGTTCAAATGGTCGAGCAGTTGAATCCCGATATCGTAATCTATCACGGAGTCGAGGTATTCAGTAAGGTTGCAGATCCGCGCGAATACTGGTCCTCACTGATAAATGAGCTCGCATGGTATAAGAACAAGGGCGTGACGGTGTTCCGATTCGGCTCCTGCACTCCTAAAGATTGGTGTCAAATGAACGCAGCAGTCTCGGACGCGGTGGTTAGAGTGAACTACGAGTATAGGGAGGGTAGGGTTACTCCCGTAATCTACTCGTGGAGGAGGGCCCATTCGCCATCTTACATTGAGCTGACAGACCCGGTTAGAAGCAACCTCATGAAGGAGTTCCAGGAGCTCGTGAAACCCGTCTTAGCAGATTCAACCGAGTCATTGGAGTAGCGAGAGAGAAGGGTTAGCTTATGGCGCGGTTGGAGGGTTTAAGGAGGCTGGTTGAAGATTATATGAGGCAAGTCTCTCCGGGCTTATATTATTCCCTGGAATCAGCGTGTTTGAAGAATAAAGGTAAGACGTGCATTGAGCTCCTCGTCGAGAATCCAGCAGAGCTCAGGGAGATACTTGAGAGAAAGTATGGGAGCAATTCATCAATCCGAATAGTCTCCCGCTTAATAATATACCCCATAGTCTCGAAGTTTAAAGGCGATGGAATAGTAGATGATTATTTAAACTTGTTCCTTGAAAACCCATCAGAGTTTAAAAAGAGGGTCAAGGAGTTTTTCTCTTAACCGATCGTTTTTCAGCGATATCCATAGCCTTCCTCACGAGCTTCTCATGATGTTTTTCATCCTCTATGATCTTGTTTATTATCAAGGATGTTGCTTCTGCTAGCCCCGCATCTCGTTCCGAGAGAGCATCCTTCAGCAGGGGGAGGATGATTCGAGTGAACGTTTCCTCGCCTACAAAGTTTTCCACGAGCTCAAGATCTTTCAAATACTCCGGCAGCGAGATTTCTATTGCAACGTCTAGTCGAGAGGTGAGGGATTCTACTCGCCTCCAAGGCTCTCCGACAATTTCTCGACAGTTACCGGGTGGTTCAAGGAATCCCAGCCTCCTCGCTAACTCCACAAAGATTTGCGAGTGTGTTCGGCTATCCATCGATATTAATTGGAGAATAAGCGATACCGACTCATCACTTACTCTCTGAGATAGTTTCTCGTAGAATGATGCAGTAAACATTTCAAACTGCGCAATACAATAAACTATTGAATCAGCATTCATTTCGACTCCCCAAATTCGAACGCATGTCTAAAAATATATATCCCTGAAAAAGAAATTTAACTATTTAGTGTTGAATACGGGTTTCAACAACAATGTTCGAAACCGGGATCCCGGGCATTGAAGAATTATTAAGAGATGCTTTTAAACCGGGCACGCTCATGTTGATAACAGGTTATCCTGGAGCAGGTAAAACGACCTTTGCGACTCAAATATGTCATGCTAATGCTTTGAAAGGATTGAAAACCATATACTACTCTTTCCAAGAAGAGAAGAGCAAGTACTATGCCATGATGAGTAAATACGGTATGGACTTATTGTCGCTGGAGAAAAAGGGTCTCTTCAAATATGTGAGCATGCCTTTGATTAAACGTGTCGAGGACTTGATCAAGGAGATATCAGCATCTGTAAGTGAAAACCCGAACATCATCGTGTTAGACTCAATAAACCCATTGATCGAGAGCTTTGAAAAGGATATTGATAGAAGGGCATTCATCAGAAACTTTTTCGCAGAGCTGGCTAGAAATATTGATGGAATCGTCATCCTCATCGGTGAGATTCCCTTTGGAGAGAGAACGCTATATTTCGGGGGGATAGAGTTCACCGCTGATGTAGTCGTAAATTTAAAGTATAGATTCGAGAGAGGATTGTTGGTGCGGCACTTAGAGCTGAGGAAGCTCAGACACTCCCCATTATTTATCTCGGAGATACCGATAAGCATCAGAGAAATGGTTGGGGTCGAGGGATGGATACCTCCTGTTTTAAGCACAATCGATCACACGCTAGCAAAGCCTTTCGACCTCCCGAGCAAGTTATTGAGCAGCGTCGTAGAGAATCTTAGGCCTAGCGAACACTTATTCATCTCACATCCTCCAGAGAACGAAGATCCGTTCGTCTTCGTATTCATTCTTTCAACGCTGTTTCTCAATAAGGCCAGAGCAGTAATGATCACTTATAAGCGTTCACCACAAAGCCTCAAGATGTGGATGAAACGGACGATCTCCAGGGAGATGCCTGCTCTCCATAAGCTCATAGAGGGATTGGATAATTATCTGATCATTCATGGTATAAATCCATACTCATATTCGGCTACGCAACTTATAGCGCTGGAAACCCAGCTGGTTAGAAAAAACAAACCGGATGTGGTCATTTACCATGGCGTCGAATTGCCTTATTACGTTATAAATCGCGACGAATACGTATCTCTCATCTATAACGAGATAAATTATCACAGGCTAGATGGAAGATTAGTCATCAGGATAGGTGGAATCATCGATGAGGAATTCTATAAAGTAAACAGCACGCTAGCAGACGTTATCATGAAGTTTGACTTCGATAAGGAGCAAGGCAAGCCTGAGACTAAATTGTTGATTATTAGGAAAGGGCTTTCGCCTAGAGAATTTACTCCCAGCGAACTCGAACAAATAATTAGTGAGATCAATAACGCGTTATCTAAATGACTCAATGCAGTATTTTACTCTCTCTTACGACTAGACTTGTCTAAAGATATTCCTCAACACCAAATCTTAGAGTTAAACATCGAGAAAAACCTCAAGGAGAACATATTTAGAAATCGTGAAAAATTAGTAGTGTTAAATTCATCCCCCCACTCATCAACCCCCTCTAAAAGCCTGAATGATAAAAGGGCTAGTTTTGCTAGCGGTTTCGAAAAGAACTATAAGAGACGCGTTCATCGTATCCAGCCCAGCTCTTAACGATTATTGCATGAAAACTCGGTACTTGTGGATTGGAGGGCGAATCATTGGTGTGAGCAATTCCTTTAAATAAGAGCAGTGCGGCGGCCGGGATTTGAACCCGGGATTTCCGGCGTGGCAGGCCGGCGTCCTAGTCCAGGCTAGACGACCGCCGCTTCAATAATAAGTGATTAACACTCGGAGGTTTTAAATATTCACGCGTCAGACCGGTAAAGTATTTAAGAGCTCTACAGACTATTTTGAAAAATAGGCCGCCGTAGTATAGCCCGGTCAAGTATGCGGGCCTTTCGAGCCCGTGACCCGGGTTCAAATCCCGGCGGCGGCATTCCAAGCCTTCTCGGATTAACTTTAGCTCTTGACTACGTAGGGACTGGAGAGGAGTGAAAGAGTGGTATCGGACTTAAAACACCGACCGTATAATCAAATCCTTCGAGGTAGGATTAACTGGTGGTATATGGCGTCAAGTCTCAAAGCGAGGCATTATCTCCCGAGCTTCTTTTGGAACAGGTAACCGGGATTAACTGGCCTGAAAAATTTTTCATCTATAATTGAGCTTATGGGAAAGCCTGTAACGGTATTAAGCTTTTAACGGAATGTTTCGGATTTTCGACTCGGCGTTTTCACCGGATCCATTTATGCAAGGTCTTGCTAGAATAGTTTCTAACAGCTCAATGTATTTCACTCCATGGTCGGGGACGATCAATATTGCATCGCCCTCCACGCCCCCCTCATCTATCAGCTTACTTAGGGCTTGCGCTGCTGCACCAGCGCTCAAGCCAAGAAGGATACCATCGCTTCTAGATACTTGGATAACTCCCTCGAGAGCTTCTTCAAGCGAGACATCTAAAACGCCGTCAAGTTCAGCATACTTAATCCACTTCATCCCAGTCTCAACCCGCCTCAACCCAGGTATGAACGAGCCTTGTGAGGGCTGAACGCCGTAGACTTTCACCCCTCCATACATGTTCTTAAAATAAAGCGATAGGGCTGATATGTGACCCGAGGTACCCATGCCAGACACGATTAAACTCGGCTTCAGCCCTTTAATCTTCACCTGGTAGTCGAGTTCCTTCGCTGTCCCGCGGAGGTGTGCTATAAGGTTTAAATCGTTTTCAAACTGGTTAAGGACAACAGCTCCTTCTCTCCCAGCATCCTCAATTACTTCTCTAATTAACTGCGTTGTCAAAGGGACGCTTCTTCTCGAGACTTCAGCACCCATCGCTGCGAACAAGTAGTCCACGCACCTCTGAGCAGTTGATGGAAGGTAGATTCTCGTCTTGAGCCCGTAGAAGTTGCCCAGGCCAACGAGCCCGAGCCCAGTGTTCGTCGATGTAGGTTCGAAGAGCCTCGGATGCTTGAGCAGCCCTTTCTTCAAGGCGTGGGATATCATAGCTGAAGCAACCCGGTCCTTAATGCTGAGGCTGAATGGATGATACCATTCGAGCTTGGCCCAAACCCTCGCACCGTTCTTACTGAGTGATTTCAGCCTTACAAGAGGGGTGGGGGCATCTTTCTCTGCAAGCTCGGCAACGCTCTCAAATACTCTCCCAGGATTCTTCGTGAGGCTGCGGTAATAGTCCAGAGCTTCAAGGGGGATGCGCTCGCCAAGCTCCTCCGCCTGCTCGGCAACAGGTACAAGCCCTGCTCCGAGAGCCCAGAGTGAAGCGTATACTTCGATCCCCTTCAAAACCCTGCCGCCCCCGTCTATCATAACGGGGTGTGTAGACTTGGCTTTTAGGATGTCCTTCAACGTCTCTATGAAATCGGGCAGGGGCGGGATTTCCGATTTAATCGTGTCAACAGCGGCAAGCTTCACCTATCTCCACCCTTCTCTAAATCGGTATAACAGTGTTATACCTCTTTAAAAACAATCAACACGCCCTCCAGGTCTGGGGATGTAGTTTCAAAAACCCCGCTGGATTTAAGAGGACCGCGTGGACTAACCTCTATTAAAGAACCATGAAGTATCGAACGGCTTCTCTCGTCTAACTCCCGCCTCGAGCAGTGCGTGGGAGATTAGAGGGAGAGCTATTGTAGCGTCAACATAGACTGTTTTCTTCTTGGCCGTTGGGGCCACTTTACCCCAGCTCACAGCTTCGTCGAGTGTTGCCCCGCTGAGACCTCCCCACTGTGGAGAGTCCGTTGTGAACTGCACCACGTACTCCAAGCTCTTATAGTAATCGTGTACACCCCCCTCGTATTCCGCTATAAGTGTCTGTGCAACCGTGACAAGGTTCACGTAGTCCTTAGGCACCCCGCCTCCAATATATATTGCAGAGAGCTTCTTCGCCTTTCTCCCTAACTCGACGATGTCGTTGAAATCTTTCACCATGTCCAGAACAACTCTGTGCCCCCTTCTATAGGCCATTAATGTTCCCATACCGTACGCGCTGTCCACTAGGGCGGGCGAGAAGACTGGAACTCCAGCCCTATACGCGGCTGAGACTATCGAGTCAACCCCTCTCTCACTAAGCCATTTACCGAATAAATAAAGGTATTCAGCAGTCGAGTATGTTCTATCAGTCGGCAGGGTCTCGGTGAACTCTTGTATAAGCTTCTCCATCTTCCTGTAGTCTAGTTCGCTCGCCACTGTGTCGTAGAACCTGTCAAACTTATGCTTGAGCAGCGTCTCATCGTCTACGCTGGGCAGGGTCTTGTAGTATTTGAACCCCATTGCCTCATATATGTCTTCGCTTATAATTGCACCGGTTGAGACTACCACGTCGACAAACCTGTTCTCCACCAGCCATTTTATAATCCTCCACATCCCTGCGGTGCTCATAGAGCCCGCGAGCCCTAGAAATATAGTGTTATCCGGGTCCCGGAACATCTCCAGCAGGATTCTGTAAGCCTCTCCCAGGCTCCTTCCCTGGAAACCTGTATCGCTCATCGAAAGCAGAAGGTCGTGAAGGCCTCTCTTCTCAACGCTTAAAGATTTGACCTCCCCAAGTATGAAGTACAGGTCTCCTCCCACTTCGAACCCCAGCATGCAGGCACGATTAACCCTATACTCCCTGTCTTTAAAAGCATTACCACAAGGCTCAGCCCGCTGAAAAATCATCACAAGTCAGACACTGGCGGCTTCATCAAACCCCATCGTTCTATTAATTTTGATACAACAAGTTATATATTGGTGTTATCGGCCGATTTCACGAGTTTTTCTTCTCACAAGAACCATTAAATAAACAATGCGCCCGCAGGGCTGCAAGGCTCTAGAAGAACCTGAATGGCAAGCGACGGGTTGAAACCCTGGTGGTGTAAATGAAGAGAAACGCGGGCCCGCGGGGATTCGAACCCCGGGCCTCCGGCTTAGGAGGCCGGCGCCCTATCCTGGCTAGGCGACGGGCCCTTATGCGCCTCCTTTATTGAGTTATTGTGTCTGCTCTTATAAGTGTTAGCATCCCCTATAATGCGGCTAGTATTATGCTGACTACTGCGGGCGGGTAAAGGTACTTTAATATGAACTCTACTGCCTGCTCCGGCTTGTACCTGGGGAGGGTGTTGTCTAAGATTGTGATGATAGTGAAGACTACGGTAGTCTTCAAATACAGTATCACTGCCCCTGGGATCGTGAAGCCAGGCTGAAACGGGTAGGTCGCGCCCAGGAATAGGGCAGAGTAGATGAGCGGGTAGACCACCCTCTCAGCGAACTTTAGGAAGAAGCCCAGGGCAAGCCTGGGGCCGCCGAGCTCTGTGAATACACCCCAGTATATTTCGGACTCAGCCTCGGGGGAGTCGAAGGGTTTAGCCATGACGACGGCGAGCATCGCTGTGAAGTTGATTATAGATGCAACCAGCATAGCAGTAGTCTTGGAGGCTGGGAGCGTCCAGAGGTAGTGGGATGACTCGGCAGCCCTCAGTAAGGAGTATTCACTCCCGAGAAACCTCGAGGATAGCATCAATGGTACTAGGAGGCTTACAGCATACAGGGGTTCGGAGACGGCTAATAGGGCTAAATATCTAGCGGCGCCTATGGTAGCGTACGGGTTGGGGTGAGAGAGGGATAAATAGGCTATCGCTAACGGGACGATTAGCAGGAAGTATAGCACTACTATGAAGTCGAAGGGCGCACTTATAGGCTTGTACGCGACGGGGAGAGCAAGCTGAGCAACTATTACAAGCCCTGTGGCAATAGATACGGCGACAACAGGGCTCAGTTTCATTGAATACTTATTCACTAAGTCCTTCTTCGACACGAGCTTCAACAAGTCGGCTAGCGGTTGCAGGAAACCAGCGGGTCCTGCGTGGATGGGACCCCTTCTGAACTGCAGTCTAGCCGAGAGCTTCCTGTACAGCCACTGGGTGAAAATTATGAATCCTATGGTGAACATCAATCCCGGGTAAACTAGGGTTTGAATTATTAAGTCTGCGAACTCCATGCTCACCACCCGTATAGAATGGAAGCAATAAGCATAGCAAGAAGTGCGAGCAATCCTAGAGCGTACCACCTGCTGGCTCCAGTGAACAACCAACTCCAGCCCCTTACTCTACTAGCGCCGAGTGCCCGCTTGAAAATATCCCTCACCATTTGCGTAAGGGATTGATTAAGGGGTTCATCGTAGACGAAACCGCCCATAACCATGTATTCCGATATGGTGCTCCTCTCGCTAGGAGTTTTCGACGCGACAAGCTTTTGGAACATGTAGTAGAACACGAAATATATGACCATGCCGTTTAGCAATCCGAGGCCGAGATAAGTGATCAAGAAGTCTTGAATGCTCATCGAGCACCACCTACTCGAAAATCTTGCTTACACGCTTCTCAAAGTCCAAGGAGATCATCCTCCTCGCCTCTTCGTCAATCGTCGAGGAAGCATCTATCCAGTGAACGTAAAAACTCTTATCCTCCTCATCCAAGTCTACGACAACAGTTCCTGGAGTATTCGTTATAGAGTTGGCGACGGCAAAGACCGAGTAATCGCTTTTCAATTCATAAGGCACTCTTACGATCGCGGGCTTATATTTTGCAGACGGATTTAGAATCAGTTTGATAACGCTCCAGTGAGCCTTGACTTCAACGATGGTGAAATACAGGATGAGATACTCCAACGCTCTCGCGAACCTTGCAAGACTTATCTTTGAAGGATCATGGATCAATTCCCTGGCGAACAGGCCAGCTACTGTTATCCCGAAAAACACTGCTAGTACTGCTTCCAGCAGGGTGTAAGACCCTGTAAACAACACGTATACTGCGGAGAGCAGTAAACCGTAGATGATTAATGAGGCCTTACTCAATCCTCGCCACCTCTTTCAATCTTGGAGAGGTTTAGACTTCCCGTCTCACTGGCGATCTTAACTGCGATCACAGCCATTAGTATAAACACCGCCAGACCTATCACTATGGCGGTAACTATCAATACTTGTGGAACAGGGTCAACGCTTGAGTGTGCGAACAATGCTATTTCACTCCCCTCGGGAAATGAAGGATTCTCTAAACTCCCACCGGGGTAGACGGGAGGCATGGTCGCATTCAACCTGAAGCCTAAGTATACGAGGAGCGCGTAGACAGCGTCTCCAAGTATTGTGAACAGCGCCATCTTCTTAACTATGTGAGGCTTAACCGCGACTCCATATGCTGAAAACGCAAGGGTTAACACTATTGTAAATCCAATATAATACCAAGCGAGCTCTTCGATCACTTCTCACCACCCTCCTCGAAGAATCTAGTGAGGAGATATAAGGACAGTGTGAACCCTGCCGAGACAGCAATGTACTCGAGGATGTTGTATACGATCAAACTCCCGGAGAGCAATATTCGCGTGAACCCTAAGTCCAATACTCCCGCGTAGGCGAAGGGCGATCCAGGTTTCGCCAGGTTCTGGAACAAGTATGCGTTAAAAGACTTCGTGAAACCATAGATCAGTGGGGTGAGCCCCGTCGCCGCGATCATGACTAACGCTAAACCTCTAGCCATCATTAATCGATTGCTCTTTAACCCCATTCCCTGGATCATACCGCCGGATAGCGCCAGCATGATCATGAGGGGGGCCACTACGAACACGACGCCGCCTTGGAAGCCCCCTCCCGGTGATATGTGCCCGTGAATCGCGATCGAGATCGAGATTACCGCGGTGAGAGGCGCAAGGACTCTGGCAGCAACTCTAGGTATCAGCGTCATCTCCCGCTTTTCCACTACCTTATCTTGGAGACCGCCCAGTAAGCCAACCGCGGCCACTACGGCGGCGAAGAGCACAGTGGTCTCAAAGAAAGTATCAAAGCCTCTGTGATCCCAGATCACAGAGGTAACTACTTCATAGCTGAGGGAAGTGTATTGATTAAACGGGTTGGGAACGATCTCCAGGTATTTCAAAGCCAGGGTTGTAGCGCTTCTCGAAATCGAGAGCAATCCCGTAGAGTATAGTAAGACGTAGAGTACGGTTCCAAGAAGTATTGGAATAAGGATTTCAAGCCTCCTCTTCAAACCTCTCACCCTTAGAGAGCACGTAGAATAAGATGACAGTGTTAGCTCCCAGCCCCACCGCAATGTAAGCTATTAGGAGGTCTGGAGCTAGGAAAACTGATAAAACTATTGCGTAGAAAACCGATTCTATTCCCGCAACAATAATTGTCTTTGCAACATCCCTACTGTAGACTGCTATTACTGTTGCTATTAGCGCGAGGGTCGATGCTATGGACGCAAGTATGAGCATGATCACTTCCCAACCACCTCCTTTCTCTCGAGCTTATCCTCCACTACGACCGGTTTAGCTTCACCAGACTTGTACGAAGACCTGGCTAGTGCATGGGTGCCGGATGGAACGCCGACTGCAATAATCGCCGCTGATATTAAACTCACGCCTGCGAATGATAACTTGACTTGTAGATCAACGTCTAATCCCAGCGCAACTAACGCTAAGCCTATGAGAGGGTAGAATCCTCCCCCTATGGCTCCTATGGTCGCCGCGTGCAGTCTAGTGTAGAAGTCTTTAAACTTGAAGAATCCTATTGCTGCAATTATGTCGAGCACGCCACCGATGATGGTTAGGGTAACTCCTAGGTAAAACAACAGGGCGTCTATCACTTCCCACCACCCTTCTCCAAGTACCTTGCAACGATCAAGTCTAAGATGAAAATCCATGTGGCCAGAGGTATGACGCCTATGAGAAGGAATGTTGACCTATAGTAATATGCTATGAGAACTAAGATCACTAATAGGTCGACTGTTAAAGCGTCAACGGCTAGCGTTGCGTCAGCAATATTTTTCGAGGTGAAGACCCTGATGGAGTAAATTATCATCGCTATCGTAAACAAGGCTATGAGTCCTGGAATAAGATTCTCGAGCATGATGGGGCTCACGAGGACTCACCTCCAACGGGATATGGCTTCATGAAGTCGTTCTTGCTGACTGTTGGCTCCCCAACGGGTTTGGCGAGGTCGGAGGGTTGCTTCAAGGTCTTAGCCTTATCCAGAGTAAATAACTCGAACCCGGTTACATTCGTCATCGACAATGCTCCAAAGGGACAATATTCTACACACAGCGCGCAGAAAGTACATTTACTGTGATCTATCCTGGGGAATCTGGATCTTGGATTCTGAGGCCACTTGCCATCGACGACCACCATGTCGATGCAAGCCGCGGGGCAAACCTGCTGGCACATAGAGCACCCGGTGCACTTGTTCATATCTAAGACGTGCGCTCCCCGTAGAGATTTAGTCTTAAACGGGCTCTCCCTCTCAGGGACAAGCCGAGTATAGGGCTTACGAGTCAAGTACTTTAGGGATTTAATGATTGTTGAGAGAACCATAAGGCATCACCTGTCTAAATCGGGTGGGCATGGATCCAAGGATGCCAGGATGACCGGGAAGTCAGCAATAGTCACCTCCTCTTTTTCAAGTATTCTGTTCACAGCAGTAGTCAATAACGGCATCGACATGCTTCTGAGCCTAACCCTGTATGGTTTTCTCCCTCCATTGCTGATCACATGAATCATGTACTCCCCTCTCGCGCTTTCCACTCTTGCAACCCCCTCTCCCACTGGGGCTGACAACGGTACTTTAACGCGGAATGGGTTGTCAAGGCGCAATTCTTCAACAGCTTGTTTAACTATCTTCAAACTCTCTGAGACTTCTCTTAGGCGGACTAGGGACCTGTCGAAGGCGTCGCCGGATTCGCCGGTCGGAATGTTGAATTTCACCCTATCGTATGCTAGATAGGGCGCGCTCCTCCTTAGGTCGTAGGCGAGCCCAGCGCCCCTCAGGCTTGGACCCGTAACTCCTAACTCTAAGGCCTCCTTAGAGGTGAGCCTGCCGATATCCTTGGTGCGAGCGCGGAATATTTTATTACCGATTAGTGCTTTCTCAAAATCCCGTGCAACCTCTTCGATGTAGTCTACAAGTTTAAGGACGTCATCCTTAAAGCCCTCGGGAGGCTTAAACCTTACTCCTCCGGGGACGCTCAAGTTGTGGTAGACCCTATGGCCGGAGATCCTTGCAAACCACTTCAGGATTTCTTCCCTAGCTGTGACAGCCCAGTAAGCAGGGGTCCTCAGCCCTACACTACCGCCCATGAAGTGACCCCAGAACAAGTGCGAGGCTATTCTTCCCAGTTCGCACTGTATCACTCGCATCCACTTAGCATTTTCAGGTATCTCAGCCTTGAATATCCTTTCAACGCTGAGCGCGTAGGCTACCTCCAAGTGATCGGGGTCTTCTACGCAGAACCTGTAGCTTAAAGTAACGTTCATCTCCCAGGTCCTGTTCTCCATCATTTTCTCGAATCCTCTGTGCAGGAATCCTGGTACAGCTTCAGCCTTCACCACCCTGTCTCCGTCGAGCAGGAGTTTAAATGCTATATTCCCGGGGACGCCCGGGTGCTGGGGGCCGAAGTAGACACTAGTGTATTTGCCGCTATCTCCCATACCTATATCCTCCATACATTGTTTTCACCACGAAGGAAACGGTGTCTACATCCTTCCTAAGCGGCGGGGGGCCCTCCCAGTTATCCTTTAGAATCCACTTGGATAGATCGGGGTGTCCGTTGAACCTTACTCCCATCATCTCGTGGACTTCTTTCTCAATGAAGAATGCTAGAGGGTGAATATCGTGAATACTGTCGATGATGGGGTTGAAGCGGTCTACGAATGTTTTGACCCATTTTTGCCACCCGTTGCCCGGGTTTTCCAGGATGTAGTATAGCTCTATCACACCTTTATCCGGATAGTCGACGGCATCTATGTTTACGAGCAGAACGTAGCCATCCTGCTTCAGCCTAGCGATCGAATCTCTGATTACTGATGCCTCAGTGCTTGTCTTGCAGATCTTCAATTGCTCGTCAGTCTCAAAGCACTCTGGAAATGTCGGCTTAAACTCGTAGTTACTCAAGGGTTTCGAGGCTTTAAGGGATTGCTCATATTCATCCTTGAACCTTCTCTCCAGCTCCTCGTAGTACTTGATTTTATCGAAAGCATCCGGCTTAACCCTGGATAAATGCTTCTCAAGGGGGGTACTCGACAGCTTAGTCCTCAGGTGTTTCAGCAGGCTGAGGTAGTCGTCAGGCATGGGCATGCAGCCAGGTACCCAACCCTCTACCTCGACGAAATCATCCAACCTCTTGTAGGTTGCATAACTATCCCAGTATAAACCCCCGGTTGCAGTGCAGTTGCATCCCGCTGCCACGAGCTTGGGTTCAGGGACTTGCATATACATGTTGAGAAACAGCTTCACCGTCTTCTTAGTTAAATACCCCATTCCAACGTATAGGTCGCTTTGCCTGGGGGTTGGAGCGGGCATGTAGCCGTATCTCTCCCAGTCGACGGGCGACATGACGAGCGGCGGGAACTCTACGGCACCACAGGCTGAGCAGTAATGTATCATCCATAAGCTCCTGCTCCTGGCCCACTGCGAGATTTTATCGAGAGCTACCATGGTTTCACCCTTTAAACAAAGCTTGAAGCACGCTTTCAACGTAGGCATCTCTCGCATCGATGAGCATGCTTGAAGCAGGCTCCACAATCCCGGCTTGAACAAGCGGGTAAGCCAGTCCCAGGATCACGGTCAACCCAGCTAGAACAAGCACGTATGCTTTGAGAACTCTACCCGGCCCCCTCACCGTTGCTGACCGGGGCGTCAGCATTGTGGTAGCTATCACCTTTAAGAAGGAAGCGAGTGCTAGCCCCGAGCCGGCGAGAGCGGTAACGAGGGCTAGCGCATCCACCGGGTTATAGACTACAGTGTTCAATAAACCCATATAAAGCTGTAGTTTGGCGGCGAAGAGAATTGTAGGCGGGATGCCTATCACAGCGGAGGCGCTGGTTAAAAGTCCTACTTGAAGTATTCTAGACGACCTGAAGACTCCTTGAAGGCTCTCAAGCTTGTCGTCTCCCGCCTCCTCCCTAGCCCATCCTGCCAGGAGGAATAACAGTGGTTTAACGATCATGTGGGCTGCTATGTAGAAATAGGCAACCGATACTCCAAGGGGTCCGAGGGACAGTGCGACTGCTACGTAGCCCGAGTCGAGAATGACACTATAGGAAACTATTTCTCCAAGCCTCTTAGAGTAAACCATTCCCAAGCCTCCAACCAGTATCGTGAGAATCCCCAGCGTCTTCAAAGCGTTTGAAACTGGTTCTGGGAAGCCGTTTGATACAGTGTAGAATATTCTCATTAAGGCGTAGTACGCGACTCCCTCGGATGCCCCGGCCAGTAGCGACGACACCACTGGGTGTGCCGACGAGTAAGCTCCTGGAAGCCAGAAGTGGAGGGGGACTAGGGCTTCATCTATCACGAGGCCCCAGAAGAGGATGATGAAGAAACCCGTGATCGCTAACGAGGGGTTTAGCGAGTAGCCACTGTACCCTGTTTCTACCCCGTTGAAAACCGCAGCCAAGTGGCCAATGTTGAGAGTCCCTGTAGCAAAATACACTAGGACTACCCCGGCGAAGAAGATCAAACCTCCAGCTCCAGCGACGACAATGTACTTGAACACTGCAATAAAAGCCCTCCCCGTCCTAGACATCGCTATTAACCCGTATGCTGAAACCAGCATTACCTCCATCATGACGAACATGTTGAAGAGGTCTCCCGTTAAAACTATCCCGAGGAGCCCTGACTCAAGCCCGAGGTAGAGTGCGAGGAAATACTCATCAACCCCGATCCTGAAGACACGTGTTAGAGGGAAAAACGCGAGAAAAATCGCTGAAACCAGCACGGCGAGAGTAGAGGAGAAGGCGTCTACAACATAGGATATTCCAATAGGGGGTGGGAACCCGCCTATCGTGTAAATCAACACCTTGTTTTTAACAGTTTCAAAGTGAATTAGCAGTGCCGTGAAGAAGGATGAAGACAGGAGCACGAGTGAAACGGCTTGAGCCAGTGGTCTCGGAAGTTTTAAAGCCTTCATAAAAACGATTATGAAGGCTCCAGTCGCAAGCAAGTACGGGGTTAAAGCTGTTAAAAACTCGTGTCCCATATGTTAGATTCACCTAACCTAACAATAATAGGAGTTTAAACCCGGGTATATAAATCATTTCATCATCAATCCTCGGCGGTGCTCGGCCTTCATTAAACGTGGAGGATAAGCTTTAATTTGGAGCAAACCTTATTCTTCTTACTAGTCGAAAAGGGGCCGTAGTCTAGCCTGGCTAGGATGCGGGGCTTGGGCCCCCGTGACCCGGGGTTCAAATCCCCGCGGCCCCATAAGACTTGGACACATGCCGTATATGTGTAAACTCTCCTTCACAGCTTGATCAAACCTGGGACGCTGTTTTCAACGCTTTCAAACAAGTCTCCCCGAAATGTTCATCACGGGAGGAAGCTGGGACTAATAGCGATTTCATTGATTGTGTTTTGATCAAAACCTCTATAGCCTCAGCTACTGGCGGACACTGGGGTGGCGAGGAGCAGGCACTATTGCTTTTCCGAGGGTTTCGAACACCGGGCTCCTTGAACCCTTCAACAGTATATGTTAACACCTGTAAGGAGCGAACGTTTTGGGAAGATGATGAAAACCGTGTTTAAAGCTTGGGCGAAGAATGTTAGGCTGCCTTGGTCGCAGTCCTCACGGCTTTCTTCGGCCTTAAAGTGCCTTTCGACTTGCATCTCCTGCACTTTGTTGCTCCGGGCGGGTTTAGGGCTCCGCATTTTCTACATACCGTTTTATTCAACACCCGGGCCTGCACTATTCTCAATAATTCTGGGTCGTTTATCGGCATGAGCGCTCACCTTTCTCAACCAATAGTGTTGGGTGCTTAAAAATATTGTAGTTTAGATTGTTAGTCCTATGCTCCTGAGCCTCTCTCTCATCGACTTGTCCTCGTATTCGGGGAATAATCTTAGAGCATCTTCAACGAGCTTCTTGCTGAACCCTTTTCCGCCCAGCTCCTTGAGGTATCTTCTAAGCTTATCGAGGTCTACGCCCTGCCTAGCTTTCAACACGAAGTAGTGTTCGGGGCGGAGGGCTCTTACCCTGATGTCTCCAAGGCTTATCTCGACCGCGGATTCCAACAGTTCTTGGGGGATTTCGACATCCATGAAGTTCTCGTAGAGCTCTATCTCCACGCTCTCTCCGTCAACGTGTGCAATGATCTTAGGGGTTCCGAGCTCGGTTAGCGCTACCTCCCACGAATGTTTCTCAGCTAGCCCGTTGTAGAAGTCCTGCTCTGTCAAGGGACTGGGGTTCTCGACGAACAAGTCTACATCTCCCTCCAACACTTCACGACCCAGCTCCAGCTGCACCACCGTGTCACCTATTACTATGAACTCCACGCCTTCTTCGATGAGTTTTTTCAAAACCTCGGCGAGCTTTTCCGCTCTGAATCTCATGGTTGAATCACACTTGGATGCATGTTTTAATTAAACCTTGAAGGCTATTAAACAGAGTGGCGGGGCTGAGGCGTGCTGTTCAGCTACGAGAGAGCTGTGAGAGCTCAGCGAATCCTCGGCGAGAGGGTCTTGCGCGAGGTCGACAGTTTTCCGAGAATCGATTTCTCCACTGTAAGGTACGTAGGCGGCTTCGACTCCTCGTTCAAGAATGGACTGCAGGTCGCCGTTGGAGTCGTATACGATGTCTTGAATGATGAAGTAGTCGAGGAGAGAGTTGTTGTCAAGAAACCCGTAATCCCATATATCCCGGGGCTTCTCGCGTTCAGAGAGCTCCCGGGCTACTTATCGGTCTACACGGGTCTAAGCTTGAAGCCGGACGTTCTCATAGCCGATGGTCACGGCTTAACGCATCCCAGGGGCTTCGGCATAGCAACTCATTTAGGCGTAGTCCTGGGGAAGCCGAGCATAGGTGTTGCAAAAAAGCCCTTGCACGGAGAGGTGGATGGTGGGAACTATATCATCGCACACGGCAAGCGGGCGGGAAGAGTGATCGTGAGAGGACATCGGAAGATATACGTGAGCATAGGATACAATATAAGCCTGGAATCAGCCGTGGAGCTAGTTGAAAGACTCTTAAAACCCGGCAAGACCTTGCCTGAACCACTCTACTACGCGGACAAAATATCCAAGAGCTATAATTTAAGCCTGCAAAACCAATAAATAATAAGCCGGGGCCCGTAGCCTAGCCAGGATAGGGCGCCGGCCTTCGGAGCCGGAGGACCCGGGTTCAAATCCCGGCGGGCCCGTTCATATCCGCTGGGGACTTAAATATCTGTGAATTCCCTCCTTTTTGTTGTGAAAAGAAGTTCATAAAACATTTTTAATTTATTGAAGATTATTAATGTTAATGGAGAGTTCAGACTTAGATAAGGTCTCGGATGAGGATAGAAAGAGCCTGTTAGAGATGCCAGGTAATGTTGGGGCTATTTTCTTTTTGATGTTTATTCGAGTTGTTGAATGCTCATTCAAATTCTTGTAAGTCATGGTTTTGATGTACGGTGAGCTTGATGAGCTGGGTGAAAGGAAACACCGTGAATCCTGTATTGCTGTAGAGAGTTGGGTGAACTGCTGGCGATGACGAGGTCTGCTCTCGTAAGTTAGGTGAGAAAAGAATAGATCGTTGAGATGTAGACGGCGGAGGAGTGAGTAGGAATTGGCAAAAAGGCTTATGAACAGCTATATATTGAGAGACGGTCTCTGAGGATACCTTAGAGAGGATTGCAAAAGCTTTGTAACACTTTAAGAAGCCTTTAGATAAATGTCAGGGGATAAATGGATTTTATAGTAGTAGAAAAGCCGGTTGAGTGAATCATGGTAAGGTGATAGCTTGGTCAGGAAGTGTGTTTGGCCAATCTCCTAGGACATTGACTATAAGAATGTTGTGATGCCGTACCGATGATAGGAATGCTTCGAAGAAGTCCTATGAATAAGATTTATTTTCTACCTTTAATAGTTTTCAATATGGATGGTTAATGTAATTTATTTCATGATGAACTGCTTTTTATATCTTGAAAGATTTATAAACCGATAATTGTACAAAACATTTTCGGTGTAATATTGAAAATACCTTTAGTTGCGGTTCTGACCGCGGTTATTATAATATCTATTGCTTTAATCTATGGCTTGATGTCAGCACTACTGCCAGGAGGTCCGGTTACTTCCACTACACATACCCCCTATACGACTCCCACCATTCCGTATACAACATCAACGACAACCTCACCACCGGTAGAGAAGTATATCGAGACGTTTGAGGAATTTATAAACTTAGTACGTCATATGAAGTGGAGGTTGAGAGATTACGATCGCGTTGACAATGAATTGAAGATAGAGCTCTTCTATTACTCCAATGAGGGAGTTGAAGTAATAGGAGGTGTGGAATACACGAGGATAGAGTTTATAGTTGAAGAAGAGAGCGGTAATACAACCGTTGTCGTATGGCTTCCAAAACAGACTGGAATCACGCCTAAGGCGATGGTCAATGGAAATGAAATACCATCATATATGATAGAATACGTGGTAGCACAGATAGAAGGTTCGTTTATGAACTTCTTTGTCATTCCCCATCAATTCTTGACTGCAATGATACTATGGCCTAATACACCTCCAGAAGTAGGTACACTATCTTACGTATCATCAGCCCCACTATCCTATGGAAACGTTACTTTAAGTGTTGATAAGTATGTGTTCTCACCTAACCCCGACAATCCAGACTTTGCCAATATTACTAAGGCGGATATATGGGTCTCTCTTTACAGGGACTATATGTTGTGCGTATATTTCATGATGGAGACTAGGACATCCGAATTAACGTATGAGCTAATAGAGATAGCATGAATTATACAATACAGATGTAAGATTATTTAGCAGAAGATCATTCCATTCAGTATACTTCATTCCAAATGTTGTGAGCTATCCATTCCTCCCGCTATGTTCATTGTATAAATTTATTCTCTAATAGGCCGCATACTAAGACACATTAATTTTTTCACCTATGTTGAAACTATCTTCGCTTTCTATTGTTATAACATATTACTACTGCACGCCGCCATGATACATTCAACCACTCCTTAATACTTAATTATTGTGAAATCCATCCTACTTGTATTAGGTCTTCGAGAAGTATTGGTATTTTTACGTGCAAAACCGGCTCCCGGGCCGACAAGATGTTTAATATGAGGCTACATTGCTAACAGAGAGGCGAAAACAAGCTATTGCATGATGACTCTTCTCTTTCCAAAGTTGGGTAAAGTCCTGAGCACTGTTGAAGCTCTTGGTTCGCTTTCTGCTGTTCTGTATGCATGCGTCGCCTCCCCGCTCCTGCAAACTCTTCTATTCACTATTGATAAACAACCTGCAGGATCATAACGTGTAGAGACAGTGCGTGCGGATAATATGGCATAGCCGGTTTCACTGTATGTATACTTCTGTTGATCCTAGGTAAGGTTTAAATGTGGGTGACCTCTATATATACATGGTGAAATCTTGTTCGGGAACTGGGGTAAAATAATAAGGGTTGACATGTCTTCTAAAGAGATCAAAATAGAATCATGGGGCGAGGATATCGCTCGAAAGTGGCTAGGGAGCAGGGGCCTAGGGATTTATTTGATGTTGAAAGAAGTGGATCCGAGAGTCGAACCCCTATCCCCTGAGAACAAGCTAATAATTGCCGCGGGACCGTTAACAGGCACTTCGGCGCCGACAGCGTCTAGATACAACGTTATCACGAAGAGCCCTCTCACTGGGTACATTACTTACTCTAACTCCGGCGGTTACTGGGCGGCCGAGTTGAAGAAGGCGGGCTATGATGCCGTCGTGGTTGAGGGTGCATCAGAGCAACCAATGTACTTGTATATCAATGACGACCATGTGGAGTTGAAGAGCGCCTCTTCAATCTGGGGCTTGAAGATGTCGGAGACTGAGGCGAGGATTAGGGAAGAACTGAAAACGCCAGACGCGAAAGTCCTGGGCATAGGACCTGCTGGGGAGAAACTCGTGAGGTTCGCCTCGATAATGAACGATGTCCACAGGGCTGCTGGACGAGCTGGCGTGGGAGCCGTCATGGGCTCTAAGAAGTTGAAAGCGATCGCCGTGAAGGGAACGAAGACCATTCCAGTGGCGGACCGTGAAAAGTTCATGCTAGTCGTTAGAGAGAAGGTTGATAAGATACGTAAGGATCCGGTGGGCGGTGGCGGCCTCCCGAGATATGGGACGTCAGTGCTGGTTAACATAATTAATGAGAACGGTTTATACCCGTACAAGAACTTCCAATACTTGCAGTACGAGCACGCTTACGAGCAGAGCGGTGAGGCGTTAGCGAAGAAGTATCTAGTTCGCAATAAACCATGCTACGCCTGCCCAATAGCGTGTGGAAGAGTGGTGAAACTGCCCACCGTAGGGGTCTCGGAGGGGCCGGAGTATGAGAGCATATGGGCGTTTGGATCAAACCTCGGAATCAACGACCTCGCCACAATAGTTGAGGCAAACCACATGGCGGACGAGTATGGGTTTGACACGATCTCCCTGGGCGGCACTCTAGCCACTCTCATGGAGCTCTACGAGAAGAAGCTCGTACCCGAGAGCGACCTAGGGGACTTCCCTCCGCCGAGGTTCGGGAACACCGAGGTATTGCACTACTATATCGAGAAAATAGCTGAGAGAAAAGGGATCGGGGACAAGCTCGCTGAGGGAGGTTACAGGCTTGCTAAGATGTACAATGGAGAGCAGTATTTCATGGGCGTGAAAAAGCTTGAACTACCGGCATACGATCCGAGAGGAGCTGAGGGGCATGGCCTGGGATACGCTACAAACAACAGGGGTGGATGCCACATTAAAAACTACATGATCTCGCCGGAGATACTGGGGTATCCGAAGAAGATGGACCCCCACGACGTCTCCGATGAGAAGGTGAAAATGCTGATAACATTCCAGCACATCACCGCGTTAATAGACGCCGCCGGAGTGTGCCTGTTCTCGACCTTCGGCTTGTGGGCAGATGACTACAGGGACCTCTTGAACGCCGCCATGGGCTGGAACCTATCTACTGAGGAGTATTTGAAGATCGGAGAGAGGATTTGGAACGCTGAGAGGTTATTCAACCTGAAGGCAGGGCTCAACCCGTTAGAGGAGGACACGTTGCCGAAGAGGTTCCTAGAGGAGCCCGCGCCTAATGGGCCGAATAAAGGCAGGACTGTAAGACTGAGAGAAATGCTACCTAGATACTATGCGTTGCGCGGCTGGACTCCTGATGGCAGGATCCCCGAGAGCAAGTTAAGAGAATTAGACCTCATAGACTTTATTTAATTTTTTATAAACATCCATCCTTAATCCATATCGCCCGGGGGCTGGGATTTTGGCGATAGAAATCCGGTTGTTCGCGACGCTAATAGACTTCGCTAAAACGAGGAGGCTTGTTTTAGATCTCGATGAGTCTACAATAGAGGATTTACTAAATATTCTGGACGCCAAGTTTCCAGGGTTTAAAGCGGAGCTCGAGCCAGGATATATTATATTGGTCAACGGTTTCAACATAGAGCATCTTAATGGATTGAAGACCAAAGTGAAGAACGGCGACGTGGTCTCGATATTCCCGCCATCGGGCGGAGGTTAGCGTTGGGCGGTGACACGCTAGTGGAGTATAAGTTTCCCATGCGGGATGGAGAGGTCGTAATCAAGCCGAAGCCTGATCTGAGAATCCTGTACATCGAGCTAACCACTAGGTGCAACCTGGCATGCGATATGTGTTTCAAGCAACACTGGATGGACGTCGAAGGAGACATGGATCACAATCTATTCCTGAAAATCCTGGATGATGCCGGGCACCTTCCAGAGTTGAAGACGATAGTTTTCGGAGGTATAGGGGAGCCTACAGTTCACCCGCGATTCGAGGAGATGGTTTACGAAACAGTGGGCAGAGGTTACAAGTTGTATTTGACAACCAATGGGCTTTATCTAAGCGAGAAGAAGTTCACAGGGCTTGCCGAGATAGGCATTTCCGGGATATACTTCTCCATCGACGCCGTTCCCGGGGTTGAGACGAGATTTCAACACATCGGTTCAAGGAGAGTTGTCGAAATCATTAAATCCCTGGTTTCGTGGCGCAGGAGCAGGGGTAGTTATGAACCGCTTATAGGTGTGGAGGTCGTCGTGACGAGGGCTAACTACTCCATGATCCCTACTCTAGTGAGAAATCTAAGGGAGATTGGGGTAGATGAGGTGATAATCTCTAACATTCTACCGGTCTCACAAGCTCACAAGGATGACATAGTGTATGATGGTTCAACTGGTCATGAGGACCTGGTTGAGCGTTTAGAGAGCGAGGCGCACCGGGGAATTAAGATTAGAATCCCCAGCTTCCAAGTGAAGACAGAGAGGAAGTGTCTATTCGATGAGGCCAGGGCCGCAGTGATTAGGTGGGACGGGGAGGTTGTTCCATGCTATAGATTCCTCCACACGTATAGGGAGTTCGTTCTCGGTCGGGAGAAGATCGTGAAGGCCCATTCGTTTGGAAATGTGAAGAACAGGAGCTTGAAGGATATATGGATGAGCAGGGAATACTCCTTCTTCCGATTCATCACGCGTAACTATTACTACCCGAGCTGCACCGACTGCAGGCTGAACACTTCGTGCGATTTCGTTAACAGCACTGAGCAAGACTGCTGGGGCAACACCCCCTCGTGCGCCGACTGCCTCTGGGCAAGGGATATTGTCCAGTGCCCGATACCATCTGAGCCCTTTTGAGCCTGGGCCGCATCGATCACGTGTCTCCAACTCCAGTTTAATTAAGTCCTCTCTGAGCGGTCATCGTCAACAGTGCGGGGCTGTCTTCCTGTTGCTGAGTGCTCGCTCCGGTTTGAACCTTACACTCCTCCTAGTGGGGTTTTTAAGCACGCTCACCGGTTAATGATTATTGGTTAAGGTCATGAACTCTCCGTCTGCACCAGGTAGAAGGCAGGGCTGGATATCGATAGCGGCAGGCACAGCGATCACATCAGTCCTCGGAGCATCATACGCGTACAGTGTATACAAGAGCTTCTTGGAAGCCCTGTGGGGGAGCTCGTTCTGGGCGGCACTGCCCTTCTCAGTGTTCATAGCCGTCTTCGCATTAAGCAGCGTTATTGGAGGAAAACTCTACATGCAGAAAGGAATTAAGAAAACAGCAGGCCTCAGCATCGCATCAGTATCATCGGGGCTTCTACTATCCTCCCTGGTCGAATACATCAGCCTACCACTATACCTAGTCGCGACCTACGGGGTTCTAGTTGGGCTTGGAAACGGGCTGGGCTACATACCTGTCGTCACGTTGGCGAGGAGGTGGTTCCCCGATAGGGCTGGACTAGTAACAGGTATCATAATACTCGGCTATGGGGGGAGCGCGGTCGCGTTTGCCCCATTGAAGACAATGATTCTCCAACTGCACGGCCTCTCTCTAACCTTCGTCGCGGTTGGGATAATCTCGCTAGTAGTGGGCGTTCTAGCCGTGGCCGCTATAAGGGACCCCAGCTCGGAGGTCACAAGCTACTACTCCAGGTTTTCCAAGAAGAGAGCCGTCGTGCCGAAGCAGGATCTAGAGCCCTCCAGAGTGATTAAGACCCTGGACTTCTGGCTTCTCTGGTTGAGCTTCACCCTTGTGAGCGGCGCGGGGCTAATGCTAATAGGTCACATGGCGAGCTTTGCGAGGTTCAAGGGACTGGATGTGATGGAGGCTGCTCTAGCAGTCAGTGTTTTCTCAGTAATGAACGCTCTCGGGAGACCCCCCGCCGGCTGGATCTCAGACTTGCTTGGGAGATATGGAAGGCCCATTACGATGACGATGTTCTTCACGATCCAAAGCTTACTGATCATCGCGCTGGCGTACGCGGGGAGCGGTAAGCTGGAGCTGTACTTGATGACGGCGGCCCTGGGCTTCACGTACGGCTCTGCCCTAGCGTTATACCCGGTTGCAACAGGAGACTTCTTTGGACTGAAACACTTGTCAACGAACTACTCCCTGGTGTTCACGGGCTGGGGGGTTTCAGGGCTGATCTTCCCATCCATCGGAGGATACATACACGACGTAACCGGTAGCTACGACCTAGCGCTCGTCGTCTTCGGAGTCATCAGCCTGGCCGGAGCACTAATCTGCGCATACCTGGGAAGGAGGCTCAGAATATACCTAGGGTAGGATGCCGCAACCAGGCCCCTGCCAGGGGTCAAATCCCACTTCATTTTTACACCACAATTTGCCGGGGTAGCCGTGGTTGAAAAAGGGAGAGGGTTCGAGCATAAAAAACTAGTTGTTAGAGCGCCTCCTCCTCCGGAGCTCGTAGCCGATGAAGCCCGTAACAGGTATGAGGGATCCAGCGGCCACCAGCAACCCGGGCTCCGGGACAGGATAGTACGGCGGGGTCGTCGTGAAATATACATCGGCAAAATAATCCACAACTCCATCCCCTACTTCATCCCACGTGTTCGGTCCAGCAGTAGTCATGGCGTCCAAGGCGTCGCTGGTGTTATCCCCACCGATGTCCCATGCCTCGCCCCCGTTACCATTATAGTCGCTCCAGCCCCTCGCAGTTATCAAGGATAGCCTCAGGAAAAATACGCCGCCGCTGGGAACGTCGCCTATCAACCCCCAGGGTATCCTGACCTCTACCGAGTTTCTTGACAAGTCGACTCCCATCAAGGCTCCCTCACCTGTGATGAAATTCCAGCTTTTGTCGACCAAGTAGAATATACCGCCCCAGTTGGATTGAAGGCCATCGGTCAACGCCGTCTTCCATTGACCACTATACCTGCTGTCGGCCAGGTTGACCACGACCTGGTAGTCCCATGCGGCATCGCTCGCTACTTTTGTTTCAGAGTAGCCGGCGAAAAATTCCGTGCCGCCAGTGCTCCCGTTTCGATTGATCGCTAACGCTATGAATGTGGCCCCGTTATCTCCGATGCTGAATCCGCTCGTGTCGTTGAGGATGAAGAGGAGGTAGAGAAACTCGCCGTCCCCGGTCACCCTGAACTGTAATAGGTCGGCGCGCTTGTCTGGAGAGGAGAAGTCTGTCCTCTCGTCGCCTCCGGCATCGCACCATATCCACTGGGGGACCCCGCCCACAGTGGAGTAATAGTATAAGCCGTACGCATTATCGACGGGTAATTCTGGACACGCGAAATCCCCCCAATCGCTTGGATCGCCGTCAATACTGATGTTCTGCGATATTCCCGCCGCGAGCGGCAGTGCCTCGATCGCTGGTGATGCCTGCGGGCTGGAAGCCAGCGTGAGGAATAGATGGAGGGCGATGGCTAGAACTAAGAATCTCCTACTCAGCATACCGGACCTCTCCTGATACAAAATTATCCTCTCTCGTATATAAACTTTGACCGTGTGAAAAGCGGGAAGTTTTATATTAAGAGATCGTTCATAATATAAGTGGTGTCGGAATGCCAAGAGCCTTGTTGATGATTCCTGGTCCCTCGATAATAGATCCCCTAACTCTCCTCGACATGGCTCAGCCTACCATGAGTCACGTGGCGGCTGAATTCGATGAGATGCACAGGGAGTCTCAAGAACTGCTTAAGAAGGTCTTTGGGACACAGGGAAAAGTAGTCGTCATACCGGGCAGTGGCACGGCTGGACTCGAGCTCGCCGTAAGGTCTTCCGTGAGGCGTGGAGAAAAAGTACTCGTCTTAAAGACAGGGTACTTCGGAGACTACTTGGTGGAGGGAGCTAGGAGGATTGGAGCTGAGGTTGACGTGGTTCAATCCCCGCTGGGCAGAGGGTTCGATGGAGGCAGGGTTGAGGCGATTCTAGATGAGAAGGAATACGATGTTGTAATGCTCCAGCATGTTGAAACCTCAGTATCGGTGGCTAACCATGTTGGAGAAGTGGCGAGGGTTGCAAAGAAGCGTGGTATCAGAGTAGTAGTGGATGGAATAGCCTCCGTAGGGGGAATGGAGATGAGAATGGATGAGTGGGGAGTTGATGTATGCATAACTGGCTCGCAGAAGGGGCTGGCCGTGCCCCCGGGGCTCGCGTTGGTTGCTTACTCTAAAGACTTCGCCCCAATAACCGATAATGAAACACTGTACTTCAACATTACCAAGCTCTTGAAGGAGATGGAGTCCACGAGAAACTACTATATTACCCCTGCAGTGAACATGATCTACGCGCTCTACTCTTCGCTCAAGAGGATTGAACGCGAGGGCGTTGAAAACAGGTTCAGAAGGCACAGAATCCTTGCGCAGGCTGTTCAGAGAGGAGTCGAGTCCCTTGGATTGAAACTCGTTGCAGAGGAGCCTTACAGGGCCCACACGGTGACAGCTGTTTACTTGCCTGAAGGCGTCGAATGGGCAAGATTTTACAGCGAGATGCGTTCAAGGAATGTTGAGATTGCAGGAGGGTTGGGTGAGCTGAGAGGCAGGGTCTTCAGGATTGGGCATATGGGAGAGGTGAACGCGAACGACGTGATAGCGACTCTAGCAGCAGTGGAGAGGAGCCTGGTTAAAACTGGGTACAGGGTTGAGCTTGGAGCATCTGTTAGAGCGGCTCAGGAGATACTGGCCTTACATGATTACTAGATTGAAAAACGCGTTGCAAGAGCCAACTCTATTTTTTATTTACAACAGTATCCGGTAGACGCCCCTCCTTGACATATTTCACAACAGATTCTGCGACAAACCTCGAAGTCTCCGCTAGAGCCTCCCACGAGAACCCGCCTAAGTGAGGGGTAAGTATTACGTTGTCAAGACCTATCAGCGGGCTGTCGAGAGGAAGGGGTTCTTTCTCAAAGACGTCGAGGGCAGCATATATTTCACCGGTTTTCAGCCTCTCAATCAAGGCTTCTTCATCCACTATCGGCCCTCTTGAAGTGTTGACTATTAACGCTCCCTTCTTAACCTTAAATACTCTCTCCCTGTTGATCAGACCGCGGGTTTCCGGCGTGAGTGCAATAGTTAGCGCAATTACATCGCACGATTCAATCAATTGATCAAGCTCCATGCGAGAGATCTCCAACCCGTGCTCTACCTCGGGCTTAACTTTTCTATCCCAGTAGTATACTTCTGCGCCGAAAGGCTTCAGCCTTCTAGCCAACCCAGCGCCGATTCTGCCCATTCCAACTATTCCGATTCGTTTTCCGCGGAGAACGTTTCCAATCAAGCCTGGGGGAGTACCGCCTACCCATTTCTTCTCCCTGATGTACTTATCTCCTTTGACGATGTTCCTGTAGTGGGCGAGTATTAGAGCCATTATATGGTCTGCGACAGCTTCGGCGATGTAGTCGGGAGCATTTGCAACATATATGCCTCTCCTAGAGGCTTCCGCTAAATCTACTTTATCGAGTCCGGAGCCTTGAACCATGATGAGCTTAAGCTGTTTTCCCAGGTCTATTATTGACTTGTCGACAACGTTCCATGGTGCTGCCACTAATACGGTTGCATCCAATAATTCTTTCTCAAGCCAATCCCTTGGGGCCTCCCTCCCCGGGTATATTGTGAAGTTTACACCGTGGCTTCTAAGTACTTCGACGCCTGCTCTGTGAGGCTCGAACATGTATACGATTTTCATGCGGATTACCTCTATTTAAATAACTAATGGAGACTTGAATAAAAAGCATGTATATTTATTCAGAGCTGACTACTTCTTTGGAGTTTTCTTGACCGTTAATTCTTTAACAACAATACCGTGGAATTTTAGAAACTCTTCCAGATTTCCCAGTGAGAGGTCGTAAGCGACTGATACGAGGTTTTCTTTCGGGGACGCCATTATCAACGTTACCGGGAGGCTGGTCCTACCGGCGAGTTCGATCACCTTGTCGTATAGTTTTTCATCGCTATAGTAGATTAAGTAATCGTAGTAACCTTTAAAGTTCTTCACAAACAACTGGTTCAACCTATCGCCAGCGGAGTGTTTTAAAACGGCTTTATCAATCACGCTGTTCTTCTTAACCAGGTAGACCTCGCCTGGCACAGTGCTGTCAGCCGGCTTAACAGCTATCTCGAGCCTGTCCTTTCTCCCAGCTATTTTGGCTATCGGATAGTAGATCAGAGAGTGCCTAGGAACAGTTGTCACCAGCACGTATACTTGATGCTTGCCCGGAAGGACGTATCTAGCCTTATATCCCACTAGGTATCCTAGCCACTGATACTCCTTGGATGATGGGTTGAAGTGTTTCTCTAGTAGAATGGTTGTATCTCTAAGAAAAACGATCAGTTTTCGTCGAAATCGGAAGAACCATATCGCGGACGCCGCTCCGAGAACGGCTAATACGATTATGATTCCATATATTATGAGGAACTCATCGAGGCTCATGAAACCACCTTCACTAAATTCTCTAGTTCAGCGATATCTTCAAGGCTTTCAGTCGGCTTCCCCAAGTAGCTTATCGACAGCAACGGAATGTTGTAAGAGGAGAGCTCCGACATTATTGCTTCCTGTTGCTCCCTAAGCCCCATTCTATCTGCGACCTCTGCCGGCAGTATCTTGTTTAATACGAGTATCTTAGGACTAGTATTCAACTTTAGTCTAAGGAAGTTGATGGTCTCCTTGAGCTCGTAGACGGGGAGGGGTTCTGGCGTTGCTACGATCGTGTATGATGTTTTAGATGAATCTTTGAGAACATTGACTAGGGTTGAATACTTCTCCCTCATCTCTGTTAGGAGCGTGAGCGCCTTATCTTTGACCTCGGGTTCGCGTCCAAGAGTCTTTGCGATCGCATACTTGAGCGATAATATCTTACCCCTGACTTCGATGAGTTTTTCTATCCATATCTCGTAGAGCTTGGGCAAGTATAGAGTTCTCAGCGTTACTCCGGTGGGGGGAGTATCGATCACGATGAACTCGTATTTGACGTGCTCGTACGTTTCTTGAAGAATCCTCAAAAAGACCTCCTCTTCAACCCCCGGCATGTATTTCACAACGTCTACCACATTCTCTATGTTTAAAACTTTCAAAGATGGAAGCATATCCTTAATCATGCTTGCATGCCGGTTCAATTCTCGAGCTACTTCCATATCCACATCGAGTTGTTTTAGGACCAGACCCTCTCTAATCCGAGCCTCTCTACCCAAGATCTCCTCGCCAACGTACCTTACTAGGTGTTTAGCCGGATCTAGACTCAGCACCAAAGTGTTTCCAATCCTCGACAAGATGAGCCCGAATAGTAGTGAAACTGTTGTTTTACCCACGCCTCCCTTGCCTATGACGAATACCAAGTGGGGGCAACACTCGTATGGTGATAGAAGGTTTAGCAGACTCATCACCACTCGCCTCCCAACGCAGCCATTAGATCTCCTAAAACGTCCTCTCCCTTCACTCCTCTCGTCTCAAGGATGCTTATCTCATCCTTAACAGTGCCCAGGATTTCTAAGCTGAGCAGTGCTGGGGTTGTCTTTACTCCTATTAGCGGTCCAAAAAGAATCGTTAAAAACGCGTTCTCCAGTTCAACGTACTCGATCTCCAGGGCTTCGACGCTCTGCTCTAGTATGGCTTGGTTTAAACCCTTGATGAATAGGAAAAAATTCATGATAATTAGCTTCAACCTATCCAGGATCATTAAGCACACCAATGAGTGACGTGTTTAGAAAAAAGATTACACCATTTTAAACCTAAGCCCTAGGGGCCTGTCTTAACGCTCTAACGAACAGCGTTATCAAGAGTATGTCGAGCCCTAACGAGACTGCAACGATTAATCCCGTGGTTCCAATATATAGGGTTGGCAGATACGGCACAATATAGATCAGCCACACAAACAGGGCAGCTGTCACAGTGAACCAGAGGAACGCCGCGGGAATCATTATTAAGTAGCTCACTCTCCCGCGCACTTTGAGCACGGCGTACACCCAGAGCGCCTCAGTCAATAGGGCTATTGCCGCAAGGAGCTGATTGGTCCCAGCGAATGCTGGCCAAATTACCTGGTACGCGTAGATGTTTCTACCCGGATTTACCGGGTCTGGTATTTGCGGGTAAGCCATCACAGCGCCAATTAGAATAGGTATCAGTGATGCTACCCACCTGTTTGTCAGCAATTTATGGAAGCTTACATTTCTATTCTTCACCCA
Organism: Thermosphaera sp.; assembly: GCA_038827615.1. Lineage (NCBI taxonomy): Archaea > Thermoproteati > Thermoproteota > Thermoprotei > Desulfurococcales > Desulfurococcaceae > Thermosphaera > Thermosphaera sp. The sequence goes on from JAWBNK010000001.1 coordinate 221,913, forward strand.
GTCGAACATCTCCATCCAAGCGAATCTGGCGAGTCTGTTCGCAGTGTCAAGAGTGGTGAGGACGAACGCCGACAGAGTCCACGCCGCGAAGGTTGAGAAGCCCTTGTAGAGCGTGGGGAAGTTTTCAACGCCCATGATCCTTGACCACACTAAAGCTTGTACTAGCCCGTAGGACGTGGTGAATCTGGGTACTCCTCCAAGTTTTAATATATTCGGTGTTGCCGTGATATTGATTCCGGCATTGGTCAGCGCGTTTACAGTCAACCCTGCGTTCGCTGCGAACGCCGAAAAGTCCCAGACAATAGCCGCTGGAAGTATTACTGCTAGGGATGACACGGCACCCTCAGTTAACATTCCTCCATACCCAACGAGGAGGGCATCGAGCTCGTTGGCTAATTGCTTCGAGGTCGTGCCGGAGCCTACCAGAGAGTGGAAACCTGATAGCGCTCCACAAGCGATAGTTAAGGGGACAGTCGGCCAGAACCAAGCGATGTCCCATCCAGCCGGCGGAGTACCTGATATGGCTCCTATCGTAGTGCCCTTAGCGGTGAAGCTCGTGATAAGGGGCCCCGTTAGCCCTATCACGGGGATTGCGAGAGGCACAACAATCGCTAGGGCGACAAATCCCCATAATAAGTAGGCGTTCAAGTAGTCTCTGGGCTGTAGCAGGTACCAGACAGGCAGTGAAGCGGCTATAAAACCATATAGCGTTAAGATTAAGACCCAGGTCTCGTATGGAAGAACAAGCTTGGTGTTGTAGCTTAAGAATATGAGCGCTACCTCGAGAATTAAAGCGATCACTGTAGCAGTCTTAATGTTGACTCCCGCCCTGTATACTAGGACTCCGAAAAACAATGCCAGCGGCATGTAGAATACTGCAACCGTGGCTGCTGAGGGAGTGCTAACGAACGTTGATGACGCCACGCTGAGGAATGCGGCGAGAACCAATACTAGGGCGAACCATGAGTAAGCTAGAAATATGTACCTTGCCCTCCTGCCCATGGTGGATTCTGAAACACTCATTACTGATATTCCACCGTGCCTAACGCTGGACATTATTGCTAAGTAGTCGTGAACTGCTCCGATGAACACGTTGCCGAATAAAACCCATATAAGTGGTAGTCCCCACCCCCAGTTCAAAGCTAATGCTGGGCCCGTGATCGGCCCGGCTCCAGCAATGGAGGCGAAGTGGTGTCCATAGAGAACGTACTTGTTCGCTGGGACGTAGTCTACTCCATCGAACTTAGAGACGGCTGGGGTGGGTTTTGATGCATCGGCCTTGACGACGCGTCTCTCCAGAACCTTTTTACCGTAGAATATGTAGGCTAATGCGTAGACGATTAAGACCACAATGAGAATGAGTATTGGATACATGGTCTCACCTGCTCTCTGTTTTAGTGCCTGTTTTAGCCTCTATGAACTTCTTGATGGCTACGGGTACTTCGCCGAGCCATAGCCATGGTCCGAGCAATATTAATATGAACCCTGCGGTCGCCGCCAGTGTTGCGTTGTCGCCCGTTACTACACCCCCTGTGGATATGAACGTGTAGAAGAGAATGATTATCGCTATGATGGTTATTATTAGCCCCACCATCTCCTTGGGTTTCATACTTACCACCAGGATGTATTTGTACTAGCAAATATAAAAACTATGCTTTCATCCAAGACTTCATTCTCAAACAACTCAGTTATCATAGGATTTAGGAATAGTGTATCTTATACAACCATCTTCAAGATTAAATATGATGAGGCTTAAAATCCGGGGTCGCTCATATTTTAATATATACAGGTGGTTTTTATCCACCAAGACCTAAGAAATGTCACTGTGATTATTCCCACCTTGAATGAGAGAGACTCAATCCCTCTAGTCATAAGCGAGCTATCAGAGGCGGGGGTGCCCAAGGAGAATATAATAGTGGTTGATGGCCACAGCACGGATGGTACGGACAAGATTGCGATGGACCTCGGGGTTAAAGTTATTCATCAAAACGGAAAAGGTAAGGCGGATGCTGTTAGAGAGGGCTTGAGGAGGGCGCCTACAAGGTACGCTGTAATAATGGATGGAGACTACACATATCCAGCTGGGGTTATTCCAAGGTTGCTTTGGAGGGTAGAAGAGGGTTGTTCGGAAGTCCTCGGAGCACGGGTCAGAGGGAGAGAGAACATTCCACCTCTCAATAGAGTTGGAAATAGAATTATCACATGGCTTTTCAACTTGTTCTTTGGGACGAGGCTGAGGGATGTTCTAACGGGAATGTACCTCGTCGATCTGAAAGAGTTAACCGACGCGCTACATGAGACGGAAGGTTTCAGTATAGAAGTAGAGCTGGCTTCACATTTCGCCGGTAATGGATTGGAGGTTTGTGAGGAGGAGATCGAATACAGGGGGAGAATCGGAGTTAAGAAGCTAAAAGCCTTAGACGGCTTCAAGATAACGTGGGATCTAGTGAAAACAGCCTGGAGGTATAATCCCGTTGCGCTCCTCCTTCTATCCGCGAGCCTGCTTCTGATCCCAGGACTCATTCTCGGAGCGTATGTTGGCTACCACTACATTTTCACTGGAATAACCTACCACGTTAAAGGATTGATAGCAATAGGATTAACAATGACGGGGTTTAATTCTTTGCTATTAGGGTTTTTATCATTGTATTTGAAGAGATTTGAGCTTCGAGTGAGGAAGAATTTGAAAAATATTGAACTTAGATTAGAGAGACTCTACGATCATGATGGGAAATAGTTGTGAAAAACAGAGAACTATTTCTTCTTTAATGCTCTTCCCCTCAATAATTCGTCAACAAGGACGAGGACTCCATTGATTATTAGATATATTGCTATCAAGATCGCAACTAGATCCGGCCAAATCCATATTATTATGCCGAACAATAGCATTATGATACCGATCAACAGTCTCGGGGCGCTAATACCTAAGTACTTTCTTAGCATCTCGTCAACGGCCCTCTCAGCCAATACACATCCCCTCGTTTTCAACTACTCCAGTATTTTAATTAATGTTTTGCATGGTTATATATATCTGTCAACGGCCCTTAGCATGTCGTCAATGGAGGAGAGGAGTGAGTGAACCACGGTAAACGTAGCTAAGGCGTACACCAGTATCGAGAAATTGATTCGGACTACCAAGCCATCAAAAAGGTGTTCAATTAACCCGTGGTTCAGAGCTGTTAAAAAGACGTATACGATAATAACGCTCCTGAGTAGTTTGAAACCAATTGAGATGGGATGATGTTTCAACCAGCCAGTGATTACGGAGAGAATTATAACTATTGTGAAGTACAAGGATATCCAGGCAGCATCCAGCCCTAAGTCAAGCCCCAGACTCCTTAAAACCGCGGGGATCAATATTAAGTATACAGTGTATTGAACTGCTCCAACAAAAACCTCCTTGAATGCGTTGACCGCGATCTGCTTAGTTTGCTTCATTGACTTTTTCAAACACTCTCACCGCTTCTTTTGAACTCTAATTCAACAGGATATAGTCCCCCTATCGTGAACGACAATTTATTCGGCTCCTCCATATAACTACAGTCCACGGTTACGTTTTTCACGGAGCCCTTTTCCAAGTCTCCGATCAGGATGCTATGATTCCCCATCCATAATGTGAAATTCTTCAACAATACAGTACCCTCGTAGTGCACATTTATTTGGCAATGGTCTGCACCTCTAACGGGTTCTATTTTGAAGATCTCACTGCTTGCGCTTGAAACATCCTGTACAAACGCTACTAGGGGATAGGTTAATCCGACGATCGTAAAAGACAGCAGTATCATTAGCCCTGCTTTGAAGACTCCATACGTATTGAAACACCTTTTTCAATCCTGCGGAGCTCGAGAAGCGTGTGGACCCCGTTTTTCAGGGTTAAACCCCCAGCGTATATGATTAGTCCTATGAAGCCAAGCCTTGCCACTAGGCTAAGTAGCTCGGTTAGAATGCTCGTCATCGCTTCATCAATATTGGATTGAGAGATTATGGGTGTATAAGTATAAAATTGTATTATGGCCAGGGATACGCCGAGTCCGACTAGAATTATCCCAATCGCGATCAATAGAATGCTTAAATTCTCGGGTTTCAAGATTTCACTCTCGAGTCTCTTATATATGGAGTCGAGTATTTAAACGGGGTTGAAAGATTTTAACCCCTGGGAAGCATCATTAAATCTTGACTCGGATAGAGGGCCCGTCGTCTAGCCTGGTAAGGACGCCGCCCTTACAAGCCCTGCTGGGAGAGGCGGAGGCCCGGGGTTCAAGTCCCCGCGGGCCCATTCAAGGTGTTCGGCCTTGCTCGGGCAAAAAGATCCTGAGGGATATTATATCGTGAAAATCAGAATAGACGACTTCAACAGGATAATCAAGCACTTAGATGACAAATGTCTAATCCAAGAACACGGAGGCTTCGTCTTGGTGAGGACAAAATCCAGGAGAACAGCTTTTAAGATTTTGAAAGCGACCTCAGAAAAGCCCTAAAACTATTCACCAAACCACGCCGAAGAATGCGATTTAAAGGATCCCGCGGGGGGGAATTGAACCCCCGGCCACCCGGTGCCTGCGGCTCCCACTACAGCCGGGCGCTCTGCCGCTGAGCTACCGCGGGATCCATTTTAAATGTAGATTTAGGGTTTCTTATAAGTTTTACCAAGATATAATCTACAATGGTGCGGGTCTTGGGTCTCGAGTTGCAAGTACTACAGGTTTTAAGAGTTGACATGGAGTTTGTAGCAAAAACACTCGATGAGAAGGACAGGGTTAGAGAGGAGGCTATTAGATTGTCGAGGGAGATCGTGAGGAGGGCAGGGGACTTGATTTCAATGGTGCACAACAGGAGATTCAATGAAGCCGATGAGACCTTACAAATCCTGAATTTAAGGAAGGAGGAGCTGATGAGGCTCCTCTTAAACCACACTGACCTCCTCTATTCCGGGTTAGCGTATAATGCTTTCAGCGAGTATGCTGAGGCATTGGTCGTTTATAGTTTGATTTTAAAGAAGAAAATGCCTTCTATTACCGAGATAGGGGTTCCTGTCCCAGCATATCTTCAAGGGCTTGGTGACGTCGTGGGAGAGCTGAGGAGACATGTTGTAGACTTGTTGGACGAAGCAAAGGTGGAGGAGGCCTCTAATTTTCTGAAGGTGATGGAGCTGATATATGAGAATCTAAAACGCCTCGACTATCCCGATGCAATAACACCTGGTTTGAGACACAAGGTCGATGTTGCGGCGAGGCTTATTGAGGATACAAGAGTATTGATACTTTCGACGAAGAACTCGCTCCGATGTCAGAAAGATTAGAGAGCGGTATAAGACCCAAGACTTTCTTACTTGGCAGGATTTAATCCAAAATTACTCTCTAGTATAATACGGGATTCATTGAAAATTGATTAGAGCCTAAGGCGTTTCCTCCTACTCTGAACGCGAGCTCGTCGCATATGTATCGGGATATTATTCAATACACGTGCGCCGTCCTCTCTGTCTTCGTTCATAATGAAGGAACGCTATCTCATAGCCCGCGTAACAGTCGAGTTGTTTACGAGATTTTTACTCCATGAGTGAAGATCCGTGATTTGCCTCCTCTTCAGCCAACTCTGATGTTTAACCTCAAGATTAGGCTCAGCTTCGTTTTATCAGCTTCCGCAATTACGATGAGGCTGTTTCGATACAGGTGTCCTGAAAGGGTCCGTATGCTACTCTTTTAATGTCGGCGTCTTACGAGATCTCAAGTTACAGCTGAAGCAGTCTACGGTCCGAACGGCTCTTCTTCATCACGGTTCAGGTCCGCAATTTATCTTCATTCCTTCAAAACGTATCTCCGCAGGGCCTGATATACTTTGAAATGGAAGGATTCCCTGTCGAAGAAGAAAGCCCTAGTTCTAGCATTAGCGCTTAATTTCTCCCATTCCCTTTGATCTCTACTCAAGCTGATTAGTATCTGGACGACCTCTTTGAGAGTATCATAGGGTTTCACTATATTGCTATTATACTCTCCAATATCAGTCCAACCACCACTGTCTGAGGGAGCGATAACGGGGGTTGCGGCGGCCATTGCTTCAACAATCGATATACCGAAGTGCTCCTTAGGTGTTAGATGTACGTATGCGAAGGACTCTCGATAAAGCCTAAGGAGGTCTTGTCTAGAAATATTCGGTATAATCTCGATATGATCCTCAAGCCCGCCGGTTTCTATGGATCTCTCCAGATCCTTGTACAAGTCATCGTTGTGTTTTGATAATGAACCAGCTAGGATTACTTTGAAATTGACTCCACTGTTTTTAAGCAGAGTGGCCAACTTAATGGCTCTCTCAGGCATTTTCTCGGGGCTGATCCTCGATACTGTTATAACTTGAGGTTTTCTCTCGTTAAACCCTATGGGTTTCGCTAAGAGTAGTTGCTTTAGATTCGCCGGCGGGTGAATTATGATGGGGCTGATCCCATAGTACTTCTTCAAAAATTCAGCTGTGAACGTTGAATTCGCAATATGACCTTTAGCTCTTCTAAAAACGTATGGGAAGGCTACAGCGTTAAGCAACGAGTATGTTTTACCTATCAAGCGGCCGATCCCTTTGAGTCCCGGATAATACGTGTCGTGGGGTAGTAGGCTCGGGTAATGGAAATATATTATATCTCCCACACCGGACAAAGCATCTCCGCTAGTGTTGATCGTTAATACTGGTTTTTCGCTCGGTTCTCCAAGACCTATATCATAGTTTTCCAGCTCATCGGGCTCTATTCCAAAAAATTTTGAAATATTCAGCAAGTCGTGGGGGTTTCGAAGAGTCCACGAATCAATGTAAACTTGAAAACCCTTCTTAGCGAAAGCAATTGCGGTTTCAAGAGTAACGTACTCGCTTCCCCCAGGTCCCATGATCATCGTGTTGATCATGTGGTGTTTCACAACTATTGTACGACTCATGTACACAGCTCCTCCACTTGTGTCTCGCCGTTGCCTGGGAGAATTATCGTGCAATATCCTCTTTCCCTCAAGGATTTGGCAAGGGAGTAAGGATCTCCATCCCTCGATGCGTCAACAGCGACTAGGTTGGGTTTAGCTAGCTCAACGTATTTTACCAAGTCGTCGAAATCACTGTGATCACTTAAGGCAACCAAGTAGCTGTGATCATCTATTCGTTTGAAAGGTTCACGAAACTCCCAGCCACTGAGAACAACGTGAAGTGCAGAGCCGTCTAGTCTTCTTTTAGAAGCAGCCATCATATGTTTAAAAACAATGTACCTTTCGCGTTCCCTATAACTTCCCTCTTTAAACACGTTTTCTATCTTTATTCCATACTTCTCAAGGGCTTTAGTGATCTCGAATACTTTCTCGGTCAACACGAATGGCTCATTAATTCCCTTAGCCCTGAGGATCCTCATCGCCTCCTGTAGCTTGCCGTGGTAACCGTAAATCACGACTCTTCCGTAATACGATAATCCGTAGTCGACGAGCTCATACAGTATGTCAGGAACGTGGTCTTTGAATGGTCTTCTATGATTGGGATTCCCATAAGTAGCTTCGATGACGAGGAGATCGAGGTTCTTCATTATGGGAGTATCGCTGGTTAGCTTGAAGTCTCCCGTGTATCCTAACTTGAACCCATTATATTCCACTAATACTTGTGCAGAGCCCACAATGTGTTCAGCGGGCAAGAGAGTGATTTTTTCAACATCAGTGGAGTAAACCGTGTAGTAGTTTAATGCTTTAGCCTTGGATTTGAATAATGGGATGTATGATCTGCTCACGTATCCCAATAATTGGATCATTTCGAGCGTTATAGGGGTGGCTAAAATGACTTCCGACTCCCTCACGCTTTCAACAAGCTGATTTAAATGGTCTGAGTGTGCGTGAGTCACTACCCTTATACGCTTGCCGCCATGACCATCAACAGATATATTCTTGCCTAGAAGGATAGCTCCGTTATCAAGTATATCTACCATTTTCAATAGTTCACGATAATAGTATTTTTTCAACAATGATTTTCCCCTATGCAGGGTCCTTGAATAATTGTCTCCAAGCCTTGGTCTTGGGGTCAAAGATTATGAGGTTGTCATCGTAAAGCGCTCTCCACAACGCGTAGCCTTTCTCACCAAGAACTTGCTTGATCTCTTCATCCTTATTGCTCGTCAAGGCCTGGAATAACCTTCCTTTGAACTCGTTCCAGAATTCCCTGTCGACTGCTATTCTCTCTCGGCTGAGCTTTAACACTACAGCTCCCTCCCTTTCGAGATATGAGAAGAAAGCATCTCGCTGAATCCTCGGGGGCAGGGTGCTCTCGAATAAGATTTTATCCTCGCGCAGTCTTTCTATCCCTGTCTTATAAGCCTTACCCCGCTGAACCATCCCAGACGGTTTAGCTTCAAGTTGCTTAGCGGAGAGGTCTTTCACGAGTGATTCAACATGGTCAAGCCTCTCGTAGAGCTCGGAGACTTGCCTTCTAAGGGAATCTATGACTGATAAGGACTTGTTTAGCTCGTCTTGAATCCTTCGTTCAATCCTTGGCCACATCTTCTCTAAATCGTATTCTTTCGGAGATTCAACGCCGGTAGCGTGACGCCTCAGGAGGTCCTCGATGTATGTTGAAACATCCTTGTATCCTTTTCTCTCGGCTAGAGATGCCAGCTTATCGAATACGTCTTTCGAAATCCTTATTCTGATCTCTAAAGCATCGCTCGACTCCATGATAGCATCCTAACCTATATTATGTCTTCAAACCCTCATTTAAACAGGGAGGTCTTAGGGCCTTGATCTTCGCAGATGCTCACTTGCACTCAAATCCTGTCTACGGTCTCGGCGCTGAAAAGATCGCTAAGAAGTTTAGGAAGGAGGGAGGCTGGTTCATAACTCTCGTGGCGCTTCCGCCACACTACTATGGTTTCAGCGATGCTTCACAGGAATCTTATAGAAAGGTTTTAGACTTAGTGGTTAGGGAGGCTGAAGCAGCCAGGCACGAGGGTTTAGTGGTGCGTGTCCTAGCCGGGTTTCACCCAAGCGAGATAGACGAGTATTTGAGAAGAGGGTTAAGCAAAAAAGAGGTTTATGAATTATCGGTTGAAGTGCTTAAGATTATAGAAGATTACTTGAAGAGGGGTTTGATAAACGGCATAGGCGAAGTAGGGAGGCAACACTATGGGACCAGCCCGGATAGAACCGTCCTCTCGGAATTAATCATGACGGAAGCTCTCGAGCTATCCTGTGACTACGGGTGTGTGGTTCACTTACACTTGGAACAGGGCGGCTGGGTTACCGTTTTCAGTGTTAAGAAAATCTTGGAGAGACTATCATGTAAGAATAATAAAGTGGTCCTCCATCACGTGAACTATGAGACAGGAGTGTGGAGCAGTAAGCTTGGACTGCCTGCTTCTATCCCAGTTAAAACGGGCTTGGAGAAGATACTGGCGACTCCCCAGTTGAGCTTTGAAAACTTTCTCGTGGAATCCGACTTCATTGACGATCCGAAGAGGCCCGGTGTCTCGGCCTACCCATGGGATATTCCCCGGTTTTTCAATGAAAAACTAGAAAGAAACGAGATATCCGAAGAGCTTGCCTTCAGGATTAACGTGGATAACGTCTCAAAGGTATACGAGGCGACCCCGCCGTGATTAGAGAGACAAGCGGTTACTGCGAGATCTGTGATGTTGAAAGGGCCGAGCTCGTCTGCAGGGTTTGTGGGAGAAAAGTATGCAAAAGCCACTTTGACACGGAAAGAGGCGTCTGCGCTATATGTGCTACAACATTATGCGAGTTCTGTAGAGCTCAGCTCTCAGTTGGGTATTGTATTTCATGTGGAAGAATGGGGTGTGAAGACTGTATGATACAATTATCTAATGTAGCATACATATGTAAGAAGTGTTTTTCTACGAACCCTAATTATAAAACACTATATAGGCTTAAACGACTGAACGAGGCTGCGCGATAAGGTGATTTCATGACGGGGAAAACCGGAAAGCTCGATTGGAGGACAATGTCGATCCTGCTGAACAGTCTTCCCATCAGAGACCCTGATCTAGTCATGGGGCCTTCCCAGGGCGAGGACGCCGGTGTGGTCAGAGTTGGAGAGGGCTTCATGGTGGTCCACTCTGATCCAATAACGACCGGGGTTAAACACGCTGGTTACTTATCTATTCACGTGGCGGCTAATGACCTCGCCGTGAGGGGCGTTCGCCCTCGGTGGTTTCTCCCAACAGTTCTGGTTTCTCCCAAAGCAAGTAGGGAGGAGCTTGAGTTAATCTTCAAGGACATGGGCAGAGCCCTGGAAGAATTAGAGGGGGTCGCAGTTGGAGGACATACAGAGGTAACCCCCGGACTCGATAGGACGATAATCATAGTAACGGCTATAGGTTACACTAATGGAAGAGTCATCATGACAAGGGATGCTACGCCGGGCGACGTAATAGTATCCATTGGTAGGATCGGCGGAGAAGGAGCAGGAGTTCTTGCATGGGATTGGGAGAATGAGTTGGTGAGGAGGAATGTTTCGCTCGAAGTCATCGCTAAGGCGAGGGAGTTTGTATACGACGTCAGCGTGGTTAAGGTCGCTCTGGAGCTTAGGAGCATTGTAAATTCGATGCACGATGTTACTGAGGGAGGCTTGATCCAAGCCTTGAGAGAACTTGCAATAGCTAGTGGAAGCAAGGTCGTGATCAATACTTCAATGATCAAACTTGACCCTGTCGTTGAAAAAGTTGTGAAGACCATGGGGCTTGATCCTTTGAGAATATTGAGCAGTGGATGCTTAATCGCTACTCTCCCAGAGAACAAGGTTGACCAAGCTAGGCAGATAGCCGAGAAGCATGGGAAAGATTTCAGCGTCCTTGGGAGAGTGGAATCCTCTGGAGAACCGATCCTTTTGCTTGTAGATGGTGGGAAGATTTCTACGATAGATAGCGATGTTGTTGATGAGATTTATAAGGTGTGGGAATTATTCTAAAACCATTGGTGTGTATGATGGGGAAAATATCAAGCGAGTTGTTGAAGGCGTCTAATACCCTGTTAGACATCGCCGATAAAATATCCAGCGAAGCGTTAAAGGATACTGGTCGAATGAACCCGAAGATGGTTAGTCTTATCTCAAGAGTTAGAAGCGACATCGAGAGATTAGGGACTATCGTTAAGGCTATCGGAGAAAGAGCTCAATCAATCTCAGAGATAGAAGAGGGGTTAAAGCTGGCACAATACCTATATGCTTTCTCGATTAAGGATAAACTGGTCGTAGCCAAGGTGACTCCTAGAAAATTCGTGATAACTTATGACCCAGCTAATCGTCAAGTGGAAGTCTCATCGAGCAGGTTCAAAGCGATATTCGCTCCAGGATCGGTGAAGATGGTTCACAGAGGATTTTCAATCGAGTTCAACCCTTATGAGAAAGAAGAGTATGTCAAACATTATAACGAGATAAAAATTCTTGTCAATGAGCTAGAGAATGTTTTAAACCAAAAACTTGTTCAAAGTTTGAATGTGAAGCTTGGAAAAATCGTAGCGTAGGTGTTTTAAGGAGCGGCAGTGGTTTTAGAGGCCTCTCCTTCTCCAAGCCCGACGGTCCTAGGTAGCTCTGCGAAGCGCTCTTTAATCTTCTGCTCAGCTACGACCTTTGCCTCTTCGAGCACCTTCTTAGCTTCGCTGTCGAGACCCGTTCCGACTTCTAGGGTTAAGTCGACCATTCCAGCACCCATGGCGCTTTCAAGCTCTCTTACCGCGTACTGTAGATCAATCCATATGTCGGGTGCAACTCCCTTGAGTATGCCTAAAGCCTCCTTCATTACGCCGAGTACGGGTGCAACTTCATTTACGGCTCCACCATATATCACGAAAGTCTCGAGCTTTAGTGAAGCATGTTCAAGCGCGTATTGAACAGTGAGCAATTGCTTCGAGATCTTTCTTATCTCGGCGACTTCGCGAGCATACATTCTAGCTCTAGTCTCATCCCTCCTGGAGAGCGAGTCAACTATCATTTCGAAGAGTTCTCTATCCCTCTCAGCTAACTTTTCAATGTAACCGTTGATTCTCCCTATCGCTGTCTTAACCCTGTACTGAGCCACTATGGCCTTCTTCTCAACGGGCTCTCTGTCGTTAGTGAACAGTTTTCTCAGCTTGTCTCCAATGGTTTCCTCACGCCTGATTCCAGCCCAACTCATATGTTCCACCAAGATTGAAGTCCAGAACTCTTATCGCAATTGAAATGTTTTTAAAGAATAGGGCTTATCGCAGATGAATATTAATAATTGATGCAACCGATAAATGGTTGAGGAGGTAAGTTGAGAATGAGCTCTAAGAATCAGCTTGATGCTTATATAGTCTGCGAGAGAGAGTGCTCCCTTCGATACATTGAAGCCTTAGCCATGATTGGATTGCTGGAAAAAGCGGGTATCCTCGAATGTGAAAAGCCAAGGTTTAAGAGGATAAGTGGAGTAACGATCACGGGAAAAAGAGTTGAATCCAAATGCTTCTTTGACGAGGAGGTTGAACAATCTTTGAGAATCATAAACATTTATATAGGATTTGCACGTAGACACGAGGCTTCGAAACAATTAACAATTGCCGAGACCACGAAAGAGTTGGGCGAAGCATAATAAGGTAGAAGGAGTAGAGGATTAATAAGGGAATGATGAATGGTATTACCGGGGAGCCTAAGCGATGAACGGGGCCCAGAACTGACTTCTGGGTGGGGGTCCATGGAAGGGGGTTGGATTCTAGTTTTAATCACTACGAGTAATTATGAGGAAGCATCGAAGATAGCGAGGACTCTTGTCGAGTCGAAGCTTGCGGCATGCGTGAATATCGTTAGAGAAGTTTCAAGCATCTATTGGTGGGAGGGGAAGATAGAACAAAGCGGTGAATCCCTCTTATTAGTTAAAACTACTATTGAGAGATTAGAAAACCTTGTAAGAAAGGTTAAAGAAGAACATTCCTATTCTGTCCCTGAGATAATTGCTGTTCCAATAATCGGCGGGAACAAAGACTATCTCAGCTGGATCCGCGCCTCAACGAGTTGAAGTCTTTGGAAGAGACTCTAACCAGGGTTACTCAGCCTCTTGGGGCGCAGGGAGCAGGTGAGAACTTCTTAAGGCTGGATGATTTCGTGGTAGTGGCCTTATTAATCATCATAGCGGTTTTTCTGGCTTTGTATATTTCAGAGCTTAAGACGAAAGAATTCTCCACCCCTTCAAGAAGCAATTAACCCTCTAAGGCTCAGCGACCTCTCAGCGTTTATCAACGCTTTAACAGGAGTATCGCCTTCTCCCACCCCGATTTTGACTTCGAAATCATATCCTTTCAAGTCCTGGATTCTCAAAGGGTCCAGTAGGATTATCGAGCGCGAGTAGCCGCATTCGAGGAAAATACCACCTAACTTATAGGATAGCTTAGATATTTCTCCGCAGTACTTTTTACTGATGAAAACGCTGGAAGCGATATCACTTTGAGATAGCTCGTGACTGTAGTCGAGTATTCCAATAACGTATTTATCGAGAGGCCCATCTATGTATGTAAAGCCGGGTTTCCTTGTTAACATTCGTGAAGCAATTAGTAGAGTAGTAAATGGTCTCTCGTGTGATACTGAGACAAAACTAACACCATGGGGGGCTATCTGGTTAATAACCAAGTATATTTCTTTTTCAATGCTGGAAGTCGTCTTACCCGAGAGTATAGTCAGGATCCCTGGAACAGTTTGAAAAACTAAGCCTTCATAATCGCGATAGTATTCACTGAGGACTTGGCGAATCTTGTTTGATAATTCATTCAACTTTTCAAACCCTAGATAACCGTTGAACAGGAGTATTCTTTCGGCTTCAAGTATTTTTACATAAGATACCCTGGGCAAGTTGACCATTCTCCCTTTGTCGCGTAGTACTTTAGACAATAATAATATATGCTCTTCTGATATATATCTTGGGGATTTTATGGGCGGCATATTCGCCGTAGTTTGTAGGGAGAAAATCAAGGACAATTCCCTATACACGGGGTTGAAGAGGCTATTGTATAGAGGGTATGATGGAGCTGGTGTCGCGTTTTTCAGGGGAGAAAAGCTCGTAGTTTTAAAAGCCCCTGGTCATCTCGAGAAGGTTGCCCCTCAATTGAACTACTTAAACGTGGATTCCGAGATCGCTGTTGCTCATACAAGATATGCTAGTAGAGGCTGGCCTGTTTTTGAAAACACTCACCCTCTTCAAGACTGTACTGGGAGAATAGCGGTCGTGGGCGATGGTATAATAGAGAACTATGAAGAGGTGAAGAAAAAACTAGAGGAGAGGGGACACGTTTTCAAGGGAAGGACCGATACAGAGGTCGCAGCGCATTTTCTCGAAGAAGAACTTTCCAAGGGCTCTAATGTTGCCGGCGCACTTCAAGAATTAGGCAGGAATTTGAGAGGGCTTTACTCCTTAGTAATTTTGGTAGAATCATATAAGAAAGTATTTTTCGTGGCAAATGGACAGCCTCTTGTTCTTGGATTGGGTGAGGCATGTTCGTACATATCTAGCGATATCTCATCTCTCCACGGGTTCGCCGAGACAGCATACCTGATAGAGGATGGCACGGTAGGCTGGGTTGATCAAAACGGCTTTTCAAGCATAAGAATGAGCGACGGCAGCACTATCACGCTTGCAGAACTCCTAGCTAAGAGGGTTAAGTTCGTTGCGGAGGCAGGTGACAAAGGGGGATTTCCCCATTTCATGCTGAAAGAAATATATGAATCCCCCGAGGCTCTTAACAGGGTTCTTTTAACAGTGATGGAAAAGTACTTAAGACTCGCATCGATGATAGTTTACGGTGCGAAGAACACGTATATATTGGCTAATGGGACCAGCCTTCATGCTGGAATGATAGGCTCCTATTATTTCAGTGATCTTGCTGGGGTAACAGTTGACACGGTTTCAGCGGCAGAATTTCCATATTACTTATTGGACACTGTTGAAACTGGAACTGTCATAATAGCGATAAGCCAGAGTGGGGAAACCTCGGACGTGATATCCAGTATAAAGCAGGCTAAGCAAAGAGGCGCAGTGATCGTGGGGATCACTAATAACGTTGGCTCTAAGCTTGCATTGGAGTCTAATGTTTACCTGCCAATCGGGGCTGGACCTGAGATAGCCGTTCCAGCGACTAAGTCCTTCACGACCACGCTGGCGACTCTCTTGTTGCTTGCCGCATACACTGGGATGTTCACTGGTAGAATAAACACAGGTGAATACAAGGGAATCGTTGAGGAGATTAAAAGCGCTTCTGCCTTAATGAAGGAAAGAATCATTGAGTTTGACAAGAAGGCGTCCGAGATCGTGCAGATGAGTTATAATTGGGACAGTGTGTATGTTGCTAGTAGCGGGATCAATTATCCATTAGCATTGGAGTCAGCATTGAAGCTAAAGGAGGCAGCAATCATTCATGCGGAAGGTTTCCAACTCGGCGAGATGAGGCATGGACCAATGGTCCTGTTGACTAAAGATTTCCCAGTTGTGTTAATAGAACCGGCTGAGGAACAGGCTAAACCTCTTTACGTGAAGGTCTTGGAGGAGGCTAGGAACAAAGGTGCTAAGCCGATAGTTATCGGACCTGGAAGATTCGGCGATACAGTGATGATCCAAACCCCAGAGGTCTCCCGATACCTCTCTCCTATAGTGCTTAGCCTTCCTATACAGCTATTGGCTTACAGGCTTGGAGTGGCGTTCAAGAGACCCATTGACACTCCTCCGGGACTGGCTAAAGCGATCATTGCGTAAGGCTTATACTTGCTACTCAACATTTTAAATAGCGATGAAGGCAATGAAGTCTCCTAGTCCAGGATGAGTGGTGATGAGGAATCTCCGGGGCTGAGCCCGACTGCTTTCTTTATTCAGTATCAACGTTAGTTATAACTCTTTTTAGGAATATAATAATCTAGAGACAATGTTTTAGAAAAGGAGAGCTTCAATGGGCACGCGGCTCGACCCGTGGGGTCATTTCGCAATCGAGAATTATGAGAAATTACTAAGCGAGTTCGGGATTCGCCCCATAAGTGAAGTATTTGTCTTAATGAGTAAGATGCATCCGTATTTTACTCGAAAAGTGGTTTTCGGGCACAGGGATTTCGACAAGTGGCTTGAAGCGTTAAAATCCAACGGTAGAACAGCTGTCCTCACAGGCTTCATGCCAAGCGGTAGGCCACACTTGGGCACAGCCATGGTTTACGAGGAGTTAAGGTTCTTTCAAGAGATTGGCGCTCACGTCAAGGTTGCTATCGCGGATGCTGAGGCTTATGTCGTGAGGAGAGAAGATAGGAGAACTACTATATTGAATGGAGTTGACTTCATCGCCCACGCCATCGCATGGGGGCTCGACCCGGAGAAGACGGAGTTCTATTTTCAAACTTCCATGAGTGACGACTACTATAGACTTATGCAAATGTTTTCGAGAAAAATCACCATGGCTGAAATGGAGGCTATATACGGGGAGCTGTCTCCGGGGAAAATAATCGCGTCACTGACTCAGGCGGCAGACATCCTCCACTTGCAACTCGACTCTTATGGTTCGTTTAAACACGTGCTTGTCCCCGTTGGTGCCGATCAAGATCCCCACTTGAGGTTGACGAGGGACTTAGCCGACAGGTTCGAGGGAGAGCTCGGATTAACCCGACCCGCCTCCATCTACCATAAACTACTAAGAGGGTTGGATGGCAATAAGATGAGCAAGAGCAGGCCAGACTTCGCGATTCATTTAGATGACAGCGAAGAAGTGGTGAGGAAAAAATTTATTAATGCTCTAACAGGTGGACGCGCTACAGCAGAGGAACAGAAGAGGCTTGGGGGAGAGCCTTGGAAGTGCGTGGTCTACGAAACCTACTTGTATCACCTAGCTCCTGAGGATAAGATGTTGAAGGAGGTTTACGAGGACTGTGTGAGCGGTAGAGTACTGTGTGGAGAGTGTAAGAGAAGGGCTCTCGAAATTCTCACGAATCGCTTGAAAGAGCACAGGAAAAGGTACTTGGAGGTCAAGGAATCGGGAATTGTTGAAAAAGTTGTCAAAACCCCTTCATTCTAGCTTATAACCTATCTCCATGAGGAGCTGTTTAACAACGTTCTCGGGCTCAGGACTCTTTGTCACAGCTCCTCCCACAACGACCACGTCAACGCCCAGCTCTACTAGCTCCCTTACGTCTCCTGGTTTCAAACCACCGGCCACAGCTATTTTGACTGGGACCAGTTTTCTCAGTTCAGCTATCTCGTTCTTCAAGTCTTTTGCCGAAATGCCCCTCGCTTTTTGGACGCTGATACCCACATGGTATAATAAGACATCTGCGCCGTACTCGGCGAGTTTGACAGCTCTATTCAATGGATTCGGATGATTGATTAAATCAATAATCACTGTTTTGTCTTTTTCACGAGCATATCTTACTCCATCTTTAACAACCTCGTCGTCGGCAACCGCGAGTATTGTGTAGGCATCGGCTCCTGCTCCGAAGACCGTGGCCCCCTCAATCTCGGGGACATCCATGATCTTTGTATCGGCGACGAGGAAGCAGTCAGTAATATTTTTCAAAGCCTTAATCGCGATTTTCCCCCAGGACTTCAATAAGGGAGTGCCAACTTCTATCCAAATATTGTCACACTTCACTGCTGAAACCACTCTAGTAGCTATTTCAACTGCCTTCGTAAGCTCCAAGAGGTCAAGAGCTATTTGAAGCTTAGCCGTCATCCAGACCACAACAACCATTATCCGCATTTTCGTAATTAAATAAATGGGGTCGTTATTGAGCGTTGGTTGTAATATGGAGGTTAAGAAGCTTAAGCAACAAATACGTGAGAGAATATGGAGGGGTTCGGGTTTTATGTTGGTTGATATTGTTTGATCTCAACCCTTGGCTTCACAGACCTTGGGGCACCTTTCATCGGTGCCCATGTCATTGGTCTCCACCCGTTCAGGGTAACCCCAATCCACAGCTCACCCTTATCCAGCTCGGGTTCATTGCTGTGGGGGAACCCCCACATCTTGGTGTACTTGAAGTAGATGTTTACGGATGCGAGCTTCTGCCTATCCAGTTCGAGACCACACCTCGGGCATTTGAATACCCTGCCCGCTCGGATCTTTACCACGTACCCGCATCGTGGGCAGGTTCGAGAGGTGTTGTGTGGAGAAACCTTAACCACTAGTGCTTTCTCTGAGAGCTTTCTGTGTATTGTTTCCCATGGTGTTCTAGCGTTTCTCTTCCTTCTCTCTTTACGGGTTCTTCCTCTAGCAACCATGTCCTTTTTCTCGAGGTTTTCGACGACATGAACAGCGTTGGGGAACATGGTGGTTATCTGCTTAACGAGCTTGTTTATGTAGTCCCTCTCCCCGTTTCTCTCTCGCTTAGCGTACTTCTCGAACAGCTCTTTCTTACCAATTGATTGAGCAGTAGCTTTCTTCTTCTCGTAAACAATCTTCAAGCTCTGCAGGTACCTCAGGTCAACCTTGATGAACCCGATTTCTGGGGAGTAGCCGTCGAGAGATAGCTCGTTCGAATCCCATGCAACAACTCTCTCAACACTGTAGACCTCGGTCTTCTTGAACGGAATAAGCACTCTGTCATCCTTGAGGATCACTTCTCCAATTCTCCAGCCCTCAACCCTTTTACTAAACCACTTCCCACTCCACGAAACCTCAAGGTACTCACCTGGCTTCAGAGTTATCCTCACCGCTTTCCTCCCGTAGTCGACCTTCATGAGCGTTATCTTGCATCTAGCGAACCTCCTCTTAATCCTCGGTTTAACCTTCCTGTATTCTCCCTTCAGGTACCTCTTCCTCCATGACTCGATAACAGAGTACGCTGTTCTGATAACAGCATCAACCCAGTGCTTAGCATATGGGCACTCTGCGAGCAAAGAGTCTCTAAGCATCTTCTTGAACTTCCTATCAGCAGGTACTCTTGGAGCCTTGACCCTGTACCCTAGTTCAACGCTAACTCTCCTTCCTCTCCTGGATAGCTCTGGGAACCTGTACTCCCATATAATGTTCTCCCATATCGTGTCAACTGCTCTCTGGAGCGTTTTAGTGTACCACGTTATCAGCTCTCTAACTCTCAAGTCTCTTACTGGAATACTGTACATTCTGACTACTTCACGGGTCTTCAACAAGTTTTCTCACACCTTCAACCACTTTCTCGTACTTATGACTCCTCATACCATAGAGTTTTCCAGCGAAGTGAGATATGGTGGTGATCAAATCCTCCACGAGCTCTTCTTTTGGGTCTTTGTCCTCGTGGTTTATCACAACCACCTCTACTCCAAATGCTCTAAGGAGTTCTGCCAGCGTTTTGAACCCGAATCTGGTGAGTCTATCTGGGTACGCTACTACGATCTTGGATATCTTCCTCTCGGTTGCAAGTCTCAGTATTCTCTTGTATCCTTTTCTATCCTCGTTGAGACCGCTACCAATGTCCGTGACGACCTCGTACTTCTCTACGTTGTTCTGTTTAGCCCACTCCTCGAGGACCTTCACTTGTCTCTCGAGATCGTCCTTCTGCGTATGAGAGGAGGTACGAGCGTAGAGGATAACGGTCTTCGGTTTAACGATACCCATCAGCTTCTCAACGTCTTCCTCTCTGAACCTCCACTTACCGCTCTCGAGAACAACTGGTTTAATCCAACCTCTTAACGTACTCTCTCAGAGTAGTGTAGCTGATACCGAGCCTCTCGCAAACCTCCCTTGGTCGAAGCACCTACATCTCAACGAATAAAATGATACCAGCCCTTATAAACCTATATGAAACCCGAAACAGTTGCACGAGGCTGGTGAAATTTGAAGGTGAAAAAATTAGACCCAGGGGGGTATACTGGGGTCTTCTCGGCGAGAAAGAGAATCTTGAGGTGATTAAAGAGCTTCGAAGGATTCTGAGGAGGTAATTTAATATTAACGTGATATCATTTTATAATAGACGGTGCGTTAAATGGAAGAAGATTTCTCTCAACTACTCGAGTACAGTGTCAAGCTGGTGGAGTCTAGACTGAGGGAGTTTTTTAATGAACTAGAGGAAGAATCCCAACAGGTTTCACCGTATTTGAAGAGCATTCCATTCGTCTCCAGGGATTATACGTTAAGAGGGGGTAAGAGGATTAGGGCATTCTTAGCTCTGATAGGTTATTGGAGCAAGGTGTGGAGTGCGGGAGACGTCAACACGATTTCGAGACTGATGGCCTCCCTTGAATTACTCCAGAGCTATCTTCTCATTCACGATGACATTATGGATATGGATGAGCTTAGAAGAGGTGGTCCCACGGTTCATGTGTGGTTCAGGGATGCTTGTGCTAACGATGGATTTTCAGCAGATTGCGT
Source organism: Thermosphaera sp. (assembly GCA_038827615.1). Lineage (NCBI taxonomy): Archaea > Thermoproteati > Thermoproteota > Thermoprotei > Desulfurococcales > Desulfurococcaceae > Thermosphaera > Thermosphaera sp. The sequence continues at coordinate 242,189 of JAWBNK010000001.1, forward strand.
CCACTATGGCGTGTCGCAAGCGATAACGGTTGGAGACTACTTGGAAGCATCAGCAGTCGAGAACTTGGCGTTACTTGAGCTACCGGGAGAGGATTTAAAGAGGCTAATTGCAACCTACTCTAGGGGTTTGAGGAGAGTTGCTTACGGTCAATATTTAGACGTATTATTCTCCTCCCTACCTTTAGAGAAAATCGGCGAGAATGAAATTCTTCTTGTTCACAAATTGAAGACTGCTTCCTACACTATAGAACTACCTCTACATCTCGGCGCAATCGCTTCGTTGAGATACAGCCAAAAGCTTCTTGAAGAGCTCTCGGCTTTTGCTATCCCGGCTGGGATTGCATTCCAGCTGAGGGATGATATAATTGGGCTATACGGGGATCCAAGGGTCACTGGAAAACCAAGCGGAAGCGATGTTAGAGGAAAAAAGAAAACTCTATTAATTATTAAAGCCCATCAGCTCTCATCTAGGCAGGAGAGAGAATTCCTTGAATTGGTTTACGACAAGCTACCGAGTAATGATATCACAGAGGATCACGTAGAGAGGGTCAGAGAGATCGTTAAATCTACCGGCAGTTTGGATTACAATTTGAGACTTATTGAATCATTTGTCTCACAGGCGCTCTCGGGACTCGAGGCTTCTCTGGAAATAAGTGATGAAGCGAAGAAAGTACTTAAGTGGTTGCTTTACAAGCTGGCGTATAGGGAAAAGTAAAGATTAGAAAGGGCATTCTCCTTAATAGTCTTTCTCAACACTTTGATACTTAGTCTTCGTTAGTTTCTCTCTTACCTCATCAGGGGTAATACTAGGCGTTTTGAAGAAACCATAGCCTATTAGAAATATAGTAGCGGATAAAATAAGTACGAGCGCATATATCGTTGCTTTTAACGTAATCTCTTGTAGTCTTTTTTCCGAGAAGAACAACAAGTAGGTGTAAACTCCTGTGAAAACCGTAGTTGAAAACATGAGTAGTGCTCCCAGATTTCTTTTTCTCAAACCCTTCACCATCGTTGGGCATGCTTGAATAATATAATCTTGTCTTTGTTTTTAATGTATTCGAGGATGTTGTCCGTGAGAAAGAAGGGCGAGATCGAAGAGTGGTTGAAGAAAATATTTTTCGGGGGCAGAAGGAGCGAGTACATAGTATTCATTAAGTTTAGGGAAGGGGATGAGAGTGTTTTGAAGCCCATCCCTGGGGAACTCATAACGGATGTGAGAAAGGGTTACATATTCGTTGGAGAGGATCAAATTCCTTTTCACAGAGTTGTTGAAATAAGGCTAAAAAACGGAGTATTGGTTTACAAGAGGGGTGAAAAAGCTTAGAGCCATCCTCTATACTTCATTGCTCTTACTACTCTGTCGACGGCAATAGCATACGCCGCTATTCTCATTGGGTATTGAGAGAACCTCTTCTGCCAGTCGTCGAAGACTCTGTGGAAGTTGAGAGTCATCATTTTATCCAACCTGCCTAAAGCCTCCTCATCTGTCAGCCAACACCCCATTCTATTGTGGGCCCACTCTATCCAGCTCATCGTAACTCCTCCCGCATTGGCCAGAATATCGGGGACTACAACTACTCCCCTCTTGTGGAGTATTTCATCCGCCTCGGGTGTTGTAGGTCCGTTTGCTCCTTCTGAGATGACCTTGGCTTTAATTCTATCAACGTTTTCTTTAGTTATCACGTTTTCTGTAGCTGCAGGTATCAGTACGTCGACTGGTAGTTCTAGTACTTCTAAGTGGTTGGTGGAGACTTTTACATCCCCCTTCTTATAGTTAATGACTTTGCCTGTTTCGTTTTTGACTCTTATGGCTTCATCCACATCAATTCCCTTCGGATCGTAGACGTATCCGCTCGTATCGCTAACCGCTACAACTATTGCTCCCCATTCCTGGGCGTACTTCGCAGCGTACATGCCCACGTTGCCGAAACCGTGTATTGCCACGGTCCTTCCTTCGAAGCCTCCAAGCCACTTCTTTGCGGCTTCTCTAGCAGTTAAAGCTGTCCCGTATCCGGTCGACACTGTCCTAGCGTTTAATCCTCCCACGTCCACGGGCTTCGCCGTGACTACGCCCCATGCATTATAGCCTACGATCTTGCTGTACTCGTCAAAATACCATGCCATGGTCTGCGGATTCGTGTAGACGTCGGGCGCTGGGATGTCTACGTCGGGACCAACGTCCTTGGCTATTCCGGCGAAGAATTTCCTGCTCAACTCTTCAAGTTCTCGGGCGCTCAACGCCTTGGGGTTGACTCTAACTCCTCCCTTACCTCCACCATAGGGAATGCCGGCGAGCGAGGTCTTCCAAGTCATCCATATGGATAGAGCTACTACCTCTCCTGGAGTCACGTTCTCCCCGTATCTCACTCCGCCCTTATAGGGTCCTAAAGCACTATTGTGCTGGCTCCTCCAACCCAGGAATGTTTCTAGTTTCCCGTTGTCCCTTCTAATAGTTATTTTAACCTGTACGAGCTTTTCCGGGTGTCTGAGTATCTCCACGTATTCTTCAGGGTAGCCCAGGATTCTAATTGATTCTTTCAATTGTTTAACAGCCATTTGGTACACAGGATCGTTTTCATATAGTGATGCGAATGAATTCATAACACGCACCAATCGAATATATCCAATGGAGGATTTAAAAACATTAATAATCGGTACATACACTATATACTGATATATAGTTCCTATGGAGCAACAATCATTTCAGCCCTCACACGGTTCTTCATCGCTGATGCTCTTGACCGAAGTCGTTCATCATTCATAGAGATAATAAGTTTCTCAACCTAATAATTATAGGGTGCAACCCTTGAAGCCTGCGATACTCGTCATAGACATGATTGAAGAGTTTGTGCGAGGCAGGTTGCGGAGTGCACGTGCGGAGCAAATCGTCCCCGTGATAGCCAATATAGTTAGTGTTGCCCGGCGACGCGGAATACCAGTGATATATCTCATAGACCAGCATTTTCCTTTTGACAGGGAGTTCTCCATCTGGGGTCCTCACGCCTTACGGGAGCATCACGAGTCTAAGATCATAGATGAACTAGCTCCAGAGGCTGGAGACATCGTGCTCTACAAGCGATCCTACAGTGGATTCAGGGATACTGGGCTGGCCGGCGTGCTCAGAGATCTTGGCGTTGACACTGTAATTTTAACGGGCATTCACACGCATATTTGCGTTATGCATACAGCTATAGACGCCTTCTACGAGCGTTTCAACATCATTCTTGTATCTGATGCTATATCAGCATTCTCGGAGGGAGACCATGAGTATGCCGTCGAATACATGAAGAAGGTTCTAGGTGCGAGATTGATGTCGAGCACCGAGCTCGTGGAGAAGCTCCTGGGAGATTATTGATGAGCATTAGCTGTGAGGAATTATCGAGCTTACCGGTCTTGTTCGAGAAAACCTTAGGAGTCGACGCTTTAGTTGGGCTTCAAGTCGTTTTAGCTTATGGTTGGAAGAAACTGGGGAGAGTAGGGGCATCCAAGATTTTGAAGATGAGTGAGAGGAGAGTTAGGAGAATAATAGACTCTTTGAGAAAGTACGGGTTTGTAAAGAATGCGGGGTCTCCAGGACTCTTAGAGATCGTGCTCAGTGCCTTCCAGACCGATTTAATTTTTAAAGGAGAAGGATTATATCTGGTGGCTTACAAACCTTTTTCAAAGGCTGTGCTAGATCTCGTCAAGTCAAGGATAGTGGAGTTCAGAGACTACTTGGTTATCGGTTGTCGATCCCCGGCCGACTTGTTAATGATTGGCATATCCAGCGATAACGATGGAGGTGTCGAGTTTCCCCGGGTTCCCTCAAAGTATTCTCAACCTCTAATGAAAACGATCGCGTCGGGCGAGGTCAAAAACTCTCTGATAATAGCGTGGAGAACATATGAACCGATAAGATCAGACGCCCTCGTATTATATGCTTTATCGAGGCTGTGTAGCAGTGGTTGGCAAGAAAAGCAACTCTATTCATAAACGGGAATTATTAATTTCTCGCCCCCCTTACCGAGTAGGGTTTCAAACCTCACCCCGTAGACTCTGCTTAATATTTGAAGGTTCTCTATAAGATCCTTTTTTTCACCGGATAAAACCAACTCTCCTTTATTGAGAATTATAAAGTAGTCGCAACATTTAAAAGCAAACAATGGATCGTGCGTGGCTATGAGCACGGTTGAACTTTGGCTCAGCTTCCTGATCATCTTGATTAACTCGGGTTTAAAGCCGATGTCCAAGTGAGAGTCCGGCTCGTCGAGTAGATAGTATTGGGGGCTCCTGGCGATTATCAGGGCTAGAAATACTTTCTGAAGTTCTCCAGAGCTTAGCTCGTTGAGGCGCCTATCTAGCAAGTGCTCGATGCCCGCGTCACGAGATATTTCTTCAACGTATTTGTAATGCTCAGGGCTATCGAAGAACGAATTTGAAAAAGGATAAAAAGCAGTCATTAACACTTCTCGAACCTTTATGGAGAAAAAGTCCCTCGACGATACTGCCCCGGTATACCCCACTAACCTTGCTAATTCTCTTTTACTGTATTTTCTCAGCTCCCTAAAGTTGAGGTAAACCGATCCGCTGTAGGATGTTAAACCTGCTAGAGTTTTCAATAAGGTCGTCTTACCCGAAGCGTTTGGCCCCATTACGCAAGTTACCTTTCTAACAGGTATCTCGAAGTTTAGACTTCTCAAAGCTTGGATCGCCTTTCCATGTGTAACTGTCAGCTGTGAAACCCGTATCACATGGAAAACCTCTTGATGTTTTTGATCATAACTATGAGGAAAAATGGTGCCCCGATCAAGGATGCGATAGCACCCGATGGGACCTCACCAATGGGAGCAACCAGTACCTTTCTCGACAGGAAATCTGTTGCATAAAGTATCAACACCGAAGAGCTCATGGAGAGTGGTACTACAAGCCTGTTGTCGGATGTTCTTAAGATCATCCTAGCTAAATGAGGTGAAGCGAGGCCAACGAATCCGATAATGCCGAAGTTGGAAACTACTATGCTAGTCGAAATCCCTGCTACTAGGATTAGGAAAAGACGGATTTTTCTCGGGTTATACCCTAGTTGCTTAGAGTATTCATCGCTTATCAATATTGTATTTAGAGGTTTGGATAAAGCGATGAAGACAGTAGACGAGATTATCGCCGCAGGAAGCATAGCGTATATCTTCTCCGGTGTCGCTATTACAAAGCTTCCGGTCAAAAGTAGGACTGAATAAGGGTTTTTTGAAACAAGGAAGTATGATAGCAACATTGCTGATCCAGAAAATAATGAGGAGACACCAATACCTGAGAGAATGTAGGCAGTAACAGTTCCTCCAAACTTCTCGGCAATAGTGACCGTCATTGCAAGCGCTGCGAGCCCACCGAGAACTCCCGATAACATCAGCAGATAATATGAGGGTCTTCCCAATAGGCTTGCGACGTATACTGCAAACAATGCTCCCCCGCCGATCCCGAGGATGTGATGATCCAGTAAGGGGTTTCGAAGAGATGATTGCAGAACAGCCCCAGATCCTCCTATGATCAACCCGGAGAGGGTTACGTAGAGCACTCGGAAAATCCTATAGGTGTTGATGAGAGTTGAGTAATCACTTCTCTCGAGATCCCATAGAAGAGTTAGCCCTAACGGTAGAATCGCTAGGACTAACGCTGTGACAAACAATATTTTCTGATGCATATGCTGATACCTTTTTTCGCATTCATAGTAAAAGTAGAGTGGAAGTTGCTGAATACGAGTTGCCCATATCCTCATGCGGAATGAGCTTGTTGGGAAATTCAATCAACTCTCCCGACACGGATAAACTCAAGGGCGAGTCAGAACTATTTTGCGCCTCGTTGGGATGTTCCAATAGGGAGATCAACATTTGGGGAAGGTGTTTTAAGGACGAGCTAGGTCTATTGATCATGTTCAGCATCAATTTGTCCTCTATCACGAGGATTGATGAGTTAAGTTTTTCCAAACCCGATGCAGCAATGATATCCGGGGTAATGTTATCTGAGGCAATAATGATCACCGTTGGATTCCACTGGGCAATCATTTCAAGACTCGCTCCAACCCATGTGCCACTTCTGCAAGCGTTATTCACGCCTAACTTGCTAAGGACATCTCCTATGAACGTTTCAGGGCCAGCAACCCATATGGCTTGGTCAATGCCTACTACCACTAATACTGTTATATTCTCGAACCGGGATCCCGCATTCTCATACATTTGAAACTTCTGTTTTATTTGAGAAACAACTTCTTCCGCCTCAACCTGTTTGTTAAATATTCTTCCAATAAGCAGGATGTCCAGGTAAACCTCTTCAAGACTCCTTGCGCCTCCTCCGTTGAAGTAAACCGCCGTTATATTGTAGCTTTCGAAGAATTCTCTTAATGGCGCGTGTGCTCCCTTATCGACTAGGACGATATCGGGAGATAGACTAAGGATCTTTTCAAGATTGACGTCGGACCACCAGTAACCTCCGACATCGGTAATATTCCTTTCTATTAGCTTGCTTGATGCGTTTAAGTATGGTGTTTCCCTTAGTGATTGCCCGTCAACGGCGATCAGCAGATGGTCGAGTCCCAATTCAAACATTATTTCAGTTAGCGACGGGCTTAGGGATACCACTCTTGTAATATTACTTCTAACCGTTATTCTTCTACCCAGGGCATCGCGAATCTCATATGTCTGGGTTGTTTCCTCTTTACTGACCATGTTAGTAACGAGGATAATGCTCGAGGCCACTAGCATTAATGCAAATATTACTACGGTAATCTGAATTAGCTTGGACATTTTGTCCAACCTAAAAACTATGAAATCGTGGAAGCCTTTAAAACTTTATTCTTCCCGATATCCCCACATACTTATCAAACTCTCGAGTTCTACGGGTTGCGGATCTGAAACGACAACAATGGTGTGTGGAGGCGGAGGATAAGTATATGAAGCCAATCTTGCAAGGACATCCGCTTTCACAAACTCGTCTCTCCATGAGAGGCGGGCGACTCCCAGGGCTATGGTTTTTTCCAACCTGCCTTCTAGTTCCCTATCGAGATCTAAGAGTATTTTGACAGCCTCAGGTATGGTCATCATCCTCCCAGACTCCACCCTCAAGTCGAGGAGAACTATTGTATGTAGCCTTCTTTTCAGGTTTTCATAAATGGTCTCAATGGTTGAATAAGGTTTGAAATAATCTGGAAACACTAGAGTTACCGTTTTTCCAAATCTGTAAGTCTGTAATCCGAGCCTGCTGTGAATCAAGGTTATGATTGAGACAGAGTTGACGACCCTAACATCCAATCCTTTCTTAACCGCCTCAAGCCTTAGAGAGTCATGAGTCGTAGCTATAAACGGGTCCCCGGGTATCGCGATTACTATGTTCTTGCGGAATGCCTCGCTTATTATTTTATCCATGCTTTCTCCTTCTAGATCGTTTCTGGAAGCAAACACTATCTCTGCACTCGTGTATTCTCTCAAACCTTTAAGGTCGTCCTCGTAGAGTGAAGTATAGGTGTCCACGATTACCTTGTCCGCCTTTTTCAAGTAGTCAAGAGCCTCCATTGTTAAGTGTTTAAAGGAATACCCTATGCCGATGAAAACTAGCATTTTTTCACACACTTCTGCTCAATTTTTTCACTTTGATCCATACATAAGTAAGATATGCATTGTAGATTAATGTGAAAAATATTTGTGAAACAGGCTTGCTCCGGTTCATCATAGAGAAAAGTATGCTTAGCAATGGATTGGCCCTGCAGGCTTGCACAAGTGAATAAATCAATGAGGATGATCCAGAGCTTCTCAAGATTATTTCTTCGGCTGAAACCCAATTTAAATCTTCAACTATAAAAACTTCGTCGCTTGCCACCGCAGCTGCGAAGAGCGTTGAAGTGTTATATACGAAGTGTACTATTAACGGAATAGAGATGAAAAGGGTTTGAAAGACCCGCATCCCAGGATCTGTTGAACGCCTGGATATGAAAATTATTATGAAAGGTGCTAACCACGTGAAATAGTTGAAACCCCCTATTTTATTGAAGACTAGTAGTCCCGTTAGAAGGTAGATGAAATACTTCAAGAAGACTTCCTCTCCATATTCCCTCTCCTTTGCGAAGTAGAAGATTGCAAGGCCAGTGTAGATTGTAAAGGGCAGAATCCATATCCATGTTAGCCATGAAGGTAAAACGTTTACATTATACCATGTTACATATAATGGTATTGCGAACAAGCTGAGCTCCTGTGGATATCTTGATGCGTGGAAAAACAACACCTTCCCAATGAACGAGTACGGGTCTACAACTAGGAAAGGAAGAACGAATATGGAGCCTACGACTGCCACGTTTAACGCCATCCTAACCATTTCATCATATCTTTTACTCTTAAGTCTAACAATGAATGGAAGAAGCAGGAAGGGAGCTAGAATTTGCTTTACAAGAACAGCAAGAGTTAAATAAATGCACGCCTTCTCGAACTTGTTTCTGACTAGTTGGATGAAACCCAGCAGAAGGAATAGCGACGCAATCAAGTCGAACTGATATCCTATGAGAATTATGTAACCTGTAGCGTTGGCCAACCACAGGACTCCCGCTCTCCTCCCATATTCTCTCCTCAGGATGAAGTAAATCAAGTTGAATGATATGATCAAAGGTATTTTGTCTATTAACCTAATAATCTCTATATTACTGCTCAGAGTTACTGCCACATGGTGAGTGAAGACAAATAGTAGGATTGGAAGAGGAGGATACGCTATTTTATCATAAATCGATGAGCCATAAATATTGAGTATCCTCCCGGAGACGAAATGAGAATACCATTCTAGGAAGTATCTTACGTCATAGTAATTCCAACTTGAAGCAGCTAGAAACAATGCCACGGTGTTTGCAATAACCAGTTCTGCATGTGTCTTCAAAGACGCTATGACTTTATTCATCATTTCCCAGTGTGACACCGCTTAATCTATAAAAACGTAACAATATATTAACCTTCCCTGACGAGGGTATGGTGTTTGGAAAAGGATATCGTATTCCTAAAGGCTGGAGGAAGCCTTATAACATTCAAGGATAGGCCAGTATCGGTGAATTACGAAGCTTTAAAAACCCTGGCGGAGGCCTTGAAAAAAGTGCATGAAAACGTCACCATTGTCATGGGCAATGGAGGCGGTAGCTTTGCCCATTACACGGTATCTAAGTATGCTTCGGAGTCAATGCTAAAACTACTGGTTAAATGTCAGCAGTCAACGAGGTTGCTAAACAGGCTTATCGTAGATTATCTCGTGTTCCACGATATCCCGGCCACGGGATTGCAGACAAGCGCTATAATAGGTTATGGAAAAGAGACGATAAAAGTGTTTACGCCTCCAATAGTCAACTTGCTTAAAAACAACATAATACCCGTACTCTACGGTGAGTGCATCCCAAGCGATAGTGGATCGATCGAGATTTTCTCAACCGAAAAAGTATTTGAAGTCCTGAGTAGCGTTCTCAAGCCCTCGAGGATTGTCTTACTAGCAGACGTGGCTGGAGTTTATTCTTGTGACCCTAAAAAGTGTTCAAATCCTAAGCTGATCAGGCATATTAATGATAGTAATCTCAACGAAATCTTAAACTCCTTGGAGGAGGAGTTGGGGAGGGATGCAACTGGAGGCATGTTTTCAAAGGTTAAATCTATGAGCGAGTTATCAAGGAAGACGGGTGTTAAAGTCATATTAACCTCGGGCTTTAATGCCGAGTATATCGTGGACGCTGTCACCGGGAAGGTGCCGAAGGAGGCCACGGTCATAGAAGTCGGCGTAAGATATTGAAGCCTTTAGAGCTGATTAATGTAGCTATTTAAACTACATATATTGTGCAATATTCGTTAGCGGCCTCAGAATAAGCCCCTCGCCCACCTGGGATCTGTATATATGTCGTGTCCTCGCTGATGACGATGTAGTCGGCTAGAAAAGCTCCGGGCATCATGATCGTGACGTAGTTTCCAAGAGGGGTTGATGTAGCTTTAATGGCGAATTCTCCAGTATTCATCTCGGTGGCCGGAACACTACGGCATTGTTCTCCATTAAATAATTGAAGGAATGTGTGAGAGACGTAGATTCCTCTCTTTCTCCCTCTATCAATGGTTGTTACCTTAACGCTTAAGCATCCTTTGATGGTTATCGTTCTGGGCCTCACCTCTAGTTCGTAGTTAGAGGCCTTAATTCTCAAGAACCCTGACGAATACTCCATCAATAAGCAGGATTTATTTTGAACCAAGATAGGCTTCAGCAAGCCAAAAACACCTTTTCAACCGAGTTAAAATTAAAATCTCTTCATACACTAATAAGGATTGGTGATATCATGCCAAAGAACCCAACAATATTATTATCCGATGAATTGAGCAAGCATGGATTTGAACTGCTTGATGTTTACCACGGGCGCGATGGCGATGTTATTAGGGCTCTAGAAAAAACATCTGGGAGAGTTGTGATTTTAAAGAGTAAGATGCCAATATCCTCGGCAACCTCTCGGGAAGAGATATCATCGATTGCCGAAGAGATTGTAAAGAAGGCGAAGTGACGTTTTAAAAGGATCATAGTGTTTAAACGCTTCTTTGACAATGCTTTCTCGCCGACTCAGCAAAACTGTATGGATAATGATCTGTTCTCACATGAGATCCAAAGCCTATTATTCCCGATATTCTCGAATAACCTTTTCTCGTATGATTTAGTAATTAGCTCTTTCTCTCCGACGTAAAAGTTTTAACTACTTGAAAGAGCTTCCTACGCATTAGGGAAAAACTTATTAAGCTTTCAGCGTTATGAGTTCAGTTAGTGCACTAATTTATCAAAGAGGGTGCACCTATGGTTAGCTACGAATTATTAAGTATGGCTGAAAAAATACATGGGCATGTATGCCCATTTCTGGTTTTAGGTTTAAGGGCTTCCGAGATTGCGTTATCGAGGTTGGGATTGTATAAGCCTGGAGTATACGAGACTATTAATGAGGAGATACTAGCAGTGGTTGAGACGAACAATTGTTTTGCTGACGGAGTTCAAGTAGCTACAGGATGCACGTTCGGCAATAATTCCCTCATCTATCTCGATCTAGGAAAGAACGCCGTCACGCTAGTTAAGAGAGGATCAAGGAGAGGTGTTAGGGTTTATATCGACTCCGATAGGATAAAAAGGGATATTCCAGTTGAGGCGCGCGAATTATTTCACAAAGTAGTTGTCGAGAGAAAGGGGACTAGAGAAGAGGCTGAAAGGCTGAACAAGGTATGGAGGGAGATAGGACTTGGGATGATCGACCTCCCCGAGGAGATGTTCGACGTCATGGAAGTTGAGATCACGGAGGAGCTTGAGCGTGCCCCAGTATTCGAAAGCGTGAGGTGCAGTAAATGTGGAGAATTAGCAATGTCCACAAGAATAGTTTACGTGGGTGATAAACCATTTTGCAAGAGTTGCGCGAACGCTGGCGTGAATGCCGTTATTGGTAGGGGAATAGCTGTCAACGCGAGCCTACCCTACCGAATATTGAGGTAGCAGGAGGGATTAGCAGAGTTGACCGGTAAACCTTACGCGTTAATACTATTAATGATAACTCTCGCGTTTTTCGCGGCATTATCAGCAGTGCTACTCTCTTGGGAGAGATTTTCAACAATGTCGGGAGTAAATGAAGTTGGGGATAAAACAGAGTCTGACTACGTCACAATAGTTGATTCTCTCGGTAGAACCGTTAAGGTGGAAAAGTATCCTAAAAGAGTAGTAGCCATAGGTCCAGGAACTCTAAGATTGGTCGTGTATTTGAATGCTACCGGCTTACTCGCGGGAGTTGAGGAGGTAGAGTTGTCGTGGAGTCCCCTGGGCAGAGACTACGCCATGGCCTACGGGGAGTACTTGAAGAGCCTCCCAGTCATTGGGCCGGGAGGCCCGAGAAGCTCGCCAGACCCGGTTAGGATTAGGAGCGTCAGCCCTGACCTAGTCATAATGAGCTCTCTATACGCTCAATTATACGACCCAGATAGGCTGTCGACGGAGGTAGAAGCCCCCGTCATAGTTATTGACTACGGGGGCGCTGGCTACGTGGAGGTCGATGACTTGAAGAAAGCCCTCACGATCCTAGGCGATGTGCTGAATAGGAGTGAAAGAGCGCGGGAACTCTGCGACTTCATAGACTCGGTCATTAGAGATCTCGATGCACGAACAAGGAATATCACCACTAAGTCAAGCGTTTATGTGGGTGCAATATCGTATAAGGGTGCTCAACCCTTCACCTCCTCCCAGGCAAGATTTCCGCCTCTTGTATTGTTGAACACTAACTCGATCGTTGATAATTTAACATCTACTGTCGGATATGTGTCAGTAGATTTTGAATACATCTTGAGTGCACAGCCGAATTACATTTTCATCGACATTAACAATTTCAATATCGTTAAGGACGAGTTCAACAGGGATAAAGACAAGTTCTGCGCGCTAATGGCGTTTAAAGAACGAAGAGTCTACTCGGTGCTTCCATTCAACTATTATCATACCAACATAGCGACAAGCCTCGCTGATGCATACTTTATAGGTAAGATTCTCTACCCGGGCAACTTCGAGGACGTTGATCCAGTGGCGAAAGCAAACGAGATATTTAAAAAATTCCTGGGTAAGGAGCTCTATTTATTGTTTGAAGAAGGCTACGGGGTCGGGTTCGCTAATTTGTCGAGTGAGCTAGCTTGCTGAAATCGGTGCCGCGGAATGAGCTCTCATGTACTCTTCTTATCAAAGTTTTTAAGGCGAAAATTGATCATCCTTGCCACTCTCTTATTCATCCTCGTCCTGCTGATTCCATTAGCATCATCTATTGGGTTTGGAGGGATGGCTTTTCTAGATTTCTGGAGATTGGTTCTTGGACTTGAAGTCGCCGAGCTGGATAGGGTTGTACTCTGGCTTAGGCTCAGGCGTGTTTTAGTAGGTGTTTTAGTAGGGGGATTATTGGGTGGGGCCGGTGTGATTGCTCAAGCGGTCTATAGAAATCCGTTGGCATCTCCGTTTACTCTTGGAATTTCGCATGCGGCTGCGCTGGGTGTAGCAATAGCCTTGATAACTGGTTATGCTGGAAGATCCTATCCATTATTCTATATAGTATCAAGACCTTACATATTGCCAGTTATGGCTTTCATCTTTTCCCTGATTCAATCCCTAATAGTCTTGCTTCTTGCATTTAGAGTCGGCTTAACGCCGAACGCCCTTGTACTATCATCTATCGCTTTATCCTTCCTCTACCAATCACTCCTTTCTCTTATACAATATCTAGTGCTAAATGAGTTACAATTAGCGACAATTGTTTTCTGGAGTTTCGGCGACTTGAGCAGGCCCGGCGATATTGAACTGCTTATTTTAATCATCGGCTCCATCCCCATCATTCTAGCCTACATGTTGATCCATGTTGACCTAGACATCATCCTGCTGGGGGACGATTTAGCAATTTCTTCAGGCATAAACCCGAGGACGTTTAGGCTTGTGGCCACTATAACCGCCTCACTCGGAGCCTCCTTGGCAACCTCTTTCGTAGGGGTATTAGCATTCTTGTGTCTTCTCTCTCCACATATTGCAAGAGGGTTAGTGGGCGGAAGCCATAAGTATCTAATGCCTGCTTCCATAATCACCGGGTCAATACTAGTGGTTGTAGCAGATTTGTTCTCCCGGATTCTCCTATACCCTATTACACTACCTGTGGGGATAACGTTATCCATGATGGGCGCGCCATTACTGATAATACTACTAAGGGGAACTCGGTATGGCGGTCATAAAGATACTTGGAGTTGACGTCCACTACGAGGACTATGAAGCTCTAAGCAATATCACGCTAGACGTTTCTCCGGGGGAAGTAGTATCCATAATTGGTCCTAACGGTAGCGGGAAGACAACCCTCCTTAAAACTATAGATAAGATAGTAAAGCCATTCAAAGGTTCCATACTGATCGATGGGAAAAATATTAACAAGTTGAATTGGCGCGAGTTAGCTAAGAAAGTTAGCTACTGTCCCCAGAAAGTGAATACTCTGGGAACCACTACTGTCATTGATTTCGTGCTTACCGGTCGAAGACCATATGTTAATTTCGCGTATAGTAAGTTGGATTACGAGAAAGCATATGATGCACTACGCATGGTTAATTGCTGTGAATTAGCATTTAGGAGACTCGACCAGCTTAGTGGTGGGGAGTTGCAAAGGGTTTTGATAGCTAGAGCTATTGTTGCAGAACCGAAAGTATTATTAATGGATGAGCCAACCTCCAGTCTGGACCCTAGATACCAGGTTGAAATATTAGAGCTTGTTAAAAAATTCTCGAGAACTAGGAACCTCTCCGTAATAATGTCCCTTCACGATTTAACACACGCCTACAGGTTTTCTGATAAGATCGTCGTGCTTAAGAGAGGTAGAATAATAGCTGCAGGTCGACCGAGCGAAGTGTTGACCGAAGAGATCATACTTAAAGCGTTCGATGTAAAAGCAAAAGTGCTCGAGGATCTAAAGGTCGTCGTCATTGAAAGCGTTGTATAGCACCATTATCACTTATCCTCAATCATCTACGAACCGAAGATACGGCAAAAGATTAGTGCTGTCTCGGGACTTCTCCAATACTGATGTATTAATGGTTGACATATGCCTGGTCAAATACCTTTGTTCAACATTATGCGCGAGGCCTGTTGCGGCAACCACTGCAGTGTTTCGTAGAACTCTTAATTAGAGATTTCATCCTCCAACACCCAAGATTGTGTGAGAATGCGTTTGCCATACAAGCAGATGGCAGATATATTAGCTTCTTCTTGCTGGCTTGTTTCTCAATCAAGCTTTTAATATCGGATGTGTCAACCGTATATTGAACATTATCTTTCAGATCTTTTTCCCTTCCCTTAAGCCTTCTGATAATCTCGGAGGTATCCAAACCTACGTCTGTAAGCCTGTCCAATATTGACCTAGTAACTCGCAGGGAACCAGCCACCACACCATGGGCACCTGATTCGGCAGCGTATTCCAAGATCTCATCGATTTCCTTGTCAGTTACCCCTGGAATTATCGGTCGAAGAAAGAGGAAAGGTTTAAACCCGTATAGTCTCAAGAGGCTGATCGTTTCAAACCTTTTCTCAACTGGTGGGGCTAACGGTTCTAGTAGTTTCTGATGGCTCAATGTCGAAACACTTATTAACGGAGAGATCTCGGGATCAAGGGTTTTCAGCGTTTCAACGTCTCTATGGTCTAGGCTCATTTTCGTTGAAAACTGAACAGGGTTGCCCAAGTATTTCTTAATAAACTCGATGTACTCGAATGTTTTCTTTTTTGATAGCGGTAGGAAAGGTTCTGTAACGCTGCCGAGTGCGATCAGTGTTCCGCTCGGACCTGGGATGAAGTTTTCGTTTGAAACAAGCGCGTACACTAACTGTGCTCCGGACAAGGGATAATCTTTGAAGTTCGGTTTAAAACCCATGCTGTAGATGTAACAGTAGACGCATTGAAGAGGGCATCCAATGCCTGTGTGCACCGTTAATCCGCAGGGGCGAGGAGGCCTCCTAGCATGCGGGTCACGCAAAGCCTCTTTCAACTCTCTCTGTGTTAGAAACGCTTGAATTTTTTCGAGCAATACTCTCTTATACTTAATTACCTCGCCAATGTCTCCGAACTCCATGTTTTTAACCATGAATTCATGAATTATTTATAGGGATATAGGTTTAGAAAAATGATTCACCTATTATGTGATGAAGACGATTTGTTTTGTTGGAGGGTTAGCGAATTCCTCCAAAGATTAGGATTGAATTTTGAGAGGAAGGTTTTGAAAACGCCAATTGCATTAGATAAGTCCTCAGACAATATCTCGATTTATGCTGGATCCTTGAATGATGTATTTCTGGACTTTTTAAAATCGTATTTGCAGGTAACAAGTGGAAAAATTCTCGTATTCGTAAAGCCCGTTGAAAACTACCCCTACCAGGCTTCAAGCAATGTTAAAAAATTCTTGTCGCAGCTCTATAAGAAGAATCATCCAGTAATGTTTGTTGAGACCACGCCGGTGGAACACTATATAGCTTCATCCCTTTACCCAGAGTTTGAGCACATTATGCTCTCGGTGTTTGATGTGGAGAAAATAATCCTGCGGGATATCCTTCCAAAGGATGGAGCTATAGTTGTTAAGCTAGATAGATGCAGGATCTTGGAAGAATTGATCAACGAGCTAAATAAGATCGGGTTCACACCCCTCATGATAAATATCAATATCCCGGTTAACGCATGCTTTCATCCATTAATCATTAATGCTTTAGCAGAGAACCCCTTAAGCGTAATGGAAAAATCTATTATGGGGATAGTTGGAGCACACGATGCCTTGTCCAATATAGTTTTCCACTCTATGATAAGTGATTCTAGGCCGGTGATAGTTTGCGGCAATCCAACTAGGAATACTAGATATGATGAGACGGGATTGGTGTTTAAGATCAATAATTGTGACCCACTCGAATTAGCAAACGCGGTGGTCAGCGTGTACAATAATTTAGAATTGTTTAGGAAGAGAGGGACGAGGCGTTTCGAAGACGTATTCTATGAGAAAAGTGTTGAAAGAGTTAAACAATTCATTTCATAATCGAGCAGCGCGGGTTCAGCTCTTCGCTATTTGCTTCTTTACCCGTATCCATGTGGTCTCAGCACCCTTATCGGAAAGGACTACTCCAAGCTTGCCGAGCTCGCTCCTAATCATATCGGCTAGATCGTATAGCCTCCTCTCACGCAATTCTCTTCGGACGTCGACGAGTATTCTAATGTAAGAGTCTACATCCTCTTCTCCCGTTACGGCCTCAAATGGGGTTTCAAGGACTCCGAGAACGCTGTCGAACTCGCTTATGATTCTGAGAGCAGTATTCACAAGGACGTATTTAGGATTGTATTGTATGTCTCTAAACACTATAGTGGTGAATTCGTTAAGAGATGCTACTGCCTCTGGAGTGTTGAAGTCCTCGCTTAAAGCAGTGTGAAAGTCGTAGTGTATTTTTACGAGCTTCTTCAATATTTTAATGTCTTCATCAGATGCCTTGTGCGGGTCTACGGCCTCCTTTCCTAGTTTTTGGAGTAGTGCTGAAGCCTGATTAAGCCTCTTCAACTGTTCACTAGCAATCCTCAACGATTCTTCACTGAAGGAGACTGGTTTTCGATAATGACTCATCAAGTACCAGAAGCGTAGAGTTTTACCTCCCCATTTGTTGACGGCTTCTTTGATAGGAACAATATTTTTCAAGCTCTTGCTCATCTTGTCAGCGCCCACCATGAGCATTCCGACATGCATCCATATCGACACCCAGGGCCTACTACCTAGTGCCGCCTCACTCTGGGCTCTCTCATTCTCGTGGTGAGGAAAGATCAAATCTGTTCCGCCGCCATGGATGTCGAATCTCTCGCCAAGATACTTGGAGCTCATAACGCTGCACTCAATATGCCAACCTGGACGCCCCCTCCCCCAGGGGCTCTCCCAATAAGGTTCACCCGGCTTAGCAGCTTTCCACAGAGCGAAATCATAAGGATTCTTCTTTTCCGAGAGGAAATCGGGCTCTTGGCTCCAGGTCTCCTTTGATAATCTCCCCGATAATCTCCCATAGTCCTCATAAGTGTTAACGTCGAAGTATACGCTTCCGCTGGGTGCTACGTACGCATAACCTTTCTCAATTAGTTTTTGTATAAACTCGATGATCTCGCTTACGTGTTGAGTGACCCTTGGATGATGATCCACTTTAACATTCAAATGGTTTAGAGCTTCCATGTATTCGCGAGTGTAAGTTTCAACGATTTCCAACCAGTCGCGACCCTCCTCTTTAGACCTATTTATGATTTTATCATCAATATCCGTAATGTTCATGACGTGAAAAACGTGGTAACCCCTGATATTTAGATACCTTTTGAAAACGTCATACATGACGTAGGCTCTTCCATGCCCCACGTGGGTTGAATCGTAGACTGTTGGACCGCAAACGTACATTTTAACTAAGCCGGGTTCTACTGGTGTGATCTTCTCCATTGTCCGAGTCAAAGTATTATACACTCTAATCTCCGGCAACATGGTCACTCATCACCATAGTGTTTTTCAAATGCTTCCATAATGGCCCGCGCAACTTTGGAGAATGTTTCAGCCAACTCGGACGTGGTTAGAAAAACCTTTTTAGCATCCTCACCATGAAGGACATCGCTAATTATCACGGCGCACGCGGTCTCCCATCCTCTCATCCATCCCAGCGCGAATAATCCAGCCGCCTCCATCTCCACCGCTAGGATTCCAAGCTTACTCATCCTCGAAGCCAATTCGGGGTCTTCAGCGTAGAAGGCATCACTGGAGAACAAAGGTCCCCTCTTATACGGAATTCCATTATTCTCCAGCTCTTCCATAATTCTGTGAGTTAAAACAGGATCGGGAGAGGTTGGAGCACAATATCCCGGCATGTATTGCCCGAGACCGCATCCTCCCATAGCGTAGATAGCACCTGTTGCAACGATGACATCGCCTATTTGAACACTCTTGTGCATTCCGCCCGCCGTACCCAGTCTGACTATCCTCTTTGCACCAAGCATTCCGAGCTCTTCAAAGACTATGTTAGCGCTTGGACAACCCATGCCATGCGTCGCTATTGTCACTCTGGTATTTTTATAATATCCGGTTACTGTTTTCAAGCCTCGATGGGTGTTTACCACGACGGGCTCTTTTAGCAAAGAAGCTAGCAGCTCGACTCTTGCTGGGTCTCCTACTGCAATGACGTTCTTGCTTACGTCTCCTGGTTTAGCTTTTATATGCGGGAGGCTCATTTCCTAGTCCTCCTCTTTGCCTTTTTACGCTTACGACTTGTTTTGCTCTTTTTCGTTTTTCCAGATTTCTTTGAAGCATACGCCTTCCTCTTCCTAGAGGATTTCCTTGTTCTCTTTTTATCCTTGGATACCTCTTTAACCGGGGGAAGCATTATTTCACTGGGAAATAAGGGTCTCAAGTCCTCAGCCGTCTCGATCACTATGAAGTCATACTTAATCGATGCTGGTATGGATATGTATCCATCGTACACGAAAACTTCTCCCATCGGTTTAAACTCATGGGCTAGTACCGGCCTCCCCTCTGGGGTTATCTGATAGAGTTTAACAGATCTCAGGGTTGAGGGCTTCGGTGAGATTACGGTTTCAGATGATTCTACTCTCCCCTCCCCCAATGTTAGAAGGAGGCCTGGAGTCTCCACGTTTACGAAAAGGTAATTGTTTACCGGGCTGTGTTGCACAATAGTGTTTTGAGCCACCTCTAGCATTTTATTCATGATATTCGAGGCATCAGCCTCATATTCAACTTCATACCAATTCTCATTCTCCAGCTTATAAACCCTCAATCTAATCAAGTTGTCGCTAAGATCCACGGGAACTAAACTACTCTGTTTAACGATGAACTTCAAAGAGCACACCCACTAGGCAAATATTCCCGCTTTAGCAAATTTTATGAGATTAAAAGTTATTAAGTATGAGAATGGTGGAAGCATGTCCATAAGGCTTGAGCTAGTTTCCGTGAAAATCCCCGAGGG
The DNA here is from genome assembly GCA_038827615.1 of Thermosphaera sp. Lineage (NCBI taxonomy): Archaea > Thermoproteati > Thermoproteota > Thermoprotei > Desulfurococcales > Desulfurococcaceae > Thermosphaera > Thermosphaera sp. Next base: position 261,707 of record JAWBNK010000001.1, read on the forward strand.
AGCTAACATTATCGTTGGGAGGAGTCACTTCATAAAGACTGTAGAGGATATTTATGAAGCATTGGTAACTTCTGTCCCCGGGATAAAGTTCGGCTTAGCCTTTAATGAGGCAAGTGGTAAGAGGTTGATCAGGTATGAAGGAAACGATCAGGAGCTTATACAGCAAGCCGTGGAGACCGCTAAGGCGATCGGTGCTGGACACACATTCGTCCTATATATTAGAGGCGCTTACCCGATAAACGTTCTCAACCAGATCAAGAACATCCAAGAAGTTGTGCACTTATATGTTGCCACAGCCAACCCTGTTCAAGCAATAGTCGCCGAGACCGATCAGGGAAGAACCGTCCTTGGATTCGTAGATGGATACTCTCCGCTAGGTGTCGAGGGTGAGGAAGAGAGAAAGGAGAGAAGGGAATTTCTTAGGAAGATAGGTTATAAAAAATGATTAATAGAGGTTTCAACTGCATTTAATAATGTTTTCCTCTAGAATCTCTCTAGCACTTTGCCACTCTTTTTCATCGTATTCCTTAAGGTATGCTAGTGATCTATCGCCAGCTTTAATTAAATAGAACAGATACCGAGGCTCCAAAAGAATTGCTAGCGAGTAGCATTCGACTTCATTTACTTCTTCGTCTTCAAATAGTATTTCATAGTCGTAGGCCTTGACTAGAATGTCTCGGACCTGCCAAGCGACTTCTCCTTCAACGGGCTCTCCGATTTTTAAAATTCCGGCGATTTCCACTCCCAGGGTTTTTGAGATGGTAAGAAATGGATTTCTTTCTGCTTTCTCAGTAGGTTTCATCAGCTTCACTCAGTGTTTCCACAATTTCAGCATATGCTGTGTCGCCAACAACCCTCGAAACCCTGACCTTAACTTTAGATCCGAGGCTTGCCCCATACACTATAATTTTCGAATCTCGATACGGGACGACGCCGTTTCCTCTTTGATCCACATCGCTAATATTCACGGTAAGAGTCATTCCAGGCTTCAACGCGTCATCCTTTGGTTGTTGAATCCTTGGATATATGCTAAATCTTTGAACATCGCTTGTGTATGGATTCCAACTGTGCTTTTTTTGTTGTCTAGTCAAACTCTTATCCCATTCTTCAGCTATGAACTATAATGTTTAATGTATTAAAAAGGTTTATAATATTATCTCTTACGGTGGTTCATTGAACATAGACTTCACGAGGCACATCGTCAACCCAATCCTGAGTAAGTTCATTGATGTCAAGAAGGGCGAACATGTGAAAATACTGAACGAGATAAGAAAGGTCTTAGGTGAAATGGAGGATAAATACAAGTTTAGCAGTTTTGGCGGCGAACCCGGTAGACTTTCAGGATTTCTAGCTGGCAGCGACTTCGACCTCTTTGCCAAGATTTTCAAGACTTATGGGTTACAAGAAGCATTGATTAAAATTCTCGAGGAGACTAAAGAGGCATATAAAAACGACGAAGAAATCGTGAAGGCAACGTCGTTAAGGCTGTTAGAATTGAAGAGAGATATTGCAAAGGAGGATGCTTCGAGTGAACAAATCCTTAATTTAGACAGGCTCCTAATTATGCTTAAAAACAAAATTCCGAGCGGAGAGATCACCTCTAAGGGAAACACAATCTCGGTGAAGCGAGGAGACGGCTTCTCTCTTAAGATAAGGTGGGGAAAGAAAGCAATAACTTTAAGCATCAAATCTGGGATCAACCCTGAAGACTGTGCCTCAGCCATGGAGAGGATCGAAAAAATCATAGATTGCTTTAAATAATCGCTATGTTTGGATAGTAATGTAAGCATTGCACGTGTTCAAAGGATTTCAACGAGATGAGTAGAACATGAAACCGCTGGTAATCTTTGATTGCGATGGTGTATTAACCGAGAACGATAGTAGCTGGAGAGTTATGCACGAATACTTCGGAAGCAGGGATAATACGTACTTTGCAAGGCTGTATGAGAAGGGCATCATAACTTACTTGGATTGGATGAAAATCGATATTGCTTTAATGATCCACAGTTTCGGGTCACCTATAAAAAGGCGACACGTGGAGGAGGCATTTTCGAAGGTGAAGTTGAGGAGTGAGGCTTACAAAGCGGTTCAAGCACTACTTAGTGAGGGTTTTGAAGTAGCCGTGGTAAGTAGCGGTGTCAACATTCTGGTTGAGAGAGTGTGCTCAGAGCTCGGCGTGAGAGACTGTCTTTATAATGATTTGATCTTCGTTGAAGACGAGCTTATTCCAGGAGGAATAGCTAGGGTTCCCTTGAAGGAAAAGTGGGTTGTCATAAAAGAGCTTGCAGGCTCGAAAGGGTATGATATGAGTGAGGTTGCTTACGTTGGGGATAGCAAGTGGGATATTATGGTGTTCGAGCATGTGGGAATTCCTATTGCCGTTAGACCATGTGGTGAAGCGTGTGACTACGCAAAGTACATAGTTGATAATCTTGAAGAAATTACACGGATTCTTGTTGAAGATTTGAGAAAAAATCAGTGAATGCTCTCTACAATATCCTTCCTACCAATTTTCACGGCAAGCTTTACCAACATGTCTTTGACCATTGCCTCGAAGCTCCAATCAGGACTCCAATTCCACTCCTCTCTAGCGACTGAGTCGTCTAAACTCTTAGGCCAAGAGTCAGCTATTTTCTGCCTGAAATCGGGCTTATACTCTACTTCTAATTGGGGAACATATTTTTTAATCTCCGTTTCTAGTTGTTTTGGAGTGAAACTGAACGCAGCTACGTTGTAGCCGCTCATTATTGTTAACCTGTTCCTATCCGCATTCATTAACTGGATGGCAGCCTTCACCGCGTCAGGCATGTACATCATGGGGAGCATGGTATCCTCTCGCAGGTAACAAGTGTACTTTTTCCCCTCTAAGGCATGATAGAATATCTCTACGGCGTAATCCGTCGTCCCGCCTCCCGGGAGTGCCTCGCTACTTATTATTCCCGGATATCTTACTCCTCGAACGTCGACGTCGAACTTGTAAGCATAATACCTTGTCAATAGCTCTCCAGCATATTTAGTGATACCGTACATAGTGGTCGGGTCCATGATTGTCACTTGAGGAGTGTTTACCTTGGGAGAATTAGGTCCAAATGCGGCGATCGAACTCGGCCAAAATATTCTGAAGCGATACTCTCTAGCTAGTTCCAGCACTATGTATAAGCCATCCATGTTGACTTTCCATGCCAGCTGAGGGTTTCTTTCCCCAGCCGCTGATAAAATGGCCGCCATGTGGTATACTTCGTTGATATCGTACTTTTTGATTACTTTTTCTACGGAGTTCTTGTCTAAGACGTCAACATGCTCAACGGGACCGTCGGTGAGAGGTCCTGTCGGCGGCTTGCTATGGTATCCAGCGATAACGTTCTCTTTACCGTAGAGTTTTCGCAGAGCAGGGACGAGTTCTGTCCCTATTTGACCGGTGGCGCCTATAACTAAGATTCTCTTCATGCTCGTCCCCTAAATCAAGCCGAGTTTTTTACCAGCTTTCTCGTATGCTTCTAGAGCCTTATTGAGGTCTTCGATGGTGTGCCCAGCATTGACTTGGTTTCTTATTCTCTCGGTACCCCTTGCGACCATCGGATATACGATAGGCACTACGAAAATGCCTTCATCCCACAGCATTTTCGCAAGCTCTCTAGCCTTCTTAGTGTCGCCAACTATTACTGGGATAATGGGCGTCTGACTCTTTCCAGTATTGAAGCCAAGCCTATCTAGCTCTTTTTTGAAATAATCCCTGTTATCCCAGAGCTTCCTGATTCTTTCTTTCTCAGTCATCACGATTTCAAGTGCTTTCAAGTTCGCGGCCGCCACGGCCGGCGGGAATCCGGTGCTGAGGAGCCACGTCCTAGCCTTATTCCTTATGAACTCTATAACCTCGTAGTCGCCGCCGATCATTCCGCCAGACGAACCGAGAGCCTTGGAGAACGTTCCAACGTGGAAATCTATTTTCTCGTCGACACCGAAGTGTGCAGGGCTACCATGCCCTTCTCCCAATACTCCTTCTCCGTGGGCATCGTCAACGTACACCATAGCGTTGAATTCCTCGGCAAGCTTCACTATCTTGTCCAACGGAGCTATGTCTCCGTCCATAGAGAAGACTCCGTCAGTTACAATTAGAATCTTGTTATACTTGCCGTGAACTTGTCTAAGCTTATCCTCTAAGTCGGAAACATCACAGTGTTTATAGACTATTTTCTCAGCCCTCGACAGCCTAATTCCATCTATGATGCTACCGTGGTTCAATTCATCCGATAGGATTACATCACCCTGTTCAACAATAGCGGGGATTGTTCCCGCGTTAACAGCAAACCCTGTTGGGAAAACCAATCCGGCCTCCGTCTTCTTGAACTCTGCTATCTTCTTGTGGAGTAAATCCAGTAGTTCGTGATATCCTGCTATAGCCCAGACAGCGCCAGGCCCCCATCCATACTTCTCCATTGCTTCAATAGCGGCCTTTTTCAAACGTGGATCGTTGGCTAGGTTTAGATAATTGTTCGAAGCCAATATGATCATTTCCCGTCCATTAACGACCGCTCGAGGTCCGGTAGGCCCGTTGAGCCGGCGTATCTCCCATATCTCCCCTCGCTCGATCATTTCACTGAGTTTTCTTGCATAGAATTCTTTAACCCATTTTCTACCCATATGTTTATCACCAAATTGTATATAGGTGTATCTAGAGTATAAAGAATTTTTATTATTAAAGCGAGAGACGGAGATGAATGGTTTCATGGAGAGCACTGATCTAACAACGAGAGAGAGGATTTACGAGTTGTTAAAGAGGTCTGAGAAACCCCTGACTGTTGATGAGATTATTTCGTTGCTCAACATCCCCGATTTAAATCCTCGGAATGTATACGAACACTTAGAGCATATTGCAAGAAGCGTTAAAGCCAGGTCAAAAGGGAGAGAATACCTCGCTATGGATCCACCTGTTTGCAGGAAATGCGGCTTCGTCTTTAAAGAGTTAAGGAAGCCGAAGAAGCCCACCAAATGTCCGAGGTGCAGAAGTGAATGGATAAGCCCTCCAAGATTTCTAATTATGGTAAAAGATTAGATGAGGCTGATTACCCTAGCCAACTTTTCAATAATCTTGTCAGGCGTTTCATCCATGATTAAAACCTTCTTCAACCTTTCTCTTTGACCATAAATGATATCGATCTTTGAAACAGGAATCCTGAGCTCTCTGGATAAGTATTTTATCAGAGCGGCATTGGCTCGTCCCCTCTCTGCAGGCTCCCCTGTTTTGAAAACCAATTCATCAGATTCTATGGTGAAACCTTCAGAACTAGATCTGGGTTCAACCCTGACTTGAAGAATGATGCCTTTTGAGGATTCAACCATATTTCTCTGCAATATATTTACAACCTGTTGGAGAATAGGATTCATCAACCTATCCCAATATTAACTATGTAATGGAGAGTAATAAGTGTTTAAACATCTTTTAACATATAACTCCGTGGTGGGGATGAGCTGAATCGTAAGATCCGAACTCGTGAGGAAGCCGGGCGCTGAATCGACCCTGCGGTTTTCAGACTTCATGTATTTTCAATCTAGGATTAATGAACCCCGTCTCGATCAAGTTGATAATGCCTTGTGAGATTTTTTCTTGATTGAGCCAGGAACCATACGCCTTTCCAGATCCAACCAGCCTGCTCCAAGCCCTTCTGACCTCAAATGGCAATGGAGTGGGTTTCCTCAATCCCAGCGGAGTTCCAGGTAGTGGAATATAGTAGTGCAAGTGTATTCTAGCACCTTTTAGAACAAGCTTCTCTGCAAATTGAAGAGTCATCATCATGTCCTCTCTAGTTTCCCCGGGGAAACCAATTATAAAGTCCACGCTGGGAGTAAACCCCGCGTTCAAGGCATAGTCTACTGCATTCTCAACGTCTTCGACTCCATGTCCTCTTTTCACCATGCTCAAAACTCTATCACTCCCGGATTGCCCCCCTATTATTAACTCCTGGTTGGAAACATATCTCCGCATCGCCTTGAGCAGGCTATGGTCGGCGTGCTCAGGCCTTATCTCGCTGGGGAAAGACCCGAAAAAGATTCTGCCGCCGAAATCTCTAACTTTTTTGTATAGCTCATCTAAAAGTGAAATTATTTTTTCAGAGTCAACGGGATCAGTGGTCCTTGATAGACCATACGATAAACTATCTGGTGTTATAAATCGTAGATCCCTAACTCCCAGCTTCAAAGACTCTAATGCGTAAAAGATTATTCTATCCAAGCTTCGATGTCTCAAACGGAACCCGTGAACGTATGAGACCTGGCAGTAATGGCACCCGTAAGAACAACCTCTCGTTATCTCAATAGGGTTGACTATCCCCTTCCAATAAGGGAATGGATCGTAATCGTCGAGATTGATAGGGCTCTCTCTTCCAGTGAAGACCAATCTATCCCTCGTCCTATAACCTATTCCTTTCACCGCGTAGACGTCGTCATTGTCCTCGAGGGCTTTGAGGAAGTCTTGAAGCGTCTTCTCGGCCTCACCTATGAAGGCGAAGTCAACTCCAATACGGTATAATGTTCCGATCGGGTCTCCTGAAACATGTGGCCCGCCTGCAATCGTCACGCAGCCAGCTTCTCGCATTTTGCGAACGGTTTCGATTAGGCTTACCCTGTAGAAATCGTCGACAAGCATCGTGGTGAGAAGTGATACAGCATACACGCATTTCTCCCCTGAATTCCTTGCCAAGGTTGCGTATTCAAGAGCCTGTTCGAAAGTTGTCGGCAGGAAAACTTTGGCGACTCCGATCTTTTCTACCGATGCGATCAGAGCATTCAAACTGTATTTGACCCTTCCATCATATTGTATCATTAAATTGATCATTTCGATCCCGGAGTGATAACATTTATACGGTTGTTTAAGGAATAATTTAAGTCTGAGACCGTTTAGGATCGTGGTGTTGGGATTGGGCAACATTTCAATAACCCAGGAGGAGATTGAAGAACTGGCGCGCCGCGTCCGTTTGAAGATACTTCATGAAGACGATGACATCGTATTGATGACTGCTCCAAACGAGGATCAGCTTGCTTCAATAATTAAGGAATTGATATCGATTAAACCCTTGAACTTAAGAGAGATCCACGCGGTCTTATCCGGAATAGCGAGCGAGGATAAGATTAGAAGGGCCCTGAATGATCTGTTAGAGTCAGGCGAGGCATACGTGAACAGCGAGGGACGCTACATCAGCACTTGAGAAATGGTAAGGAAGTTATGTACGAGAAGGCTTCTAGAAGATCCTTTGCCTGAAGTCGAACCCCCTTCCTCATCATTAATTTTCTTCTGGATTCACTTTGATTTACTCCAATAAAGAATACGCCGCTCTTGGTTGCGCTATAGTAGTCTGTTATGTAGTCTCCGAGAAAAACAGTCTCGCAGGGTTCAACTCCGTATTTTCTTATAACGTATTTTATGAGCCAGGTCTTGTCGAAAAGGGATTCTTCAACCCCGTTTAATACCTCTAAATCGTGCATAGTATATACTTCGTCTACGTACTCGTCAACGCCAAGCCTCCTGAGCTCCATCCATATATAATGGGGGCTCGACTCCCGCCCAGAAATGATGACTACCTTTGCATTGAAGAACGTCTTCAAAAATAGTAACAACTCCCTACAACCTCTCTTCAATACTCCATGTCTCGACACGTAAAGCTTCCTGAAGGTCCTCCAAAAATCGGTTTTTGGAATGCTTTTTGGAATACTGTCCTCAAGAGTATCATTCTCGAGCATGGCAACAAAATCGTTAAATCCTAACGGAGGAAGTCCGTATAGTTTGAGGGTCTGTGTGTATGCCTCGTAGAAGTCTATATAATTATCCACGAACGTAAGGTCGTAGTCGAATAAAACAAGCCTGAGCCTCATCTACACCACTTCCATCAGGTTTCGGGAGACACCACATGTGTGATGCTTCGGAAATCGGCAAACTCATCATCTGGGAGCGAATACTATTTGCATCCGACGATCCATTTTAACGTAGATATCTTTGGTTAACCTATTAATAATATTTCACTTTCAGTTTAATTGGCTTTTCGAGTAGATATGTATATAGTGGTGATATCGTGTTAATAGATATGCATGTTCACTGCCACGAGCTAGATGTAATTGACTCCTATGCACAAGGTTTCACGCTGGTTTGCGTCGCCGAGGACTTAGCGAGTAGTCGTGCCGTAGTTGAGCTAGCACGAAAATACAGTTACGTAAAGCCATGCGTTGGAATTCACCCGTGGAAAGTAGAACAGTGCGATTCATACCAGGTGAGGGAGTTACTGGAAACAGCCATATCAGAGGGTGTGGAATGCATTGGAGAAGTTGGATTGGACACTAGGTTTATGCCTCAAACTATTACGAGACAAAGAGAGATATTCAATATTTTCCTAGAGTATGCGAGAGAATATGACCTGATTCTGAACCTGCATACAGCTGGCACTCACAGAGAGGTTTTTCATCTATTAATTGAGAACAAGATTGAGCGAGCATATTTTCACTGGTATACTGGTCCGGAAGATATGATTAAACACTTGGTAGAAAACGATTACTTAATGGGTCTAAACCCCTCATGGATGGTTCAAGAAAATCATAAGAAAATAGTTTCTAAGATACCACTAACTCACGTCTTAACAGAAAGCGATGCGCCCTACGAGTATAGGGGAATGGTCTTAAAACCCGAGCTTATTTCAGAGTCGATCGATCTTCTCGCCAAGACTCACGGATTGGATAGGGAGTACGTTGAAAAAGCGCTTGAGAAGAATTTCAACAGGGTATTTAAGCAGTTACGCTAGGGCTCTCAGGACGATTGCTTAAGTGGGCATCCTTCATTGATGCGAAGACTAGAATGAATTTGGGCTTGAACACGATTGTAATTTCGTAGTTAATTGCATCTAATGATATGCTATGTGGTAGTGATCGTTTGAATCCCTTGGATAGGATAAGGTGTGCCAAGGCAGTGTCTTTTGCAACCTCCAGAATCTCCTCGACCTCGCCTTTAGAGATGCTGGATAAAGGCAAAACATCGATAGGCTGTCCATCGTAATTAAGACGTGCGATCATAACTCTCAAAATAACCCCTAAGAATTATAGCGTGCGGGTTCTTTAAAAACCGCTGGACTCTAAAAGCCTTTTTATATCAGAGATTATTCGGCCGGCTTTTTCCAACTTAAGCTTCAGCTCATTGTTTTCGGTTAACAATGAACTATTTTCTTCTCTTAAGGCCTGTATAGCCCTCTCTTTATCTTCAAGCTTCATTTTTAAATCCGTCATAGCCTTTTCCATCTCGCCTAATTGAGCCTCAAGCTTTGAACATCTTTCACGAGCTTCCGCTAACTCCTGCTCTAGCTTCTTCACCTTTTCATCCTCCACTTTTAACTCTCTCGCGAAAGGGATTGAGAGCATTAGCTGACCATTCTTCATTCTCTCATATGTTTCAATAACTAGCTTGCCGGCCTTAGTTTTACCTGATAGGTGCGCTCTAATCGTGGTTTCACTTCTCCCCAGCTCTTCGGCTATCTGGGCGACAGGCATGCCGGACTTGGACCTTGCGAGAGCCCCTGCAGCGATGGCTAGGCTATCAACCCATGTCGCTTTTTCAATCGGATCTTTCAACAACTCCATGATTTCAGGTCGGTACAACGTCCCAATGATTAGTGCAGCTTCCAGTTGTTGTGTTTCTCGTTTTCCAGTAGGTTTCAATGGAATCCTCGATAAATCAATCACTATTTCAAATCCCTCGTGCTTCCCTGAGGATTGCTCGCTCATTACACCACCAGGGAATATTTTGTATTTTAAGAATTAAACCTTTACTTTTTAAACCATCCATGAGGGATTGCAATACGGGTTCGAGGCTTGAAAGTGGAGCTCATCATCTCCGAGAACTTTTTATCTTACTTTACAGCAGAGATCGCTGAACAAGCCGTGAAAATTGTTGAGAGAAAATATAATACAAAGATAGACTTAAGTATTCTTCGTGACGAGGACGTCAAATACCCAGTCATCAAAGTCCCTGAATTTCCACCAATAGTAGTGAAAGCTCCTCCCAGCGTGAGCGAGCTTGTGAACATGATTAGCTTAGCGTTGGACATATCTAGACTGCTACCTCCAGCGTCACTTGGAGTTAACGATATTGGTAGAGCTGATACTATGGTATGACTTCAAGAGTTGGTGTTTCCACGTAATGAACAAAATTGTTTGAGACATCGGCTCTGAAAAATTACCCGCCTTTGACCACTCTCACAGCAATAGGTTGCGGTTAATCTTTCCGGCTTCTTATTCCATGGGCGCCGACTCCGGCGTTTTTAGCCTGCACGGTAAACATAGATGCATCAGAATCTTTCGATCCGTGGATCTCCTCTAGATTTGTTTCAACGCGCTTGCACCATCATTTGCTTGAGCTGAACGCGGTAAAGGAAATATGCTTGAAATGGCTTGGGTTTAAATTAATCAAGATAAACGTTGGTAGTATGCTGTGATATAAAGTAGAGTACTGGCACAGACCGGTAGTCCTCGGTTAGCGCTCCATACATCGCATGCGCGGTTCCAGAGTACGAGTGCAACCATATGTAGAAGTGGAGTGATTCCACGTTGTTGTATACAAAGTTCACACCTACTACTAGACCTATAATACTGGCTGCAGTAGCCGCTTTTAATGAGATCCTGCAGCAACCATAGTACGCTGACGAACTTCAGGGCGTCTATCGCGAAGGACGTATAGCCTAAGTTTGAGAGTGATTCATAGTAGTATGCTATGTAGGGACTTGACGCGTGGAACATTCCTTCGTAGATCCAGTGTCCACGGGTGGTAGTCGTGCACCGGGCGGTGGTTTAGGTCCACCCGAGATGGTCTCAGGGTAGAAGTCTCTAACGTAGACGTACTCCTCGTAGTAGTCAATCCTCGTTAAATCGCACCTTCCGTAGACGTGCCACTTCTAGTAGTGGTACCTGAAGTTCATCCAGACGTAGTACTGTTGTCCTGGAGAAAACTGACCGCCCCAGTTACCACCGGAGTTCTTGATTACTACGAGGAACCCTACGCTAGTCCACTCGGACTCTATAAAAACGCTAATTCTGAATCCTACTTGGCGATTAATAGAGTAACCGTAGGCTATAGTTCCCCATGTTATACTATCCGGTTCAACCTTCACGACTATGGTGGGTGCAGTCCACTCGTAGCTATCAACAAAGGTCTTAGCTATTCAGCAACCATCCAGAGGTTCCGGCTCCACTTCCGCTGGTGAGAGTTCATCTACTGTTGTTTGCCCCCTATTTACGTTGACGTTTCTCAGCGGTTTCAGTACTACGCTGAGGCTCTTCGGCAGCTCATCCCAGAAGACCTCAACTCCGTGCGCGAAGACCTCCCCTGACCCCGTGAACCCTGCTACAGCGATGAGGGGCTCAACGGAGGTCCCACTCTTCTCCCGCTCCTTTCTCCAGGCTTCTGAGGCTTAGGACCACCTTCTCCGCGGGCATGTTCTCCGGATCCACGACTGTTTTGATCACCTGTCTAAGGCCCTCGGGGTACATCAGCGATACGTGGACTTAGGCCTTCTCCCTCGAATCAGAAGGTAACTTGGGTTCGAGCCCAACAACGTCCTGTTGCGGGCTTCTTGTAATAGGTCCGGTCGAGTAGCCAGGATGCCGATAAACGCGGCGGTCAGCAGGGGGATGAGAATGCTAGCGGCTAAAAGGAGAGATGATAATTTAATACCCACGACCTACCCCTATCATTCTCCTTATTAAATAATTAGATATTTCCTTATATTTGATAAAATATTTATTATGTACTTGCGAGTGTATTGCTGAGCCGCGCTCCCTGCTCAAGCATGTTTTTAAATTCGGAAACAACCCGCAGTTGCGCTTGCACGGTGCTTGAAGCGTGTTATCAAGCATGCTACTAGACCACACAACGTTTCACTGAGGAGAGTTAATAAGGCTTCTTAGCGTCGCGCTTGATAGCACCCGTGACGGAGAAAAGCATGCCCCGTAGCGCTCTGCAGTTGTACAGAGTTCCGGGGCAACGTCCTCAATAAAATATATTTTTGAGTATATACCTGCAACTGCTACAGGCTTAACTCTGCTACAAGCTCTCGGGTTGAGGCTTGCGGACACCATAGTTTCAGCAGGTCCCGCGGATGCTAACTATGTAGTTCGTGTAACCGTGCTACCTGGGTGTACAGGAGTAGAGTAGGCCAGCAGAGCAGTTCACCTAGTGCGCTTGGTCCAGGGTCCGCGTACTTTACTTCAATTATCCTGTAATGCTTGTTACTTTGTCTATTGTGTAAAGAAGGTGTTTCAATAGAGTTATAGTCTAAATGAAACGGATTGATCAAGTTACTTGCTTCGTGATTACGATGCAGTGCCTCCTATCTACTCACGGATAAGAAAGGGCAGGTCTTCCACACCTCTACACACCTGGTAACGCTGTTTCTTGGAATGAACTTCTCCACTGCTCTGCAGTATGCAACACATTCTTCTTCGCCGACTCTCTTGATCATGAAATTTGGGCACTCGCTAAACGTAGTGCAAGAGATTTTATGGATTATCGGGTAAACTTCTTTAGCCGATTCCTGCTCCGGGGGATCCGCGAAGAAACTGCATTCTCTGTAATTTCCGGAAACACACAGCTCTTGCTTCACGACAGCACTCGAAGGTCTTCCATAAGCTGAGACAACTGCTGGATTATAACAGCGCCCGCTGAAGTAAAACGGACAATTCAAATATCTCACCAAGCTTTCAAATCTGTTAATAATACCTCTAAGTTTTAAACTGTTTTCAATCGAGTTCCCGAGCGAGGATTACGAGACCTATTAGAATCGTTGAATAATAAAACAATGTCCTATAACTTACAACGGTTGAAGGAGGTAAGACAAGGGATAGTGCATATTCTGATGAGATACTTCCACCAGGGGTTGGTAAAGACCCCATACTCATCATAAAGTAGTAAGCCATAATGCACTGGAGGATGCTACTAGAATCGGTGAAGAACCACGCCGCCACCCCCCATAGAGTGTTGTAAGACAGTGTCAACACTGCTATAAGGATTTTTCCATTAAGACTTATCCTTGACGAGATCTCGGCATACCTCGTTGAAAATTTTAGATATCTCTCCGTGAATTTGGGAAACTTCTTCGATAACCAGCCGATGAATCCTTTAGGGGAATTGTTTGAGGTTTGTTTGATGAAGAAGCCTATGTAAATCCATGAGGCAATCATAAAAGAGGAGACAAGCACGACTGGCAGAGAAACCGGTAGGTAGAAAAACGCGGGTATGAACGCCATCATGTTTACCAAGATTACATCATAGTATACTTCGTAGAGGGATAACGCGTATAATTCCTCAATCCCCCTATCCATCACTTTCCGCAGATAAGCTGCCCTTGCGGGTTCTCCTCCGATGGCTGATGGCGTAATATTCGCGAGTAATCCACCCAGGAATCTAGCTTTTAACGAGTCGGATAATTTGATCTTAAACCCGTAGACTCTATCTACGAGTAATCTGAGCCTTATAGCAGAGATAAACCATCCGGCTAGCAGAAACGCTAGGGAAGCGATTGTCCTAGGGGTTAATATGCTGGAGAAACCCTCGTATCCGCTTGTGAATATGCCGTACGCTACGATTACGATTGTAACGATGATCAAAGTGGCGGCTACTTTTCTCCACTCAATCCCAATAGCTAAAGACAACGGTCAACCCTTCTACGTTATCATTATCGTTATGTATTTAAAACCTGAAATATATACGTGGATTAGGTGTAAAAAGGGATGAGTCTTTAGCTACAATGAAGAACAGCTTGAATCAATGCGTGTTGACAGGCAAAGGCTCAGGGAAATTATTAGAGAGCTCAAAAAATGGAGGGCACATGCTACTATCTTATTGAGCCTTTACATACCTCCTGGGCGACCGGTAAGCGATGTTTTAAACATGCTGAGGCAGGAGCTATCCATTACAGACAACATCAAGCTCAAGAAAACTAAATCTGCAGTTCAGAGAGCTCTGACGATGGCGATAGATCGGTTGAGCAAGGTTCCCAAGGTTCCCGATAAGGGATTGGTATTATTTGCGGGAGAAAACCCTGATACTGGAGAGTCGATTTTAGTAATGCTTATTCCGCCCGAGGAAGTTCCCGTATACTTTTACAGGACAGATAAGTATTTTCACACGGAATTCCTTGAAGAAATGGTTAGCGAATCCAACACGATCGGACTCTTGATTATCGAGAGAGATGCTGCCACGATAGGAATGTTGAAGGGGAATAGGCTGAAGATTGTTGAAGAGCTGGAAGATTATATCCCTGGGAAGCATGAGAAGGGTGGGCAAAGCCAGCGAAGATATGATAGGATTATTGAGCAAATGGTGGACGAGTTCTACAAGAGGGTTGGAGAACACGCGAACAGGGTGTTTCTACCTCTTTACGAGCAAGGGAAGTTGAAAGGGATTCTTATAGGAGGCCCCGCCTATGCAAAGTATGATTTCCTCGAAAAAGACAATTTAGATTATAGGTTGAAGAAGATTGTTCTGCCGGAGCTCATCGACGTTGGTTATCAAGGTGAGGCAGGGTTAAGGGAGATGATATTGAAGGCTGGAGACCTTCTGAAGGAGCAAGAATATGCTGAGGTGTTGAAGTATATGGAGGAGTTTAAACTTCACATGGCGAAGGATGATGGAATGATAGTGTACGGTGAGGAAGAAGTTAAGAATGCTCTTGAGATGGGAATGGTTTCGATCCTATTCATAAGCGAGGAGCGCGAGGATGTTGAGAGATGGCTTGACCTAGCAAAGAAAAGTGGAGCAAAAACTCTCGTAATAAGCAACGATGTCCCGGAGGCGGAATGGTTTAGTAAAACGTTTAACGGTCTTGCAGGGATTCTTAGAGCGAGGATTTACGGTTAGCGCATGGTATTACGAATTCGATAATGTTATTAAGTTTTTCAATCAAATATAATTTTGGTGTCTTCTACATTGGGTGAATTACGGCTCGATCCTTCGATGAAAAGAGAATTGATCTCTCTCATAATAAACGCTGGATTGGAAGAGGATTTTATTGAGTGGTTAAAAATCCAGGGGAGAACTCATATAATTGGAAAAATGGATAATGTCCCCGATGAATTAATTTTAACGTACGTTAAAGAAAAGAAGCTGGTAGTCGAAGATGAATTAATTCTTCCAGAGACAATCGAAATGGGTCCAGGCGAAGACATTTATGTCAAAAGCAGAGCAACGAGAAAATAGGCTTGGATAGATTTTATGTACAAGGAATGCGGCCGGGAGTGACCCGACCCATGCTCACTCTTCCCCCGGTACTCGGGGATGTTGCATGGGCACCGGGGTCACGCGTTTCAAAAATAATTAGATTTGGGAAATATAAATTTACTTAACCTCGATTTCAGCTGACTTAGATGCCTTGATGTTTAACGAAGCTTCAGCTATTCCATTAGAGTATCTTACGATCCTTCTCAAGCTGTCGCAAACCATAACTAGAAATGCCTTCTCTCTATCGTCTATTTTCGCTGGAATTAATTTTTGATATAATACTCTATCTATCTCGTCGACAGTATCCTTAGCGCCTTGAATAACTTCTTCTGCCTCTCTTCTACTTTGACTATAGAGGGCATCCATCGATTTATTGAATATTTCAAGAGCTCTCTGCGCCAAGGTGATAACTAATTCTACGTTACTTATGTTATTATCTATTTTCATTAACCGTTTGGCAATATTCGTCGCATGGTCGGCGATTCTCTCGAGGTTTCTAGCGATTATTCTGTAGTTCATGGCTTCTATTATGTTGGAGAGGCCGAGCTCGTGTTGTATTCTAACATCAATTAAAGCCATTGAAAGCTCACGCACGATCATGTGGTGAAATCTGTCTGCTTCATCATCTCTCTGAATAACCGCCTCAGCCAGGTTTCTATTATTGGATGTTAAAGCCTCTACGACGTCGTTGAGCATATTATTTACTATTAAGTGGAGCCTTCTGAGGGCACTAACTATTGGGAGCTCCTTGATATTTAACAATATCTTGAAAGTTACCGTGTTGTAAGATTCTTCAACCACTTCTACGCCGGCGAGTTTAACCCTGGCCAGGTTTTTGATGTCACTTACTCTCTTGGCCAAATTAGATAGGCTGGGGTCGAATGTAATGGTGATGTTGGTATAGCCTGATAAGTAGGCTGCAACCAGCATTCTAAATACCTGCTCAGTTGACAGGTCGGAAGACACCTTAATATTGGATTGGGTCTGAAGCATTTCCATTTCTGGTGGGATTATTACAAGTTTTCCTTCGTATTCATAAACGTATACGTGGTCCCCACTCTTTAGTTTAACAGCGTCAACCCATTCTTTTGGTAAAGTAATTATGAAAGATGATGATCCTGTTTTTTGAACCTTTCTTCTCTCTATACTGGGCATAAATATATCACCACTTTTTTCATCCTAATTATCTTTATATCACAATATTTACATTATATACAGGAGGCTTTTATATACTTACATGCACTTTTATCGCAGTATAAATTTGAGACTTATCGTATGGTCGAGCAGTTAAATTGTGAGATAAAGGTTAATTAATCCTTTAAGAATAAACTCTTAGTGAGCCGGGGTGGCCGAGCGGTCTAAGGCGGCGGGCTGCAGGGCTTTGTGTATCCAAGGGTTCACGGAGACCCGTTTATTCGCGGGTTCGAATCCCGCCCCCGGCTCTCCTCTTTTTAGCCGTCTCAACTTCTGTTGAATATGTGTTTATCGACGTGTTAAAGACCATTTTTGTTAAGATAGATGCTGTAAGGAAGCTTAATGATACTAGTGTAAGATAAGTATTAGATTTTTCGATGTCGAGTAAGGTGTTCAATATCAAAATGACAACTCCTGAGATACTTGATATAGTCGATAGAAAGCCGGATACGGATGCTTCATAACCAGTCGTACCCCTGGAGACCATTGCATAGAGGCTTGTATCAAAAAATGG
The DNA here is from genome assembly GCA_038827615.1 of Thermosphaera sp. Taxonomy (NCBI): domain Archaea; kingdom Thermoproteati; phylum Thermoproteota; class Thermoprotei; order Desulfurococcales; family Desulfurococcaceae; genus Thermosphaera; species Thermosphaera sp. Next base: position 278,659 of record JAWBNK010000001.1, read on the forward strand.
ATATACGGGGAGTATCCACAATAGGAAAAATATCAATGGTGGTGTGAAAGGGAGAACGACGAATAGGATCAAATAGGATAATAGTGCCGCTAGAAAAGCCTCTCTGGCCTTCCCATAGTCTACTATTCTTCCAATGAACGGTCTCAGCGGGGTGCCTGCAAGTACGGGGAGGAATCCATATAGTACTCCGTAAAGAAACCTTCTGTGTGTGGCATCAAGCGAGTTGTTTATGATGGCGGTAATTTTTTTATCCATTAATATTGAATTATAGGTCCCTCCTATCGTTAATCCAATATAAGATAGGAGGATTATTGGGATTAAAGAGCGCAGGTTGTTTATTGTTGCCGATAACCCTTTCATAATGGCTTGGGCTTGCTCCCTCTCTTTTCCAGAGTATCCGGTTATTAGGAAAATTATTCCAGCAGCGTACATTATCGATACAAAACTTGGGAAACCACTCATCGATAGCAATGATAGAAGGGGCCAGGCAATAAGGGAGCCGATTCCCCACCCGAGGCCAGAGGCAACTCCAACTTTTGAGTACTTCCTACCCACGTTTGCTCGGTCCTCGATAACGTAGCTTAAGCCTATTGTGATAGCTAAAGTATGCGTAAAAGAATACAAGAACACAAACACTATCTTGAATATCCAGTTTTCGATTTGAAACAACATGAAGATGAAAAACGCACCCATTATGGAGACCGACATAACCCTTCTTCTTCCAATCGCATCGCTCAAGCTTCCCAGGGCAAAGGCCATTAGCGAGGGGGTGTACTCAGCACTAACGAGATAGAACACGAACCATTCTCCATAAACATCTGCACCATATAGAGGACGAGATACTACTACATACATTGAATAAACAATATTGAGTAAGCAAATACCTGCAAGGTATTGAAATCTAAGCCCCGATGTCATGCGTGAGGCGCCGAGAGAAAAAAATGCTAAAATGAGAATTTAAAAGTGCACATCTTTTACTAGCATGGTTCACTAAACTCTGTGGGCGATTACCTGTATTCTTGAATTATCTCCCATTGCTTCTGTGCAATTATATCGAGGGCTTCAGCAGGGGCGATCTCGCCCGCTACTGCCTTGTTCAGGTAAAGTTGTTGTTGTTCCAATAGTCTACCGTAATAGGGGACATTCCAGAAGTCCTTCGCGTATTTCACAGCCTCCGTGAATACCGGGGCCCATGGTTTAGAGTTCAGGAACTCAGGGTCCTGTGCCACGGACTTTCTAGCAGTGAATCCAACCCTGAGCGAATAGTCCTTGTAAGCAACCGTATAGAACCATTTCAGGAACAGCTTTGCCTCCTCTTTGTTTCTAGAGTAAGCGCTTATGACTAATGGTTGTCCCCCTAGAGTGGTGTATCGCGTGCCATTGTGGTGCGGCTGAATAGCAACTCCTGTAACATTAAATACTCTTGAAGTATTCGGATCGAATAGGGCAGGAGCCATGGAGGGCCACAGTATCGTCATCGCTACCTTGCCCTGAGCATACAACGTTATAACTTTATCATAGTCGAACGTTGCCGGGCCTGGAGGCATATAGTTAGTCAAGCCAACAAAGAAAGTCAAGGCTTCCTTAGCCCTTGAGCTGTTTATGTAATTTATCGGGTTCTTAGTGGCGGGATCCCATAATTCGGCTCCCCAGCTCCAGAATACGCTGAGGAAGAAACATGAGATATAGTCGTAATCTCTTGAGAGAACTAGAGCAAGCCCATAAAAGTCCTCAGTCAAGACTTGCCCAGCTAGAGTTTGACCAGCTCTTCTAGTGAAGAACTCTGCTATATCTTTGAACTGCAACCAGTCTAGGTTCTTCCACTCCTCTAATGTTCTGGGTAAATCATACCCATACCTCTCCCTAAAAGCGGCTCTTTCCTCCGGGTGATTGAATAAATCTGTCCTAAAGTATACCAATGGAGTTGCATCTGCGTATCCGGGGATTGCAACGTAATTATCGCTTCCCTGCGGATAAGCTGTGTAGAAGTACACTAGGTTCTCAAAGGTATCGTTCAATACCGCATATCTGAGGTCGGGGTCATTCAGTATGAAGTCCTTGAGCGAAATGATATGTCCTCCCTCATACAATTCTCCCAGCCACTGACTATCTGCAAATATAATGTCGACTTCGCTGCTCTTAGCTGTCACCACGCTTGTTACCCTAGTGTAGTATGTTCCCCATGGAGTGAAATCGAACTTAACGTTGACTTTATATCCGAGTTTTTCCTGGGCATACTTAGTGAAATCAGATGCCATTTGCTCCATAATTTTACCAGGCTCCCATTCTGGGCTTAATATCACAATTGTAACTTCTTTTGCAGGGGGTTGCATCAGAAAATATGCCGCTACACCAACGATTATTGCGATGATTATTAGAAGTCCCACTAGTAGAGTTTTATTCAATATACTCACCAATATAGATTAGTGTATTAAGAAGTATATATATTTATCAAGATGATAATTTTATTAAACGATTCAGTAATAAATAATTTTCAGGTCCTGAAGATTAAAGAGGTGTCTTAATTGTGAAGTCTTCAATTAGACGAGGTAAAATAATCAACCCTTGGGTTCTCATTTTGCCATCTTTCCTGATACTTTTGGTATTTAATATTTTCCCACTCATATGGAGCCTTGGTATATCATTTCACAGATTTTCAATTATAATTAGGGAGACGCCGAGATATGTTGGAGGTTACAATTACATAACAATCTTATCCAGTCCAGAGGCTTGGGACCGTATAATACGTACCGGCTCATTCCTGATTTACTCCCTTCTCTTCCAATTCAGCATCGCGCTGGTCGTTGCACTGTTGATGTTTGAAGATTTCAAGGGCAAGAGGATCATGCTGACGGTTTTCATGATTCCACTAATGATAGCTCCAATCGCGTCTGCCCTTTTCTTTAGATACTTGTTTGATGAAAATCTTGGACCAGTCAACAATTTCCTTCAATCAATTCTCGGAACCCGAGTTCTGTGGTTCAGCAATGAGATAAGTCCCCTAGGTATTCCCTATTCCCTGCTCACTGTGATATTGGTGGAAACGTGGATTTGGACTCCGTTCATTACTTTCCTCTTGGTGGCTGGGATAAGCTCTATACCACACGATTTAATAGAACAAAGCCGGGTTGACTCGCTTAAATTCATTCATAAATTTAGGTACGTAATTCTTCCATACATCAAACCTATGCTTGCGATAGCGCTGATATTCAGATTCATGGATGCGTTGAAAACTTTCGACTCAGTATATGTTTTAACGGCAGGAGGACCTGGCTCAACAACAGAGCTGATCTCGGTATACATCTACAAGCTTGCCTTTGAGAGGTGGGATTTTGGATCAGCCACTGCTATGAGCTATCTCGTATTAGTTGTGGTCATATTCATGACGAATGTCTTCATGAGGTACGTGCTAGGAGGTGAGAGGGAATGAAGAACTATAGAAGGGACACGCTCATTTACAGGTTGAAGAGATTTCTGAAAATGAGTGTACTAATAGCGATCATTGCAGTATACATCATGCCAATTTATGGTATGTTCAACCTAGCCTTCCGCTCCAGGGCCGAGATGTTTGCAAACTTCTTCCTAATTACACAACCTACTTTGGAAAACTTTGTAGAGGCTTATCAGTATGGTGCGTACTCCGCCATTGTAAACTCTATTGTGATCACGGCAGGAGGAGTGGGCTTAGCTCTCGGGTTATCAATTCTAGCGGCTTATGCCTTTTCCAGATTCAATATAAAAGGGAAAAACCTGCTAATGTTCTACATTCTTTCAACGAGAATGATGCCTCCAATTACACTGATCATACCCATATTCATAATGTATTATACCTTAGGATTGAAGGGAACTTACGTGGGCTTAATCCTAGTATATGGAATGATGGCTCTTCCATTGTCCGTTTGGATGACGAAGAGCTTCATAGATGATATTCCAAAGGATATCGATGATGCAGCAGTATTGGATGGTCATTCAACGATGTATATATTATTTAAAATAGTTTTACCGATGGTTGTCCCTGGGATTGCTGCTTCAGCGGCCTTCGCCGCGATTACGATATGGAATGAGTTCCTTTTTGCACTACTACTCAGCGGAATAGATACAAAGCCGACATCGGTGTTGTTGAGCAGTATTAGGGGGGAGAGAGGCTTCAATTGGGGAAGAGTAGCGGCGATCGAAGTAATATACATTCTCCCGATCATAATTCTAGTATTTTGGCTTCAAAAACACATGTTGCGGGGATTGACTTTTGGGACTGTGAGGAGGTAATTTCATTGGAGAAATCGATCATGGTTACCAATATTTCTAAAGAGATAAGGCGGAAGAAAATTCTAGACGGTGTATCTTTCGAAGCGAAAAAGGGCGAGCTAATAGTTATCCTGGGTCCACCCGGGTCTGGAAAAACGACCCTACTGAAGATCATAGCTGGTCTCGAGAAACAAGATGCTGGAAGTGTTTTCATCAATGGAGTCAAAGTGGATGAATTACCACCCTATGAAAGGAAAATATCCATGGTTTTCGAGACCTTGGCACTGTACTCCAATATGACAGTCTTCGACAATATCGCTTCGCCCTTGATAGCTGAGAAAAAACCCAAAGAGTATATTGAGAAGAGGGTCCTTGAAATAGCAAGGATACTTAAAATAGAAAACCTTCTTAACAGGAGGGCTGACAAGCTCAGTGGGGGAGAAAGGCAGAGAGTTGCAATTGCAAGAGCCCTGGCCAAAGAAGCCGAAATTTACCTTTTAGACGAACCATTCTCAAACCTCGACGCGAAAATAAGGTACGCTCTTAGAACCGAGTTTAAGAAACTGAAAACGATCTTGGGTAAGACTCTTGTTCTTGCCACTTCAGACCCTCTTGATGCTTTAGCGTTAGGGGATATGGTCGTGTTTATTGATCAGGGAAGAGTCGTCCAAGTAGGTTCTCCAAGGGATGTGTATTATAAGCCGGTTAGATTAGATATTGCACGATACATGACTGGAAAAATACTCAATGAAGTAATATTATCCAAGAGATTCGAAAATGGGGGTGTAGCCGTTACCAGCGACGTTGACGCATCGCTGTCGCAAAGCGTCTACACAACCATCCTAAGCGTTCCGGCTGAAAAAGTAGTAGTAACATCCTACCCTGATTCTACGATTATAGGGAAAACGGTGGGAGAGTGTTCTGGAATAAAGCTCAAAGGAAGGTACTTAGGGTACGAGTACAGGGGTAGCGAGTACCTCGTTTTCGCGGAGAATAAAGGACTTTTGTTCAAGTCCTTAATGTATGAGAAACCCTTGCTGGATTTCAATGAGCCTGTTGAAGTTTGCATCAGTGGTGGGGAATACTCAATTTACGACTACGATAACGGAGAATTGTTGAGGTGAGATAATTGGTCAGCGTGAAAGTAGATAGTGTTTCAAAATCGTTTGGAAACGTTCAAGCCTTGAAAAATGTTTCCCTTGATATAAAAAACGGAGAATTCTTCGCAATACTTGGGCCGAGCGGTTGCGGCAAGACCACTCTTCTAAGGATAATAGCAGGACTCGAGAAGCCTACGAAGGGAAGGATTTTCTTCGATGACTATGATGTAACTGATGTGCCAGCTGAAATCCGCGACGTCTCGATGGTTTTCCAGTTCTATGCTCTTTATCCTACTAGTGTTTACAATAATATTGTTCTACCGCTGAAATCCAGGGGATATAGTAGTGGAGAAGCACACAGACGAACTATTGAAATTGCAGAACTCCTTGGCATCGAACACTTGTTGAATACTCATATTGACAAGCTGAGTGTGGCGGAAAAACAAAAAGTAGCTCTTGCCCGAGCCATAGCTAAGGAGCCTCAGCTATATCTGCTCGATGAACCCCTCACCATATTAGACCCGGTCTCCAGGGTGATCATGAGGGCAGAGTTGAAAAGGATTCAGAGAGAGCTTCATCAAACGATAATCTATGTTACTCATGATCAGATCGAGGCATTAACCCTTGCTGATAGAATTGCCGTAATGAATTTCGGAGTTGTGGAACAAGTAGGTTCACCATATGATGTTTACAATTATCCTGGTTCGGTTTTTGTTGGATGGTTCTTAGGGGAGCCTGGCATGAATTTCGTGGAAGCCAAGATAGAGGGCGAATACTTGAAGGTAGCTGGTAAATCAATAATGAAGGATGGAAGTCTTGAAAAGCTATCTGCGAAGTATGGCTACGAAAGTGTTTTACTCGGTTTTAGAGCGGAGCATGCGAAGATTCTAAAACACCCCGTAGAGATTCCGAGTGAAAAATTTGTTTTGATCGAAGGAGTGGTCAGAGTTCTGGAGTTCATGGGAACTTATTATGTCGTCGACATAGAGTCTAACGATGCTGAGTTTAAAGTGAAGATCGATCCTAAGGGGTTCAATGAGTTATCGTTGAATGAGGGATCTCGGGTCTGGTGTATTATCCCTAAAGAAAGAGTATTACTGTTCGATCCGCACTCAAACAGAAGGTTGGAGCTGGGTGATTGGGTTGGTTAAGCTCACTAGGAGAATTATTGAGGAATTTCTGATACTGTTGGGACTACTCGCTCTTATCTTCATATTCCAGCCTTTTAGCTTGATAATTTACACTGTAGGCTGGATGATGATATTGATATGTACTCTTGTCTACGTTATACTAACGCTTGTTCCAAGTCATGTGAACTCGAGAAAGGAACTCTTTAAAATGTATTTCAGGACTCTTGTGATCGTGGTGGGAGTGGTGCTGGTGTTTCTGGTAGTATCAATAGCTCTAACACCGTATCTCGTGTGAGAACGCATCAAGGTTTTATAGTTTATTCACGAATATATATTTTGGGATGGCAATGAGTGGGAATAATATTCTTAGAATAGGGTTTCTTGGCTCGGGCTTTGTATCAAAATTCCATGCGCGAGCATTGAAGATGGTGAGAGGTGCCGAAATCGTAGCGGTGTATTCTAGAAGACTTGAGTCAGCAAAAAATCTATCCTCTTTCATAGAGTCGTTGGGTTTTAAGAAGCCTAGAGTTTACAATGAGATAACTGATTTCGTTTCCGATAAAGAATTAGACGCCGTATGGATAATGCTTCCTAATAATCTCCATCTCGAAGCCACTAGGATCATAGTGGAAGAAGTATTGCAAGGTAAATCCAACATAAGAGCGATCGCCATTGAAAAACCGCTCGCGCGAAACGTTATGGAGGCGAACGAGATGGTTAAACTTGTTGAAAAAGCAGGCTTATTACACGGATACTTGGAGAATCAAGTGTTCATGCCCTCGGTTGTCAGAGCTAAAGACGTGGTGTGGAATATAGGCGCCAAGTATTCTGGAAGACCATACCTCTCAAGGGCTGCTGAGGAACATTCTGGCCCGCATAATGCTTGGTTCTGGGTTCCTAGCATTTCTGGTGGTGGAGTTTTAATAGATATGGCGTGTCACAGTATAGAAGCATCTAGGTATTTACTGCTGGACCCTAAGTCTCCAAAGAATTCCCTAAGACCTGTTGAGATATTCGGGGAGACAGCATTCCTGAAATGGGTGAAGGAGGAATATCGTGAAGAACTCCGCAGGAGATTCAACATAGACTTTTCAAAGGAGCCTGCCGAGGATTATGCATTAACTATTGTAAAATATGAGGATGAAACCGGCGACATTGTCGTTAGTGAGGCGAGGACTTCCTGGTCTTTTGTGGGAGCGGGTTTAAGGCTCACGTTTGAGATTCTGGGACCAGAATACAGTGCTTCAATTAATACTCTGCAACCCGAGTTATTCACTTTTATAAGCAGGAACATTAGGATACCAGCAAGCGAAGAATTTGTGGAGAAGCAGAATGCTGAACAAGGCTTAATGCCAGTCCTCCCTGATGAAGCTTTCACATACGGTTACCAGGCCGAGGATGCTCACATGGTTGAGTCTTTTCTAGCTGGTAAACTACCTTTTGAAAACTGGTATGACGGTAAGCTTGTGGTTGAGTTAATGATGCACGCGTATCTCTCTGCTGAGAAGGGCGGTAAAGTCCGGTATGATCCGCAACAAGTTGAAAACTATACTCCACTCGTAGCTAGGAGGAAGGTTTAAACCCATACTTTTTAAAAAGAGCTTATTTTTAAATCCAGCATATTCCCTACTGCTTCGAGTTCCCTGCTATGATCTCCAATCAATAATGCGTAGTGATTCCCTATCGGTTCTTTAACCAACATCGTAGGATCCTTAACTTCGACCTTTATTTGAGTCCGACATAGAGAGCGACTCCACTCGTGTGAAGCGATTCTCCCCACACCTATTCTAAGCTCCTTTAAGTCGGAGTCTATTCTAAATATAGTGGCCGGAGCGCCGACTGGGAACTCCACTCTAATACCAACCCCCTCATTCGATTCAAAATGGGTGAACAACTCGAAAGGACCTATTAAGGGGGAAGAACAGTGAGCTATGATCAAACTTCGCCCCTCTATACTTGAAGGATTCCCCATGAATACTGGTTTACCGGTAACCCACGTTCCTATCGCCATTGAAATCAGCAGTGGCACGTCTCCCTCGCAAGATGCTGGGAAACCTTGGGAATTAAGTAGCGATACTGCGAGGCAAGCAGTGGTTCCCGTCGGCTTAATTATATCGAAGCATTTAATACTGAGAGCTTTCAATCCATGATTACTAATGATCCTGTTTAGAGCAACGTAGAGCCTACCTGCTTTCCTGACTTCGCTTACTGGAACATTAACTCTTAGCGCCTTACTCAATAAGTTCTCAACCTCTCCTGCTTCCAAAGTCTTCTCATACTCTTGAATCAACTCGCCGGCCGGGATCTCAACGATTTCTGAACCCAATCTCTCCCTGAGAAGGTTTGGGTCGACCCTACTGTAGACAAGCCAGTCGCTTACTCCTCCGATGAGACCGAACCTCGCTCCTCTAAGTAATTCCAAGACTCTCCCGGCTTTAACGTATGTCTCAACATAATTCACTACTTCGTCAAGAGAGTTAGCCGTCTTTAAGATGTATCTTAATCCAAGTTTTCTAAGATATGATGCGGTTTCAATTGCTGCTGGAAGACTGTTGTATTGATTATGGGATACCAGGATTGCCTTTCTCGTTTTCTCCGCTATTTTCGCTATCGCGTTCTCCGTTCCACCGGTTGCTATTATAATTATCCTAGTGGAACACGTGCCGAGGTTTTCAACACTGTCTGCATCTATTATCCCCTCATATTTCAATGTGGTAAGCGAATTTTTCAGACCCTCGTGTAGACGATTCTCGATTGATTCTGCATAAGATCTACCAAGGACTGATGATGCTACAGTTAGACAAAGATCGGCCAACGCTATTCCCTCTTGTAAGTCTTGCCTACAAACCTTGGAGGTCTCGCTCTTCCGATTACTCCGGCTGTCACGGCTAGGGTGGCTATGTAGGGGAAGGTCTCCATTAAAGGCAATGGTATGATTTCCTTGAGGGGGCTTAACTTTAGCCAACCGATTAGAACCCAGAAGAATCCGAAAAGATAGCTTCCTGCGACTCCCAGGATAGGATTCCAATTTGCAAAATTAACTATGGCAAGCGCAATGAAGCCCCTTCCAGCCGGAAGATTTTTGGTGATAGAAGATAACCAATCAATGGCGAGGAAAGCCCCGGCCAGACCCGTGAAGAGTCCAGTTATTATCGATGCGAGAGTTTGAGTCATCTCGATTCTGATGCCGGCCGACTCTGCGGCTCTGGGTTCCTCGCCGCATGCACGAAGCATTAAACCGTAAGGAGTCTTAAACATTACCAAATACGTAATCAGTGCAAGAGCTATACTGGTTATGAAAAGGGGCGATAAATCGGTCCCTGGGATTTTTGGCACCTTCAAGCTTGCTGGTATGGTGAAATATCCCCTAACTCCCCAAACAGCTTCGATTCCATATGGTACAAAGCCTGCGGCAAACAGGTTTATACCGATTCCACTGATCACATGGTCTCCCTTCAGGTAAGTTGCTATAATGGCGTGAAGCAGTCCGATTACTCCTCCGATCAATATTCCGCCAATGACGCCTATGAATGGTGATTGAAACGTATATGCGAGAACGATTGATACAAAGCCCGATATTAACATTATTCCCTCTAAACCAATGTTGACGATGCCGGCTCTTTCACCCACTATCTCTCCTACAGAGGCCAGTAATAATGGGGTAGCAGCGTAAGATGTTTGAACTAAGATATTAATAATCATTTGCGCATCCATCATTTCTTCTCCCTCCAGGCTTTCAATATTCTAACTAGTCCTGGGATGGCGAGAACCATAATAATTATACCCTGAACAGCCTTAACCATTTCAAGAGGGACCCCGCTTTCTATCTGCATCCCGCGCGAACCCGCAGTCAAAGCTCCAACGAAAATCGCCGCGGGGATTATCGCCAGGGGATGGTTTCGGCCAATCAATGATACAGCCAATCCATCGAACCCCAGCCCTACGAGGTTCGATGCACCGGTTGTTATGGCGTAGTGGGGAGGCCTCCCTGAAACCTCCATTACACCTGCCAGTCCCGCTAATGCTCCAGCGATGAAGAAGGAGTACAGCGTTGACTTCTTAACGTTGATTCCACCATATCTCGCGGCAATGGGGTTCATACCTGTCACTCTTATCTCATATCCTATGCTAGTATGCCACATGATCACATATACGATGAATGTGGCGATGATCGATATTATTATGCCTGCGTATAACTCGGTGCCCGGGACGAGTAGGGGTAGTCGCCCCTCCACGGGGATTTTGATCGTCCTCTGAGGCTCCAAACGGTCGAAGTAAACATAAGTCCTAGCATACTCTACTATCCAGAAGCCAATCCAGTTAAGCATTATAGTCGATACTACCTCGTTCACTCCTCTTTGTGATTTGAGGATCCCAGCTATTGAAGCCCATATGACGGCTAGAGAAACCCCGAGGACAAACTCTGCAAGCAAGTACAAGCCTTCGGGGAGAGGCAGTGAAGCAGCCATGATCGCCCCGAGCGCTGCCATGTAAACTTGCCCCTCTGCCCCTATGTTGAAGACCCCTGCTCTCACGCTCACGGCGAAGGCAAGCCCTGTCAGCAATAATGGTGTTGCAAAACTAAGGGTCGTTGAAATACCGTATAAGTCTCCGAAAGCGCTTTTAAACAATGAAATATAAGCCCGTAGAGGATCGTATCCTCCTAAGACCATTAACGCTCCTGAAATCAGAAATCCCGTTAAAACCGCTATTACGACTTCAACTATATCGTTCTCAACTCTACTTAAATCAGCGTTTTTAAACAAGGATTTAATTCCCATCGCCTCGCACCTCGCTCAACCTGTATCCTCCCATCATTAAGCCAAGCTCCTTTAGGGAAACCTCCTCAGGCCTAACTATACCCATGAGTTCTCCCTTATACATGACAGCAATCCTGTCGCTCAGATCTAGGACCTCGTCGAGATCACTTGAAACTAGAAGGATGGCTTTGCCCTCGTCTCGAAGTTGCAAAAGTAATTTGCGAATATATTCGGTAGCTGCAACGTCTAATCCTCGTGTAGGCTGATTGGCTACTATCAGAGTCGGCGTTTTCGAGAGCTCGCGAGCTAAAACGAGTTTCTGTTGATTTCCCCCACTCAGACTACGAACAGGGGTATAAATGCTTGGAGCAACTATTTCAAACTCGCTTATGATCTTACCTACGTAAGCGAATATTCTGGGATAATTGAAGATGTTGAAAGCTCTATTGTAATCTCTCCTCTTGTGCAATCCGAGAATACTATTTTCCCATAAGTTCATGTCGAGTATCAAACCCATCTTCTGACGGTCCTCAGGTATGTGAGCAAGTCCCATGTTGTACAACTCCAGCGGGTCGGGAGCTAGCAATTCTACCCCCTTGAAAACGATCCTTCCTTTCAAAGGCTTCCTCAAACCGGTTAATGCTTCAACCAATTCTACCTGACCATTACCTTCTACTCCGGCTATTCCAAAAACCTCACCTTCGTGGACTGTGAAGTTAACTCCCTTTACGGCCTCAAGCCCAAGATCGCTTAAGACCCATAAGTCTTCAACTTGCAGTAGAGGCTCTCCCCGCTCTCGCTTACTTTTTTCAATTTTGAGGAAAATTTCACGTCCAACCATTAAACGAGCAAGTTCTTCGGGGGTAGTAGTCTTTGTCTCAACCTCGCCAGCTACCTTTCCTCTTCTCAAGACAGTTACTCTGTCCGTTATACTCAATACTTCTTTGAGCTTGTGTGAAATAAAAACGATGGTCTTACCGATTTGCTTTAGTTTAATCAAACTTTTAAACAGTTCCTCAGTTTCCAAGGGAGTCATATTCGTAGTTGGTTCATCTAGAATTAAAACATCGACTCCACGATATAACATCTTCACTATTTCAACCTTCTGTCTTAATCCCAGTGACAAGTTTTCAACTTTCACATCAAGGGGTACTGTGAGACCGGAGTTTTTCATGACCTCTTCAAGTCTTTCCTCATCGATCATTTTGGATTTCAAGCCTAGGAATATGTTTTCTCTAACCGTGAAGACCGGGACTAGCGCTGGATGCTGGTGAACCATTCCAATACCAACGGATAAAGCTTCTGCGGAATTTTTAAACGAAACTCTCTTGCCTCTCACTATTATGGCTCCATGAGACGGCTTTATGAGTCCCGATAAGATTCTCATTAACGTAGTTTTTCCCGCACCATTCTCTCCTAAAAGCCCATGGATCTCGCCAGGTCTAAGCTTTATGCTTACTCCTTCTAAAGCCCTCACGCCGTCTGGATAAGTCTTCCAAATATCTATCATTTCAACAATATATTCTTGGCTTGACATGGAAACACCGTTGTGAAATCAAATTAAACTTAGAAGGTTAGATTAAAAAAAGATTTAGGCTCCGAGGGCTTGTCTAAATTGTTGAATCTCGGTGGAGTCTAAGGGTATTGCCTTCTCTATGTCTGAGAACTTAACCCCCCTCACTTCTATATCCTTGTTGGTTTTCAACTGGGTTGCCAAGTTTGCGACTTCCTCCCAGATCCAAGAGGGTATTGAGTCTCGCATCGCCTGAACCTTGTTAACTATGTCTGTCTTGTTAACGGTTCTTCCAGCTTGCTCAGCTATGCTTAAGAATGTATCAAGGTCTTCGATGCTACTTATTCCTACGCCCCCCTCGGCTAAGCCGAGCTCAAGGATGCCACCGTATGTTTGGATCTTTCCCTCTCTGTAGTCAAGTGCTCTCTTGACGGCTGTGTAAACGCCAACGTCTACTCTTTTCATCATGCTTGCTATTATGAAGCCTGGTTTAATCCAGTCTTGATCAGCATCTACTCCAATTCCAAACGGGGGTCCTTGCGTAGCTCCACGCGCTACACAATATTCTTCAACGGCTTCAAAGATACCTAATCCAGTAGCACCCGCTACATTGTAGACTAGGCCAGCACCCTGTGCAAGCTGTGCTTGAGTCGCCGTCTTTCCTCCAGCGGGGTCGTCGAAGCGACCCGTGTATGTCCAGAGGATTCTCAGCGGGGTAATATCAGTCCCTGTTCTCTCTGCAAACCGCGTCTCACCGTAACGAATACCCCAGTAGTATCCGGCTTCGAACTTGTATAGCACCGGTATTTCCATTCCTAACACTACTCCCACTGCTGAATAATTATGATAGTGGGCAACCATCGCTGCCAACGCTCCAACGAGAGCGCTTCCCTCGTGCTCCTTGAAGACCACGCTCAGCACATTGGGCTTGTCTACGACGGCGTCTATAATTGCAAACAACTGGTCTGGATACTCGCTTGCAACCTGACTTACAGCATCAGCCATTAGAAATCCAACTGCAACGATCACGACGTACTCGCCGGTCTTAGCTAGGTTTCTGAGGTTCGGCAAGTAGTCAGACTCACTCTTACTCTGAACCTCAACAAGCTTCAACCCGAAGTCTTTCGCTGCCCTATTGCCGCCTAGGTACGCCATATCGTTGAAGCTGAGGTCTCCCCTTCCACCAATATCGTATACTATCCCGATCTTTAACTCTGGACCCACCTGAGTCGTATAATAGTAGTATATTCCCCCTGCTACTACTGCTACAATTACGAGGATCAATAGAAGGGTTGTTCGCGCAATCGCCTTCAACACGACTCACCATGATATAATGTTATCTCCCTCTGGTATAAAACTGTATCTATAGAAATGCCGCCGCCGGGATTTGAACCCGGGGCAACCGGATCTCCCCTGGGCTACTCGACCACGGATCTGCGGAAACCCGTATGAGTCCGGCGCTCTAGCCGAGCTGAGCTACGGCGGCCTCAATCCTTATAATCTGAACCCAGCACCTTATAAATTTCAATCAAAAGGATTTCTCGATTCTCAATCAGTAAGATTAAGAAGCTATATAAACCATGTGGTATGTATAAGTATTGGTGTTGAAAGTGGAGGTTCCCACGTCCCAAAATCCTTTGGAAGCTTTCAAAAGGATGAGGGAAGGAGTAAGGCAAATAATACTTGGATGGGTGGTATTGGGCATCTCCCTGTTAGTATTCTTGATCGCAGTCGTTGGAGCTGGATACGGGGGAGTTAACGGGGGTGGAATTCTAGCTGGGCTCATATTAATGATTGTATTAATGATAGTTGGAGGATTAATCAGCTTGATCGGGCTCTATGGGAAGTTTATTCCCGGAGCGGGCGAGCTAGCGAGAATTGACCAGAGATATTCAACTGGTGTCTCCTTCATGAGAATCGGACTAGTATGGGGTCTCATTCTACTGATATTGGGGGCCATACTGACCCTGCTCGTAATTGGCATTCTCCTAGTACTCGCAGGATACATATTGTTGATCATAGGTTACATTGGACTAGTTATCTTATCCTTTAATCTAAATAGTCTTGAGGGGAATTCCAACTTCATGATCGCAGGCATATTTTATATTATAGGAATATTGATTCCAATCTTCACTATCATAGCATGGCTCCTCCTATATGCTGGATTAGGGGATTGTGTGAAGAAATACTCGCAGGCCCCGCCGTCACCCGCATCCCCTCTGCCTCTACCTCCTGTGTAAATTTTCTCAAACCCCTTCATTTCATCAAACGATTTTTATACACTGTTTCCAAATAATAGTGCCCGAGCTACTTTCATTAACCATCTTAGTAAACCCCCTTCATTCTTCGGATACACCCTTCTAACACTCTGTTGTAAAATTTTATTAGGATGGCGTTTAATTTGAAAACTAAGATGGTTGATGAAGATAGCTGTTAAGGTAAGCGGATTAACGAAAAGATTCGGCGAAAAAATTACAGTTAATAATGTCAGTTTCGACGTAAAATTCGGCGAGGTTTACGGCCTTCTAGGACCAAATGGTGCCGGGAAGTCAACCCTTCTTTCAATCATAATTGGTGTGTTAGAGGCTGATGAGGGGGTCGTTGAAATACTCGGTGGTGAGGCGAAAAACCCGGAAATTAGGTCTAGGATTAATTACTGTCCACAGGAACCCGCTCTTTACGATTCTCTAACTGGCATAGAGAATCTTATGTTTTACTCTGGACTGTATGGAATAACTGGGAGGAGGGCGGTTGAGAGAGCTAGGTATTTAATAAAGAGGGTTGGGCTGGAAGAGTACGCGAACAAGCCGGTAAAAACTTATTCTGGTGGGATGAAGAAAAGGCTGAATCTCGCTGCCGCGTTAGTAAATGATCCAAGTATCCTTATTTTGGATGAACCTACAACAGGAATGGATCCGCAGGTGAGGAGAGAGGTTTGGCAACTACTAAATGAAATCAAGGCCTCAGATAGGGCGATAATATTTTCGACGCATTATATGGATGAGGCAGAGATTTTATCCGATAGAGTAGCAATTATGAATTCCGGCAGAATAATCGCTGAGGGCCGGGCTGAGGACTTAAAGAAGCGTTATGCTCCTAAGCCCGTGATAAGCATTGAGCTTTTCAACCCGAGCGACCAGGATAAGGCAAGAAGTGTGCTGGATAAGTATCTCGAACCGAGAGACATCGTAGTAGTTGACTCCTCTATAAGAGTGTACCATGAGGATCCAGATATCCTCCTACCCCAGATATCTCTAGACTTCTTCAAGAATGGAATCAGAATAGTCTCCGTTAAAATCAATAAGCCAACACTCGAAGATGTTTTCTTAAAGTTAACTGGTAGGAGGATTGATGGAAATGAAGACCAGCGTGATTAAAGCGATTATTGTGAAAGATTTGAAGGAGACTTTTAGAGACAAGACTTTTGTCTTCTGGATGATTGCCTGGCCGCTAATATGGCTGGCTATAACAGCCTACGTTTTCATTCCCCCTGGAGTAGACCAGCCTATGACTATGAGTATTGGACTAGTTAATTACGATACATCCTCAGGTTTTCCAGTCAATGGCTCGATGCTTGTTGAGGCCCTGAAAGAGGCCCAGTATAAGGATGTAAAACTCTTTAATGTGAGAATATATGATAACAAGGTTTCCCTGCTCGAGGACATCAAGAGGGGAAGAATCGACGCGGGCATTATAATACCAGAGGGTTTTAGTGAACTCTTAACGATAGGACAGGCGACTCTAGAGGTTTATGTTGGCGCAAGGAGTGCGCAGTCCACCCAAATCAACCGCTACATGCTGGAAAAGTTTATAGAGGAATTTAGCAAGGCTTCTTCTGAGGAGAAGATCGCCTGGGTTATGAGTTATATTCCAGAGGAATACGCTCACTCAGAGATCGTTGAAAGATTTTTGAAGGGACTGGCGAACCCAATAAATGCGTCCTTCACTGAAGTTTTGCCTGAGGCCTTAATCTCTAGAGAAGCTTGGATCGGCTGGTATACTATCGGAGCCATAGGAATGACTTTTCTTTACAGCGGATTAGCCATGGGTTCCTCTGCGCTTCTAGAGGAAAAGCAGAAAGGTTGCTTGCGCAAGATACTTGCATCGCCGATCACACCATCTGAGTTAATACTTGGAAAGGTTTTATCTAACATTTTATCCCTGTCGATCACATCAATCGTCATAATCATCTCTGGCGTGTTCTTCTGCGGAGCGAAAATTTATTGGAGCCCATTCCGCATAGAACATTGGATAGTGCCAGCGATGTTCTTAGTTCTAGCCTTGTTATCCCTTGGAATGGGCTCAATATTGTCATTAGGGGTTAAGAGCGCTAGAGGAGCTTCAAATCTAGGCGTGTCTCTAGGTTTAATATTAGCTTTTCTAACGGGAATATGGTTTCCCAGAGAATGGTTTCCGGAATGGATGCGTGTATTGGCACATTACAGTCCGGCCACTTGGGCTGTAGACGTCGTAAGGTATGTGATTGTCTTTGAGGCCGAGCCAGGGGAGGTTATCCACTACATTATTGGAGCTGTGCTAGCAGCGGTTGCAGTCCTGTTAATTGGTATAGTAGTTTATGATAGGTCGTTGAGAAAATATCTAGAAAGATAACTAGCAGGATGCTCAATTAAATTGTTTTAGTTGATGAGATGAAAGGGGTAAAAACTTTGGAAGTCCCTGAAAACTATGGATTTGGTTGAAATGTAACCTGCAAAGGGTTGATGGACTACTCCGAAGCCCTGAGAGATCGGCGTCCAATAGTTTTGGATTGATGAGCTAAGCAACAACTCTACCTTATCTACGATCATTGAGCGAGAAGTGCTGAGGGTATTAAGCCCAGCTTGAAACAGTGTTAGTATCTTGAAAGATGACTTCGCATTGGTATGTACTTGGAGATACAGGTATCCATGAGGAGGATAATCGGGGGAGGGGTGTGAGCAGAAAACATCTGAAGCACTGGAGGTGCAATAAGGTTTTTGGTGCAGAAACAGTAGGAGAATATGGCGCTTTTTTCAAGGTGAAAACCACATCGCCGTTGCCTGGTCTACGTGAATTGGGGGTAAGGCGACTGGGAGCGGGTGGAGAGTTGAACCTAGCATGCGAAGGGAGTTTAGCCCTTAATCTCCCCGGAATCCTTTGCACTAAGGAGAGGTGAATAATCTCGGAGGATAGTGAAAATAAACAGTAAGGGCCCGGGCCGGGATTTGAACCCGGGACCTCCGGGTCTCTGCAAGCCCTTCATCGCGGGCTTCCACAGCCCGGCGCTCTATCCAGGCTGAGCTACCCGGGCCACTTTTAACAGGTGCGTGGCCTGGGATCATCATTGCCTACGGCTCTATGCTCGGGCCCTTCATGAGTATGAAGGTTGAAAAGGGCTTATATCTTTATTTATTTCCTCTTAAATCAACTATATAGAGATCGGGTCTGCGGGTGTTACAGAATTACGGACTCATTACTTCCCCGTGTAATCGGGGTCATCCACTTACCAAGGCTTCCTTATACCACGGTTAAAACCCAGGTCGATGTTTCATGGATGGCCGAATTAGCGTCTTCTGAGGCCAGGGCCCTTGAAAGAATCGGTTTTGAAGGAGTTCTAGTTGAGAATTTCGGGGATAAGCCTTACTTAAAGCGGGTTTTAGATCCGCTTGCTCTTTCCGCTATGACTGTCATCGTGAAAAGAGTTGTGGACTCTGTGAAGATCCCCGTAGGATTGAACATACTGAGGAATTCCGGGAGGGAGGCGTACTCGATTGCGTTGACCACTGGTGCCAAGTTTATAAGGGTGAACGCGCTCTCCGAGACAATAATCTCTGACTCCGGCGTGATAGAGCCTGAGGCACCGTTCATGAGGGATGTTCGATTAAACTACCCAGGCGTAATGATATTTGCTGATGTTCTCGTCAAACATGCTGGAAGTTTAACGATTTTGTCATTGAGGGCCAAAGAAACCATTAGGAGTCGTTCTCTCACTACTGCGTTAAAGGATATACTCGAGGATACCGTAGAGAGAGGAGGGGCAGACTCGGTCATAGTTACTGGAGAGAGGACTGGGAAACCTCCTAGCGTTGAAGTCCTTAAGATAATTAAGAAGTATTCTCCGGCTCCTGTATATGTGGGGAGTGGTGCATCAACGCACAATATAAAGTCTCTGATGGAAAATGCTGACGGAGTCATTGTAGGATCATTTATCAAAAAGAATGGCATTGCGGGAAACCCGTTGGATGAGAAGAGAGCTGAGGACTTCATAAGAGCTTTGAGAGAGGTCTTGAAATGAAAGTTGCTGTATTGGGTCATGCACTTGTCGACTATGTTTACCTAGTGGAGAGCATATCCACCATTGATGATGAATACAGAATAATTAGGGATGTAAGGTATCCCGGGGGTTCAGCTTTAAACACGGCTGTGGGCCTTATAAACCTGGGCTCGGAACCTTTGTTGATTGCAAACATAGGAAGCGATGATCGGGGATTGTTCCTCTTAACCTTTCTCAGAGAAAAGGGAATCTCTCTCAGTGGTGTGAGAACGGTAAAGGGAGAAAGCGGCTACTGCATAGTGATAAGAGACGTGATGGGAAACGTTTTACTTTATAGTAAGCTGAATGTCGCGGAGCCTTTGGTTATTGATGATCAAGTAGCATCATTACTGGTTGGCGTTGATCACATTCACGTAACATCTCTTTCAATAGCAAGCCTCAGGAACGCGCTGAGGGTAGTAGAAAATATGGGATTAAGGGTCACCATGTCATGGGATATTGGACGCGTGACGGCGAAAGAGGGCTGGGAGGCCGTTAATCAATATCTTCGATTCTTCGACATAGTCTTTGTGAGTCAGAGGGAACTTGAACATGTTTCTAAAAATATTGGCATAACCGATTTCCTCAAGATTATGAGGAACCATTTTAGGGGTGTTCTCATCGTCAAGAAAGGAAGGAGGGGAATAACGGTTTATTCGAGAGAAGGAAGGATTATCGAAGCCTATTTTTCCCAACCCGTGGTTGTTATAGACTCGTTGGGGGCCGGCGATGCATTTGCATCATGCTATCTTCACCACCGTCTCAAAGGTCTTGATGAAGAAGAAGTAATCAGGAAATCTGTAATTTTCTCGACGTTAAAGGTGGGTTACGAGGGAGGTAGCACGATGCCATTACTTGACGAGTTCGAAAAAGAGTTTAAAAGCCTAAGCGGAAAGGTTGTGGTTAAAAACTTCATGGTTGATTGAATTAAATTTAGATCACGCTAGTTCTTTAACGCCCCAGACTCTCACGCTAACCGGCATTCTCGATACCAGTGGGATTGTCCGCTCTAGATCAGGTAGCGGGCCTTTCACAGCCTTATTATCAATCATCCCCACGAATCCTAATAGGTCTCCTGTTCTCGACACAGGGATTGTGAGGCTTATTCTATTTGCAACATCCCTTATAGTGATCAATCCAAGCTTGAATTTAGCGATATCCTTGAGCGAATCCGTTGAAATCTTAACTATCTCGCTTATACTCCATCCTGGGGATAGATTCTTAGTAGTTATCAAGTCAGATTTGAGCATTAAAATGGCCAAGTATGTCTCATCCAATAGTTTCTCCAACGGATATTCTTCTTCGGGTTTAATGGGCTGGGGCTTGGGCGGCGGAGCCGGCAACTCGGGTTTTGCAGCTGGAACTGCTGGTACGGGGGTTGGTGCGGGAGCCGGCATTACCGGGGGTGGTTTAACGGATACTTTAGGCGGCTTCTCAAACAACTCCACCAATCCAGAGTACAATAAGGATATGAAGTTGTTGCATATCCCTCCTTCCTTTGATTCACAATTTAGATTTACATCGACAATAGAACCCTTGTCTGCAGGTTTGAGGTCAGCCTTCATTACGAAATCGGCTAGTTCACCCACTCCTTTTATCACTATGCTATTGCGTGTTATTGATTCTACTTTTAAGCTGAGATTAAGCTCGCGATCGAAGCCATGGAAAGTCTTTACTTTTGTTGAAAGCACAACGACACCTTCTTTGGTCACGTTGATTTTCACGTTTTTCACGTGCTTGAAGAAAGTTTGAAGATCGTACATGAATCCCAAAAGTGTTGCAGGATCCATTGAAACATTCGTAGTGAATATGACGTAGGCACCAATGATTGGCATTAGGTCCACGCTCCAATATAGTTAAATAATTCTCATCAAAGGAATATAAAGGTGTGAGTGAATGATACTATTTAACTCAATGAGACCGCTATCATTCTAAAGATGTCAGCTACTCTCTCCCCTCTATCAGTAGCCTCCTCTAATGTATCAATGATTTCCTTGGAGAGAATGCACCATTCTATTGATTTAGAATTGCATTTCTTGAGTATGACTCTATAAGCATCGAGCTTCAAGTCATCGACATCCTCTTCCAGCTTCTCAATCTCGTTGGCGTATTCTAGTGTTTCTTGAAAACTCCTTCCGAGGCTTTGGAGGGCGGAGACGATGAGTTCCATTATATGCCGTATTTTTGAAGCCACTGTGGATATGTAGGTCAACATGTATTCATCGATTTCCTCCGAGGCCTCCATTAAAATAAGAATTCTTTTACCTACGGCTTTGCAGTACCCTGCGATTTGATCAATCTG